>JBPCQG010000358.1:0-2555 GCA_050998315.1 Chitinophagaceae bacterium
TTTTTGCAGGAAGAGGTGGAATTGATTGTAATTGGTGATCCCAAAAATTTAGATGATTCAGATACTCATGCAACTCCTTTGGTAAAAGAGATGATTAAAAAATTAGAAAAAGAATTTCCAAAAATTCCTGTAAAAAAAGTGGATGAAAGATTTACTTCAAAAATGGCAAAGCAGGCAATGATCGATATGGGTATGAAAAAAAAAGACAGGCAGAATAAAAGAACCGTAGATGAAATTGCCGCCACGATGATGTTACAGGAATATTTAGCCTCCGACAATCCTGGAACACCTTAACCCCCTAAAGGGGGAATTTACAAATTGTAACTCTTAAATTTGCCTTTTTATTATAAATTAAATTCTCCCTTTAGGGAGTTGGAGGGTGTATATGATTCTACCGATTGTTGGTTACGGTTCACCGGTTTTAAGAAAGGTTTGCAAAGACATATCATCTGATTATCCACAATTGGATAAAATAATTGAAGATATGTGGGAGACAATGTATAACAGCAAGGGCGTAGGTTTGGCAGCTCCGCAAATAAACAAAGATGTCAGGTTATTTGTAATGGATAGTGTCCAGATCATTGAAAGCCTGGATGAGGAAGAAAAGAAAGAGTATCCAAATGATGCTGGATATAAAGGTGTTTTTATCAATGCACATATCTCTTCGGTAAATGGTGAAGAATGGGCATATAATGAAGGATGTCTTAGCATTCCCAAAATAAGAGAAGATATTTATCGTAAAGAAGAAGTTACCATCGATTTTGTAGATGAAAATTTTCAGCCACATACGAAAACATACAATGGAATTACTGCAAGGGTCATTTTACATGAGTATGATCACATTGATGGCAAATTATTTATTGATCTGCTTATACCATTGAAAAAAAAGCTACTCAAACGTAGACTTGATGACATCACAAAAGGGAAAATCAATGTTGATTATAAAATGGTTTTCTCTAAATAAGATTCGTGTGGTCTTGATCCTCCGGTTTGATTATACCGCAGATTGAAATATTACCTTAACTATTTTATAAACTAATTTTGCCCTCATGTCAAGGCAATCTTTCACCGTTATTATTTTATTCCTGCCGCATTTTCTTACGGCACAAAAAAAAGACACCACAATAAATTTTGAAGGAAAACTTATTACCCTTTCAGAAATTGTTATCAATAACAAAATAAATATCCCCGCTTTTATTGATCGGGTAAGAAATGATACTACTTTTTATAAGGCATTCCGTACGTTACATATTGTTGGCTTTACTGCTTTAAATGATATAAGAATGGTGTATAAAGATGGTGACATAAAAGCATCGCTAAGAAGTAAAATAAAACAGACTAGAAGCAATAATTGCAGAAGTATGCAGGTTTTGGAAGAGACTGCAACAGGTGATATTTACGACGGAAATAAAAATTTTAATTATTACACGGGTGAAATGTATGCCGGACTTTTTTTTACAAAAGGAATTGTATGCGGCGAAGACAATATTATTAAAGGAAGAGAGCTTTCTACAGAGGGTTTAAGCGGAATGGAAAAACATAAAGCACAATTAAAAATGTTATTCTTCAATCCCGGCAGGCAAATAAACGGCCTTCCTTTTATCAGCGGCAAAACTGCCATCTTTGATAAAGACATGAATGATAAATATGAAATGAGTATTGACATGGAGGAACATAACAAAACGAGTTGCTACATATTTAATATTAAAGCGAAAGAAAACAGAAAAGGTGATGTGGTGATAGATGAAATGAAAACGTGGTTCAATGATAAAACATTTGAAATTGTTGCCCGCAATTATTCATTGAGCTATGATGCCGGAGTATATGATTTTAATGTTCAGATGCAGGTAGAGCTAACCAAATTTGGATCACACCTTGTACCATCACTCATAAGATATATTGGAAACTGGAAAGCCATCTTTAAGAAACGGGAAAGAGGAATTTTTACTGCAACACTTTTTGATTTTGTAAAATAAAAATGTATGCCTACAATTCATTTACTAATAAAAGGTAAAGTACAAGGTGTTTTTTACAGGGCAACTTCTAAAAAAATTGCTGACAAACTCAACCTTACCGGCTGGATAAAAAATACAATAAATAATAATGTTGAAGCAACTGTTACAGGCGATGAAGAACGATTACAGCAGTTTATAAACTGGTGTAAGAATGGTCCTGAAAAAGCGAAGGTAGAAAATGTAGTAATTACAAAGAAGCCCGAAACGCCTTTTATTGATTTTGAAATTGTAAGAGGATAAGAGTTTAAACCAAGAAGGTTTTTGAAAGCTTCCTGGTTTTTAATAGAGATAATTAATCATTCCTCCAGCAAAAAATTGTTTAATCCCATATCAGCATTTAATTCTTTTACTGAGCCAAAGCCAATGGCATCTTTCATAACATCAGGTTCAATAGTTTCACAAGCTTTACGCACACTATTTTTACCATATTTATTTTTTATGAAATACATGGTCTTGCGTAGCTTATCCTGCTGAATACGGTTATCAAATAAATTGTATTGAATGACATCTTGTGAGATAAAATCCTGCACTGTTATATTT
>JBPCQG010000472.1:0-2963 GCA_050998315.1 Chitinophagaceae bacterium
TCATAAATATCTTTTCGCCTCCTCCATCTATGTATTGAGAACTCGTAAGGATGTGAATATTGGCGTCAGTACGGTCTCTTACAAAATCTACCCATTTTATTTCTGAGCGTATGTAATCAAAATCGCAGCCATAAGATTGGCAATCAAAAAATACTTTTAGTACTTCTGTTTTAGTTGTTTGAGAAACAGTGGTGCTGACAAAAAATAACTGTAAGGAAAAGGTAAAAAGTAAAATTCTCATTCAGTCAAATTTTCTTTAGATAAAAATACTTTCTCTGCTTTGGTATAATTTACCTGTGTTCATATTTTGGTAAACGTTTAACAATTGATGAATAGCCTTTCTGCCTTCTACCCCCAAATCAGTTGAATAATCATTTACATAAAGATCAATGTGCTTGCGCATTACCTCCTCATCCATTTCCTGCGAATGGCTCCGAACGTATTCACTTATCTCAGGATACTTACCGAAAGAGTATTCAATACTTTTTTTAATTAAACTATCTATTTGTTTCAATAATGTGTGATCAATATTTCTTTTGGCAACAATTCCTCCTAAAGGAATTGGATATCCCGTTTCTTTCTCCCAAAATTCTCCCAGATCAATAATTTTTACAAGACCTTTTTGTTGATAAGTAAAACGATTTTCATGAATGATAACACCCGCTGCATTATTGCTTTTTGATGATAAAACAAAATTTTCTATTTCATCATAACGTAGGAATATTTTATTTTTTGCTTCAGGGTAAGCAAGGTTAAAAAGCATATGTGCAGTCGTGTGCTCGCCGGGGATTGCTACCGTATAATTTTTAATCTCTTCAGTACTTATTTTTTTATTGGAGACTAAAATGGGGCCTACGCCATTGCCTAAAGCGCTGCCACTGTTTAATACAAGATAGTTATCTAACAATAGCGGTAAAACTCCATAGCTGATCTTGGAAATATCTAATGTTTTTTTTAGTGCAAGTTGGTTCAGCTTCTCTACATCATCCAATATAATATCAAACTCCAGCCCTCCGGTATCAATCTTATTATTTGCCAATGCATCAAAAATAAAAGTATCATTCGGGCATGGAGAAAATCCAAGTGTTAATTTCATTGTTTATTAATTGAGTCAATCACATTCTCTAATTCCCGATTAAGATTTATAATGGCTTCTTTTATTTGCCATTTTTTTTTATCTCTTTCACCTACTTTATTTGATGCGCTTCTGATTTGTAAAAATTGAATACTTTGCTGCATGCAAACAAAATGAAAGGCAGCACCTTCCATACTTTCTATTTCGGCATTAAAAATATTTTTTAGCTGCTTCGCTTTTTTTTTCGTGTCATTTAGCTTATTTACGGTAACTGCCTTCACTTTTTTTAAGTGTGATATTTGTAAAACTTTAGAAGTATTAATAAGCCATCCTTTTTTAAAAGGAAATTCATTTTTATCACACAAACCCATTTCAAAAATCGTTTTAAATTTTTTGCCTTCTTCAACGCCAATATCTGCAAATGCTTCTTGTTCCACAACTACAACTTCTCCGTTTCTTATTTTCTTCGAAAACGATCCGGCTATCCCTGCCTGTATTACCACATCATATTTTTCCTGTAATAATATTTTAGTAAGATGATAAACTGTTGATGGAATTCCTACTCCGCAAATCAAAACTTCGCAGTGATAGTTCAACTTTACAAAAGGAGCTATTTCCTGTTGCGTAGCAGCAATAACTAATATCTTCATAATGCAATTTCGGTTTAAGAAAGCACACTTTAGTTTTCTCTGTTACCTTTGAGAAAATTTTCTCAAGCCTCAATGGTATACTTAACAAGGGTTGAACATTTTAACGCCGCTCATAAGCTTTATAATCCTGATTGGGACAGGGGGAAGAATGAGGAGGTATTTGGTAAATGTGCAAATGATAATTGGCATGGACATAATTATGAGTTGTTTGTTACCATAAAGGGAGAAGTAAATAGCGACACAGGGTTTTTGCTTGATGCAAAAAAACTAAGCATGTCTATAAAAGAACATATCCTCGACAAACTGGATCACAAAAACTTAAACGTAGAAGTCGATTTTTTAAAGGGACAAATATGTTCTACAGAAAATTTGGCTAAAGGTATTTGGCAACAATTACAGGTTGAGTTGCCAAAACAAGTTCAATTACATTGTATTAAATTGTACGAAACACCAAGAATTTATGTAGAGTATTTTGGTGGATAATTTATCTTTAAGAAATGAGTAATAAAGTTGCAGTTTTTAGAAAGGAACATTTTAATGCGGCACACAGGTTGCACAACCCTGCATGGAGTGATGAAAAAAACATTTCAGTGTTTGGTAAATGTAACAACCCAAATTATCATGGTCATAATTATGACCTGATTGTGAAAGTGGTTGGTGAGCCTGATCCGCAAACAGGTTACCTGATAGATCTTAAAATGCTGAGCGACCTAATTAAAGAAAATGTTCTGCAAAGATTTGATCACAAAAACCTTAATCTTGATACAAAGGAATTTAAAGATCTGAATCCATCAGCAGAAAATATTGCCATTGTTATTTATAATATTCTAAGAGAAAAAATCGATAAGAAATTTGACCTGCAAATAAGGCTTTACGAAACTGAAAGAAATTTTGTTGAATACCCGGTAAACTAAAAAATAAAAAATGGGCTATAAAAGAACTGAGCATTTTGATGAAGAAACTACTAATGCTCTTAAAAAAAATTATAAACAAAGTATTGCGTTATTAGGTGAAGATCCTGAAAGAGAAGGATTGCTTAAAACACCTGAGCGTATTGCAAAGGCAATGCAATTTATAACACAGGGTTACCAGCAGGATGCACACGCGATTTTGAATTCTGCGAAATTTCATGAAGAAATAAGTGAGATGATTGTTGTAAAAGACATTGAGCTTTACAGCATGTGTGAGCATCATATGGTACCCTTTTTTGGAAAGGCACATATTGCATATATACCTAA
>JBPCQG010000031.1:0-8218 GCA_050998315.1 Chitinophagaceae bacterium
CATTCAATTTACCTGTGCCATTTAGTTCTAAAAAGCAACCTGTTCCAACTGTTCCGCTCCCTATAATATCCCCGGGAAATAATTGGACACCGTAAGAAGCTCTTTCAATAATTTCTGCAAACGTCCAATCCATATCAGCTAAATTCCCTTCGCTAACTTGCAGTTCATTCACCCAACATCTCATTGATAAATTATATGCGTTACCTGTGTGACCAGGTTTGCATTCTACTTTAAATTCTTCCAACTCATCCGGCGTAACAAGCATTGGCCCTATAGTAGTTGCAAAATCTTTTCCTTTTGCCGGTCCAAGATTTAATAACATTTCTTCCATTTGCAATTTTCTGGCGCTAAAATCATTCATCACCATATAGCCGCCGATGTATGCATCAGCTTCTTCAGCTTTTATATTTTTACCCGGCTTACAAATAACAATGGCAGCCTCCAATTCAAAATCAAGTTTCTCAAAATGATCAGGCATGCAAACAACTTCTCCCGGTCCCTGGATACTATGGTGGTTTGTAAAATAAAAAATGGGATACTGGTCAAATTCAGAAATCATATCAACTTTCCGGTTACGTCTTGCCGCAGCGACATGCTGCCGGAATGCATAGCCATCCCTGCAACTCGTAGGATGAGGTACAGGAGCTAAAATTTCAACTTCATCAATAGATACACCTTGTTGAAGTGATACGTTTCCTTCTTTTATTGTTCGTTCCACACCTAATGCCAGCGGATAAACATCTTCCCAATAATTTAAAAACATTGACATGCTAACCGGCAGATCAGGATGCATCAGGTCAGTATCATATAATAATCCATCAACTAAAATTGCTAATTGATCCTGCCCGTCTTTAAAGTAAGAAACTAATTTCATTTGTCTGAACCATGATTTATAGGATTAAAAGATTAATGGGATTAATAATTCCATTATTCTTTCCCCGGGTTAAAAAATTTTGGACTAATTAATTTTAAATAATAAATGCAAAATAAATATTTAGAGAGAAGAATGATGATTGACGTATAAATTATTATTTTCTTCTTAATCCGAAAACCACCCAAATCTGGGTTCAGACAAATGTGTATCGGTAAGTGCGATGAACTTTTTTTCGTGTTGCCCCTGTTGCTTCATGAATGGCGATCATTTTAGTATTCCAATCTCCTACCCATGCAAGCTCAACTTCTTTAATTGTATTCCTGGGAAGCACCTCAACCTGTATTTTCTTTATCATGCCGCTTTCAATTCCCTTATTTTGATATTTTCTTTTACATCCCATAACAATAAATCGTATTCGGTCTATGGTAGTAGTCTTCAATTTCAAAAAAAACCGGAGCTTATTCCACAAATTCAATTTGCCTTTAAATGATTTCAATAAAACATTTATATCAGGCAATGCAAGTATAAAAGCAATCGGCTCATCGTGGAAGTATGCAAACCATATTATTTTTTCATCAACAATTGGTTTCATTTCCCTGAAAGACTCTTTTAAGGTATCAAGTTGTATAGGAGTGAAATCTTCAAACTCACTCCATGCATCATTATAAATCTCCTGAAAATCCTTTGCAAATTTTTCAAAACTTTTATTTTCAAAATGAACAAATTTATATTCAGGTTTATTAGCTATCCAATCTGCGATCTTTGAGAACCGCTCAGGAAAAGGTTTTGAAACCTGGATAACATTTGTATATTGGTCGTATAGTTTTACAAATCCATATTCCTCAAAAACTTTTTGATAATGCGGAGGGTTATAGTTCATCCCCATGCTTGGCGGAACAAAACCTTCGATAAGTAAGCCCCAGTATTTATCATTTTCGCCAAAGTTTATTGGCCCATCCATTGCCTGTGCATTATTATGTTGAAGCCATTGCTTTGCCGTATCAAATAAATTAAATGCAATTTTTTCATCATCTGCACTTTCAAAAAAACCAATACCGCCAATTATAAACTCAGGGTTTTTATTTTTTTGATGATTAATGAATGCTGCAATGCGGCCCACTGTTTCCTGTATATCATTCGTTACTATCCATCGCTTAATGTTACCATGCGAATGAAAATTGTTAAGCTTAGGATCAAATACGGCTTCTATATCTTTATCAAGGGGGGAAATAAAATTGGGATCATTTATATATAGCTTTCGCGGAAGTTCAAGAAATTCTTTAATTGTCTTTTTGCCAATTACTTCTACAATATTCATATGCAGTTAAAAAATAAAGATACTAACGGCACCTGAATAATTACTAATTAAGGCCACGTTCTTCCCGTTGCCTGTTATCCATATTTCTTGCTGCTGCAGTTCCAAAATTCTTCAATTTATAAGCGAAGGTTAGTAAAAAATATCTTTGCAACACCTGGCTTTGGATATCTTCAACATATATTTCAGTAACCGTTCGGCTTATACTTTTATTTTGTTTTAAAAGATCAAATACTGAAAACTTTAATTCCCCCTTTTGTTCCTTCAGGAACTTTTTACCTACTCCCATATTCCATAGTAAAAAATGTTGGTCAGGTGTGGAACTCTTATAATTATAACTTTGGCGATTAAGATCATTCTGAAAGAACCACCCGGCTTTTGATAACAAATTAAATTGTGCTCCTATGGTCTGGGTATTGTAATCATTATTACGCTGCTGCTGAATTATACTATAGCTTGTATTATAAGATAAATTAAAATCCACATACTGGCTTATATTACTCGATATAACTGCACCCCCGCTGTATGTATAATTATCGGTAATGATCTTTACGTTATTGGTAAGACCCGGTAATTTACTGTAGCTAACACCCGCATTTAAGTTAATGTTAGATTTAATAAATTTAATCGGTGAGCCGTAAGTTAAAAATGAACGAACGTTCCAGTAACCGCTTAAGTTTACAGGTTTAATTAAATAAACACCTGTGTCTAATCTTGTACCCGAGGGCAAAATAGAATCCTTTCTGAAATTTATATAACTGGCATTCGATATATAATCATTTGCCTTCTGTATAAAAAGGTTTGCAAAAAAGCTTTGCCCTTTTATGGTATTAGTAAAGGTGTAACGGGTTACCAAAGAGCTTGTGTATTGCTGCTTAAGGTCAGGGTTCCCCGTACTGTATCTTAAAGGATTGGTAACATTCTCTACATTTTGTAGCTGCGTAACAGAGGGTGCATTCACATTTGTTCTGAAAAACACGTTGATGCTGCTTGTCGCAGAAACCTTTCTCCTTAAGTGCAGGTTAGGTAAAATATTAGTAAACGTTTTATTTACCGAAATGGTTTTTGGGAAAATCTGGTCACTTTGAAGATTAGAGCTTTGAACGCTTGCTCCTACTGAGAATTGATTATCCCTGTCACCAACCCGGTAGGTAACTCCGCCGTTTTGTGTAGTGTATGTATTATCAAATTTATTAGAAAGCCTTGTATCAAAGATGGTGTAATTTTTTACTGTAACGTCGTATTGATATGTTTTCTGGTCAGCCTTATTTTTTGTGTATGAGGGATTATAGTTTAATTGTAATTGTCCTTTTTTGCCAACAGGTTCAGTATAGGAAAGATTTGCTGAAAGTGTGTATCCATTTGTAAGATTATCTGTAAACTGGTTTGATGAAGAATCTTTTGACAGGCTGTTTTTAAAAAATTTAAAATCAGATACTGAGTAGGTCTCGCCAAGCCTGTGGTTCATACTTGTATTAATTCCCGCTGAAATGGTTCTGCCTCTTTTGGGAAATGAGTGCCTGTAAAAAATGGTATTATTAAAATTATAACCTGAAGTAGCAGTATTATAATTGCTGGAAGATTGGTTAAGCATATTGCCAAGAGAAAAGTCATTGCTATATGCCTGTTGTGCATCGGCTTTGCTATAACTATTATTTTTTTGAAAATTTAAGCTTGGCGAAATAGTTAATGAGTTATTTGAATCTATTTTATACTCTAATCTCAAATTGATCCTGTTATTATAATTAGTACTTGATGACACGCTGTTTTCTGTATAATAAATGGTGGTATCGGGATTTATTTTTGTTTGCGTATTTGTTAGCTGGCTATTAGCGTTGTTGGTATTATTGAAGAAATAACTCCCGGTTAATGTCAGTTTTTTCCCAAACTGGTTAGAATAGTTAATTCCGATAGCGTTGGTTTTGCTTATACCACTTTGCTGTCCCACTAAAAAGTTTTGCTGTCCTCCGCCAAAATTTCCACCGCCGCCAAAATTTCCACGACCTCCCTGTGCTCCCTGTCCACTGCCGCGGTTTCCACCACCACCAAAGTTTCCACGGCCACCTCCTCCTCCGCTGTTGCTGGTGACACCTAATAGATCTTGCGAAGAGAAATTCTGCTGGTTAATATTATTAAATAAACCAACAAACGATAGCCTGCGGTTATCTTTAAAAAAACTCACATTACCTCCTGCTGAATAGCGCTCATCAGTTCCATATCCTGCATATATTCTTCCAAATTGTCCATTTCGCATATTGGCTTTTGTAACTACATTAATTGCTTTTTGAGAGCTGCCATCATCAAAGCCTGTAAAAGCTGCCTGATCGCTAAGCTTATCAAAAACCTGTATTTTATCAATTATTTCAGCGGGTAAATTCCGTAAAGCAGCCGTGGCGTCATCACCAAAAAAATCCCTGCCATCTACAGTAACTTTTCTTACCTGCTCCCCTTGTGCGGTAACCGTACCGGCTTTATCCACAGTAACACCGGGCATCTTTTTTATAAGGTCTTCCACATTGGCATCGGGGTTCACTTTAAACTGGCTTGCAGCATATTCTAATGTATCTACTTTCTGTTTTACAGGGGGTGCAATGGATGTTACAGAAACTTCATTTAATATCCGGGTAGTTTTGGAGATGGGAATATTTCCAAGATCAGTTACTACAGTGTCTTTTACTCTAATAGTCATTTGAAATGCCCCCAACCCAACAGAAGAGACGGACAGGCGATAATATTTTGGTGTAACATTCTCAAAAATGAATACGCCATCTTTATTGCTGACGGTTGTATAAGCTATTGAAGTGTCCTGGTTTAGAGAATCAGGCCTATTAATAAGCTTTACAGTTGCACCAATTAGTGGGGTTTTATCATTTTCATCTGTCAAAACACCTTTAACAGTTTGTGCGTTAGCTGTATTAAAAAAGAAAAGCAATAAAAAAGAAATAAATCCCGGGGTTAAGATTTTCATGATATAAAAAGATTTTTTCTGATATAGTTGGGTGTAAAGACTATGTAAAAAGGGGAAAGTTTAGTGCAAAAAGCCTTCCTCGCTAAATATTTTGTAATTAGTTTACGCTGTTGTGATTTAAATTGCAGCCTATAAAAAAATTGATATGGACTATAGTAAAATCATTTCTGTAACAGGTTTAAGCGGACTGTATGAGCTGGTAGCCTCAAAAGCGGATGGCGCAGTTGTAAAATCATTGGAAGATAAAAGCACCAAATTTGTGAGCAGCCGTGTACATAACTTCTCCCATCTTGAAAGTATTGAAATTTATACAGTGAAAGACAATACAGTTTTAGCTGAAGTTTTTAAAGAGATAAAAAACAGTAAGGAACCGCTGCCCGATGCAAAAGCTGACGGCAAAGAATTAAAAAGCTATTTCGAAAAAGTTTATCCCGATCTTGATTTTGAAAGGGTATATGCAAGTGATATGAGGAAAATAATAAAATGGTATAGCATAGTAACAGAAAATAATATAGAGATAAAACAAAAATCTGAAAATGAAGAAGATAACACTGAAGGTGGAAGTGTAATTGAAGAGATAAAAAATGAGACCCCTGTTCCGCAGGAAGAATCAGAAAAAAATAGCAAGTAAAAACTCAATACGTCATTGCGGGGAAGAACGACGAAGCAATCCAACATTAGAATTTCTTAAATGAGATTGCTTTCGCTTTGTCCGCAATGACGTTATAATTTATTAACTATGAATACATCCGCAGATATAAAAAAAATAGAGCGAAACTTTTTGCCAAAAGATCTGGTGGTAGATAAATGGGAAACCATTGAGCCTTATTTTAAAGAACTTCTTGAAAGGAAAATTAATTCAAAAGAAGATTTAGGTAAGTGGCTTAAAAATATAAGTGAGCTGGAAGCTGTAATTAACGAAGATGCATGCTGGCGGCAGATAAAGATGACGTGTGATACAACAGATAAAAATCTTGAAGAAGCATTTAATTTTTTCTGTATGGAAATACAGCCAAAGATTCAGCCCTATGCAGATGCTTTGAACAAGAAACTAATTAATTCTCAGTTTACAAAAGAATTGGAACCGGAAAAATATTTCACCTACCTGCGTTCAGTTAAAAAAAATATTGAACTCTTTAGGGAAGAAAATATTCAACTACAATCAGAGTTAGCGGTAATGCAGCAGCAATACGGAATTGTTTGTGGTAAGATGATGATAGAGGTAAACGGGGAGGAATATACTTTGCAACAGGCAGCCAAATTTTTGGAAAGTCACGACAGGAATCTGCGGGAAGAAGTTTACAGAAAGATAAATGAAAGAGGACTGCAGGATAAGGATGTATTGAACGATCTGTACACACAGCTAATTAAAAAGCGACACCAGGAGGCAATAAATGCGGGCTTTAAAAACTATAGAGATTACCGGTTTAAAGAGTTGGGAAGATTTGATTATACAAAAGAAGATTGCTTTAAGTTTCATGACGCAGTTCAGCAACACGTGCTTCCTCTTATAAATAAGATTTATCTAAAGAAAAAAAATAAATTAAGGCTTGATGATCTTCGTCCATGGGATGTGGAAGCTGAGCCGGAAGGAACTCCTCCTTTAACCCCATTTAAAACTTCTGAAGAACTTATTAATAAATCAATTGATTGCTTTACACAGCTTAGACCATTTTTTGGTGAATGCCTGCAGCAGATGAATACAATGAACCATCTTGACCTGGAAAGCAGGAAGGGTAAGGCGCCGGGAGGGTATAATTGTCCACTGGCTGAAAGTGGCGCCCCGTTTATTTTTATGAACGCTGCCGGGCAAATGCATGACCTAACAACAATGGTACATGAAGGTGGTCATGCTGTTCAATCTTTTCTTACGCATAGTTTAGAGCTCAATGCTTTTAAAGAGTATCCCATGGAGATTGCAGAAGTTGCCAGCATGGCAATGGAGCTTTTTAGCATGGATCATTGGGAAGTATTCTTTGATAACAAAGAAGAACTGCAAAGAGCAAAAGAACATCAGCTTGAAAGAACAATCACTATTTTTCCATGGATTGCTATAATAGATAAATTCCAGCATTGGATCTATGAAAATCCGGACCATAGTGCAGAAGATAGAAATAATAGGTGGATGGAAATTTTAAATGAGTTTTCTGATGATGTAATTAATTACAGCGGGCTTGAGAAATATCGTGAAAATGCCTGGCAACGCCAACTGCATTTATTTGAAGTGCCTTTTTATTATATAGAATACGGAATTGCACAACTTGGTGCAATTGGTATGTGGATGCAGTATAAAAAAGATCCTGAAAAAGCACTTGATAATTATATGAATGCCTTATCACTTGGCGGCACCAAAACCCTACCGCAACTGTATCAAGCCGCAGGTTTAAAATTCGATTTCTCTCCTGGTAATATCAAAGAGCTGATGGATTTTGTGAGGGAAGAGATGGAGAAAATTTAGTTATTCCATTTATTTTTTCTCAGCTTTCATTCACAATTTGTTTTTTGGATGCAGTACGGTGCTTTGAAGTTTTTAATGCGGAAAAAGAGAATTTTTTAGAGCTTAAATACGCTACTACCTTATGCTCACCCCAGTGATGAAGTGGCACCATAACAGCAGCAAGCAATACCATAAATGCAAGATCCATCCATGGTTCGCCATTAGTTATCACAGCAATTTGTTTTTTAAAAATCAAAAATATAAATTCAAAAAAGAGGGAGAAAGCTGAAGAAGCTTAAAATTTTAATTGTTCTGGGCGATACTTTAAAAATACCCATTACCAACAATGAAATAAATAAAGCAACTACGCCAAAAGTAATTCCAAGGTATTGTAAATTATGGCGCTGGTTCTTTTCCTTTTCCTCTTGCAAAGCTTGCATTTCTTTTTCTTTTTCAAGAGCAGCAACTTCCTGGCGGGTAATATCTTCTTTGTCCGCCTGGCGTGCCATTTCGTTATTTAGGCTATCGCGTAATTTGTCGTAGCTCAAAGCTTCCTGAAACAACCCCTGGTGTACTAAAGTATTTTTCAGGCTGTCAGTAAATTCAACGCAATCACTAAGATCA
>JBPCQG010000180.1:0-6473 GCA_050998315.1 Chitinophagaceae bacterium
ATCCTTCATTGTTTGGGTTTCCTATACCTGATAATATACCCCCAACATTAATACGCTTAGCACTGTACGACAGATGCATAAGTACATATTCTCAAACACCAAAATTATATGCACTTAAAAAAGTGAATGCCCGCCTGCCTGCCCGGATGACACGGTCGGGCGGGGATGACGCAGTCGGGCGGGGAAAATACATTCCTACATCTCCAATTATTATAGTAAATACAGATAAAGTTAGTTTCGGAATATCTGCAGTTGATAAATACACAGGTTCAGCAAATCCAAATGGAATTTATGAAGCTGTGTTATATAATGAGGAAGTGCCTGTATCCGGATTTCAGTTAGATAATATTTCTTATGATGAAACCAGAAATCTGAATGCTCATATTGATTACAAATTAAAAGCAGGCGGCGGGCCTTATGTGGAACATCTTTCAAGGCTTCCCGGCTATGCTGAAGGTGTATACAAAGATTTTGAAAGTGATGGCATAATTAATTTGGAAGATGATAACGTTCATCAAATAAATGTAGAAGTGAAAGATGCTTATGGTAACACTTCTGTTTTAGAATTCGCAATAAAGCGAGGAATGATAAATGAAAATAAATACAAGCCTGATTTATCTTCTAACCAAAAATTTAGTCCCGGTTTTGTTAATGTGTTTGAAAGAGAAGATGTACAGGTGATACTTGGAGAAAATGATCTGTATGATTCTATCAATTTTACTTATGTAAAAAAAGCCTCAACAACACCGCAGGCTTTTTCGGAATTACATTCTATTCATACTGGTCTGGTACCTATTCATGGCTATTATACAGTAAAAATAAAAGTTGATAAATCTTTGCAAAATATTGATACTGATAAAATAATTATGCAAAGAACATGGGGCGGTAAAATGGATGTAGTAAAACCAGAAAAGGATGCCCGCCCGGATGACCCGGTCGAACGGGGAGAATGGTTCACAGGTAAATTCAGAGAGTTTGGGAATTTTCAATTACTTATTGACAATGTTCCTCCTGTAATTTCTCCAATAGGTTTAAGAGAAAATGCAAATCTTTCAAGATCATCGCAAATTATTTTTACCGTAACCGATAACATGAAGGAAATAAAAAACTTTCGGGCAGAACTTGATGGCAAATGGCTGCGTTTTACTAATGATAAAGGCAGAAATTTTATTTATAAATTTGATGAGATGTGCCCTCCGGGAAATCATGAGTTAAATGTTAGGGTAGAGGATGAAGCAGGAAATAAAACTGTGAAGGTTTTTCATTTTACAAGATAATTCTAATGGTTAGACTATTTGACTTCTTCATTTCGGGCGAAAGATTGAAAACAGTTCATCAATATAACTGTTAAATAATACTTATGAGTCAATTATCAGAAGGGGAAAAAGCCCCGGGATTTAAATCCATAGATCAGAATGGAAAATCTGTTTCATTAAATGATTTTAATGGGAAAAGAGTTGTGCTGTATTTTTATCCTGAAGATGATACTCCAACCTGCACTGTTGAAGCATGCAATCTCAGGGATAATTATTCGTTATTAAACCAAAAAGGAATAATTGTATTAGGCGTTAGCCCCGATGATGAAAAAAAGCATAAAAAGTTCGAGCAAAAATTTAATCTTCCCTTTACTCTGGTTGCAGATAATGGCAAAAAAATAATTGATAAATATGGAGTTTGGGGAGAGAAGAATTTATATGGCAGAAAATATATGGGATTGCATCGTACCACTTTTTTAATAGATGAAAAAGGCATTATCAAAAAAATATTCAGAAAGCCGAAATCAAAAATGCATACAGAAGAAATTTTAAAGGCGTGGGAAGCAATTGACAAATAAAAAGCATCTTACGTAAATATTATTTTAATCTATATTTTGAAAAAACAAATAACCTTTATATCTGCCTTTATCTGTATTATTTTTCTTATTACCAGTTGCAGCAAAGGCGGTGGAGGAGGTAATCCCCCACCGGTAGATCCCTGCTCAGGTTTGTTGAGTAAATTTGCTGCAGATGTGCAGCCTATTATAAATGCTACCTGTGCCATTAATTCCAATTGTCACGCATCCGGCAGCACCAATACCGGCGGACCTTTAACTGATTATAATAAAATTTTCGTGAAAAGATCAAATATTAAATCTCAAGTAGAAGCAGGACTTATGCCGCAAACAGGATCATTAACTACTGATCAAAAAAATAAAATTATATGCTGGATAAACAGCGGAGCACCCAATAATTAATGGCAGAGTATTTTATCAAAGAGAATTCGTGGATCGCAAAATTTGCAGCAAGAAAACTTCGTTCAGATGAAGTTGCGATAGTAATTGGTAAAACCATCCATCTTCATAAAACTTCAAAAAAACAATTCTTACTAAATGAAAAGTGGGTTAAGCATGAGTTATGTCATGTAAAGCAATTTCAACAAAATGGTTATTTACTTTTTATAATAAAATATTTATGGGAAAATATAAGGCATGGATACTATAATAATAAGTATGAAGTAGAAGCAAAAAAAGCTGAGGGCCAGGGATAGTAGAGAAAAAAGAAAATTAAGAAAGAAATAGTACCATATTGCCTTTATCTTTTTTTACCCTCACTCTTTCCTACCCACCCACTCCACTTCATCAAAATCAAATATCCTTTCCAATGCATCATTTGTAATTAATTTTCCTTGTGGAGATACGCCTTTCACTATTGTTTCAAAAATAATATTACCTTTTTTCAATTTTACTTTTTCACCTAACCCAAATAAATTCTGATTATATTCATTGAGCATTTTTTCAAAATCATTACTTTTTAACTGCTTATATCGTATCATTATTGCTTTTTGAAGTTCTTTTGCCAATTCAATAACATCATATTCTCTTCCTGTTATTTGTTTAAGTGAAACAGGTGGAAAAGCATTTTTTATATTGAAATTGTGTTGGTTAATATTCATCCCAATACCGACTACCGCCCACTGCCAAATACTTGCCTTGATTACATTTTCTATCAATACTCCTCCTGCCTTCCTGTCATTCCAAAAAATATCATTTGGCCACTTAATTTTGGTTTTATCACCGGCACGTTTTTTAAAGAAATCCATACATCCTAATGAAGCCGCAATGCTAAGATAAAACTGTTGGTACACAGTTAAAAAACTCATTCTCACTGCGATGCTCAATACTATATTTTTTCCTTTTTCACTATTCCAGGTTTTTCCTCTTCTTCCTTTTCCATGTGTTTGTTCATATGAAAAGCAGGCATATCCATTCTTTGCTAAGCCGTCACGAATAAATCCCATGGCATAGTTGTTGGTGCTGTCCACACTGTTAAGAATTATAAAAGAATTAGAAGCGGATTCCATTGCTTACGATTGGGAAGAATTATGGGAAAGAATTAGTATTTTTGAATGAAAACCTGCAGTTGAAAAAGTTAGATAAAACGCTGCAATCTACATGAATAAAATTTATTTCTAAGGGTTGACAATCTCCTGGGAAATAATTTAAAAGGATAACATTTGAATAATTTAACCCTATTGGCTAACAGAAAAAAAAAAAGTCAGACAAAATTAACCAGGAATAGCAAAATTTTTAAAACTGTTGTCCACGCAATACAGGAAAAAAAAGGTGAAAAAATTATAAGTCTCGATCTTCGTAAAATACCGGAAGCTGTGGCCGATTTTTTTATCATATGCGAAGCCACAAACAATACCCAATTAAAAGCTATTGCAGATTCTGTAGAAATTGAAGTTAAAAAAAACTGTAGCGAATTACCATATAAACATGAGGGAAGAAAGGGTGAACAATGGATATTGATAGATTATGTAAATGTGGTTGTACATATTATGTTAACCGAACCTAGAAAGTTTTATGAACTGGAAGAAATGTGGAGCGACGGGCCTGCAATGGAGCATATGAACTTAAATAAATAACTTTAAAAACATATAACTCCTGCAATAGCAGGATTATCCCCAAATAAATATCGCAAGAAAAGTAGATATGGCACAGCAAGATTTTAAAAAACAAACTCCCCGAAAGATTAATCCTAATAATCTTCCAGGAACTGATGAAGACCCTAAAAAACGTCCGCGTTTTAATGTGTATTGGATATACGGATTGATATTCGCAGCAATTGTAGGTTATAATTTATTCAGAGGTGTATCCACTACTGGTGTTGAAACTAATATTGAAGCATTTAAAGAACTGGCGACGCAAGGAGACGTTAACGAGATCAAGATCATCAGAAATAAAAAAATAGTAAGAGTATCAGTAAGTAAAGATAGTATTAGTAATAAGCCGGCTGTATATAATAGAATTTTAAAAAGAGGGCAATTGGAAACAATCGGAAAAGTTGACCCTCCACAATTATACTTTACCATCGGTGATGATAAGAATTTTACAGAGCAGATGGAAAATTTCAGGCAGGAAAATCCAACAATAAAATCATTCAGTACTACATATGATGATGAAGGAGAATTGTTCGGGCAGATCATTAGCACACTATTACCTATTTTATTGATAGCATTTTTATTTATTATCATGATGCGTAAGGTTGGCGGATCTGGCGGTGGCGGTGGACCCGGAGGGATATTTAATATCGGTAAATCAAAAGCAACTTTATTTGATAAAGGTACCAGGGTAAATATAAACTTTGGAGATGTAGCAGGTTTGGACGAAGCCAAGGTAGAGGTAATGGAAATTGTTGATTTTCTAAAAAATCCTAAAAAGTATACAGCACTTGGTGGTAAAATTCCCAAAGGTGCATTACTTGTAGGGCCCCCGGGTACAGGTAAAACTTTGCTGGCAAAAGCAATGGCAGGAGAAGCACAGGTTCCCTTTTTCAGCCTTAGCGGAAGTGATTTTGTTGAAATGTTTGTTGGTGTGGGCGCCAGCCGCGTAAGAGATCTTTTTAAACAGGCAAGAGAAAAGGCGCCATGTATAATTTTTATTGATGAAATAGATGCCATCGGACGTGCAAGAGGAAAAAATATGATGATGAGCAATGACGAACGGGAAAATACTTTAAATCAGTTACTGGTAGAAATGGATGGTTTTGGAACTGATATCGGCATCATAATACTAGCTGCAACTAACCGGCCAGATGTTTTGGATAGTGCCCTGTTAAGGCCGGGAAGATTTGACAGACAAATTACAATTGATCGTCCGGATTTAGTTGGTCGTGAAGCAATTTTTAAAGTACATCTGGTTCCTATAAAAATTTCTCAAACACTCGATATTCATAAGCTTGCTGAACAAACTCCAGGCTTTGCCGGAGCTGATATTGCTAACGTTTGTAATGAAGCTGCACTTATTGCAGCAAGAAAAGGGAAAGATGCAGTAGATATGAGCGACTTCCAGGATGCTATTGACAGAGTTATCGGAGGATTGGAAAAGAAAAACAAGATAATATTACCTGAAGAAAAAGAGATCATAGCTTATCACGAAGCAGGACATGCAATTTGCGGATGGTTTCTTGAGCATGCATATCCTTTATTAAAGGTTACTATTGTACCAAGAGGTACAGCTGCTTTGGGTTATGCTCAATACACCCCGAAGGAACAGTATCTGTATAATACTGATCAGTTGAATGATCAACTGTGCATGACACTGGGTGGAAGAGCATCAGAAGAAATATTTTTTAAAAAGATTTCTACCGGGGCAAGTAATGATCTTCAGCAAATAACAAAAATGGCATATGCCATGGTTACTGTATATGGTATGAATGATAAAGTTGGTAACATAAGTTTTTATGATCCGCAGCAGGAAAATATGTTTACCAAACCTTACAGTGAAGAAACCGGTAAGATGATAGATGAAGAAGTTCGCAAACTGGTTGAAGAGGCATATGAAAGAACAAAAGAATTACTTACAAAACATAAGCAGGAGGTAGAGATACTTGCAAAGGAATTATTAAAAAAAGAAGTTTTGTTTAAAAGTGATGTGGAGGCCTTAATTGGTAAGCGTCCTTACGAAGAAAAGAAAGCATTGGATATTATTGATAACCCGAAAGATGCAGTTATAGAAGATCCAATGCCCGGTGTTGTATCTACTCCGGCATAATTATCATTATGAAAGTATCTTCTTCAAAAGAAAACATTTTAAAAAAAATACGTCAGGCACTGAGCAATCCGGTGCCTGTTCCATTTCCAAAAAGCGAGGGCAATAAATCTGTATATCAGCCACAGACAGACGATCTGGAAGTTCAGTTTGCGGAGGAATTTACGAGACTGCTTGGCAAATTTGCCTTTTGTGTAAATGAGACGGATCTTTCAAAACAATTACAACAGCTATTAACAGAAAAAAAATGGGAAAATATTTATTGCAATGAAGAAAAATTATTTCAGATAATTTCTCATTCCGCGCCCTACCAAATAGATAAATCCACGTTGGCTGACTGCGATGCTTCAATAACTACCTGTGAATATTTAATTGCACGAACGGGGACAATTGTAATGAGTACAGCACAAACAGGAAGGTCTGTAAGTGTTTATGCCCCGGT
>JBPCQG010000355.1:0-19459 GCA_050998315.1 Chitinophagaceae bacterium
GAGTAAGGCATTTCCTGAATTTTTAAAATGGGGATGGCGAAAATAAGTTATATGTAATTAGTAATATGCAAAATAAAAAGCCGCCTCAAATTATTGAGACGGCTTCTTGCTAATTGTAAAAATCTATTTTAATTAAAAATATATCTAATTCCTATTTGCCCCTGCCAGCGTGAGAAAATATTGGTGTTATCCTGAAAACTATTTACAAACGGAATTTGATTAGCAGCATCCTGATAAGGGAAAGAATAACGTGGTTTACCCACATTAGGATCTCCGGTGGCAGTTACCAAACCCTCATACTTTAAAAAGCTTGCTGCATTTTGACTGGTATTAAACGGGGTTGAAAAAAATTTACCAATTCCCCAGTTTTTATTAAGAAAGTTGCCAATGTTTATCATGTCAAAAGATAAACGAAGTGTGTGTTTTGTTTTGCCAGATTTAAAATAAAAATCCTGTGTAATATTTACATCAAGATGTTTAAAATAAGGTAGTACAACTGCATTTCTTTCTGCAATTTGTCCACGATGAGTGCTCATATAAGGATCTTGATTAATAAAATTATTCAGCTGATTCCAGATTTGTGCAGGCGTTCTGGTATCTGTAACTGCTCCGCCTCCGGTATTTACAGGTACGAGTACAATATCACCTTGATTTTTTGGAATATAAATTAGATCATTATTTCCACCAGTACCATCATTATTTACATCCCCACTGTATGTATAAGAACCGGCACCTGTTTGAGGTATGATAGTGCTGGACGGACTTGGTGCTGCCTCAAATATAAGACCGAATGAAGTTGCATAATTTTTACCATATTCTTTTCGGTAAGATGCCTGAGCAATTACCCGATGGGGCTGGTAAAAATTTGGATTACCTAATTCTGCTGCATTGGGATCATTGCTTACCGGTCTGTCTCTCCACATGCTTGCAGCAATAGAACCTCCATCGTTTAAAGTTTTTGCTTTAGTATAAGTATATGCTACACTTGTATATAGGTTTTTAAAAGTTTTTTGCAATTGAAGAGTTAATACTGATGCATATCCTTTAGAATAATTTTTCATTAAAATTGCGCTGCTGATATTTGGATTAGTGACAGTTGCTCCGCCAGTGCCACCATATATTTTTGGTGATGCAAATCGTATCCTGTTATCAGAACCTGCTAATGCAGTTCCGGTGGAAGGAAGATTTACATTTTCAAAATTTACTGCATTAATATCTTTGGAATAACTGTATTCAACTGTTGCTATTATATTTCCGGGGAGTTTTTGATCTATAGCAATACTTGTTTTTAACACCTGGGGATATTTAAAATCTTTATCAGTAAAAACGAGATTATAGGATGTATTAGCAGCGCCTGTTGCAGGCCTGTAAGCATTTACATCAGCTTTAAAAGCGACATTGCTTGTAGCAACGGAACCAAATTGTACTCCATTATTACTTGCCTGGTTACTTACCCATACAAAAGGCGGCGGTCCTGAAAACGATCCAATACCACCGCGTATTTGCGTCTTTTGATTATTATGTACGTCCCAGTTAAAACCTAATCTTGGTGAAATTAAAAGATTTGTAGAAGGCCTTTGTCCCACATCGTAATGCATTCCATTTCTAAAAGTATGTGCAGGTACGTTGGGATTTGACTGAAATTTATTTTGAAAGATGGGGGCATCTATACGCAAACCATAGGTAAGTGTAAAATTATCTTTTACTCTCCATTTATCCTGTGCAAAAAATCCGAGTTCTGTAGCGCCAATATTAGCAAAAGGGAACGATCCATCTTTAGTAAGTGAGTAAGAAAGTAAATAAGTTCTTGCATTTGCAGTTCCATTATTTACACTATTATAAAAATCAGTTAGGGAGTTAAAAATAAAAAGTCCCTGGTAATTTGGTGCGAAGCCATTCTTGAAAGTTTTTTTATAGTTCTGCGTACCGACTGTTAGTTCATGCTTACCTGCATAAAATGTAAAAATATCTGAGATTTGAAAGATATTAGTGTTAAGGAGGTTGTTATAAGTGAAAGGCTCATATCCGAAGCTGGTATAAGTTGAGCCCTGACCATTTAATATATCAACCAATGGGAAATTCCCGCTTGCCTGCGGCGCTCTAAAATCACGTAATGCGGTATATCCGATTTGAAACTTATTATTTGCTTTACTGCTGATTTTTGTATTAAGCTCAACAATTATGATATTAAAATTGTTGTTGATGGTATAACCATTACCACTAAAGGGCAAGCCTGTGTTACTTGGCTGTCTTGAGCCAACAGCGCCGCTATTACTTGCTGTGATATCTCTTAATGATTTTAAATAATTGTATTTAATTGTAAAAGTGTTTGAACTATTAATATTCCAATCAAGCCTCACCGTTAGCTTGTCGCTGTTTGTTCTGTAATTATAATCCTGGTATGCTCCCGGATCATATTTAAACTTATCGATAAGAAAAGTTTTTAAAGCATTTAATGTATCCGCAATGGCTTGCGATACCACTCCGGGCACTGCTGTTTGTCCTGGTTTATTAGCAACTAAACCGGTTGCAGGCTGGCTTACTCTTTCCTGCTCACCGCTTATAAAGAAAAACAGTTTATTTGGAATTATTGGTCCGCCAATGGATGCACCGCGTAAATTATAATCGAAGACTGGTTTTGGAATTTTGTTTGTTCTTACCTTATATCCCTGTAAGTCCGGATTTCTAATGTAAGTATATATTGATCCTTTAAACTGGTTTGTTCCTGTTCGGGTAACTGAGTTTATTCCTGCACCTGAAAAGCCTCCCTGTCTTACATCGTAGGGAGAAATATTTACCTGTATTTGTTCAATAGCATCAATGCTAATTGGCTGAGAATTTGTTTGACCGCCTAAGGTAGACGAAAGGCCAAAAGCATTATTAAAGTTTGCGCCATCAACTGTAACATTGTTATATAAATTATTTCTCCCGCCAAAACTTAATCCGTTTGACGAAGGAGTAAGTTTTGTAAAATCCTGCAGACTACGGTTTATTGTAGGTAACCGCTCAATTTGCTGGCGGCTAATAACTTCCCGACTTCCGGTATGGCTGGTATTAAAAATTTTATCCTGCCGTGATGTTATCACAATATTTGTGAGCTCTTTAGCGTCAGGTGACAATGTAAAATCAGCTTTAAAATCCTGACCCAAAATAAGTGTAATATTTTCCTGCGTGTCATCTTTAAAACCAATATGTGTAACAGTAACCTGGTATGGGCCGCCTACTCTTAAATTCGGTAAATTAAAACGACCATCCTTACGTGAAGTGGTACTGCTCTTAGTATTTGTAGGCAAATGTATTGCAACAACAGTCGCACCTCCGAGGCCATTACCATTACCATCTGAAACAGAGCCTTGTATTTCTGAAGTAGTTTCCTGGGCTTTGCCTAAAATACTTAGCCCCATTAATAAAATTAAGAACGATAGAAATCTTTTAGCCATAGTGGTTAGTTTTATCATACAAAGAAAATAAATAACGTAATTGGTTTTTTTTCTTTTGTTAACAAATTGTTCTCGTATTTGAAGAAATTGCATTCACAAAAAAGCCAACTCATTAATTAGAGTCGGCTCTTTATATTTTATAACAATGAATTAGTTGATAGAATAGCGTAGTCCTAACTGTCCTTGAAATCTTGATGCAAAATTTACGTTCCATGGGGTTTGACCGATGGTAAAATTATAGCCTTTGCCTTGTGAGGCCGCAGGACCCGAAGTTCTGTTAAGAACAGTTAATATATTATATGCCTGGTTACTTACGGAATATAACCTTCCCCATCTGTTATTTAAAAGATTAGATAAGTTAAATACGTCAAATGTAAATTCTAATGTATGTCTTGTGGCGCCGGTTTTAATGTAAAATTGTTGTGCTATCCGGCCGTCAAGAATATTTTCCCAGGGTGTATGGCTTTCATTTCTTTCAGTATACATTCCTCTTCTATTAGAGAGATATGGATCGTTATTTATGAACTCATCAAAAGCTGCGGCCTGTTGGGCAGCAGTAAAACGGATCGTATTATCTGAGTTAAGAAAATCTATGAATTTAATTTCAGATTGATTTCTTGGCACATACAATAAATCATTACCAAAACGTCCGTCGCTATTTAAATCTCCATTAACTAAGTACGTATATTTTGAACCAGAGTTACCAGAATAGAATAAGGACACTGAAGTTTTAAAATATTTAGCAAAATTAAAATTTACAGATAGCAATGCTGAAACACGATGTGTTAGTCCAAAGTTCGAAGCCGCTAATTGCGGGTTATTAGGATTACCTACCACCTGAACAAATTCCCAGTTAGATAAAGCTGTAGAGCTTGCGCCGCTATTAACGTCTGCAGCACCATTATGGTTATAAGCGAATGATGCAAACACATGTTTCCATGTTTTACTTAACTGGGCTGTGAAATTATAGGTATATCCTTTATTGAGATTTGATAACAAAATAGCGTTCGTTATGTTTGGATTAATTCTTCTGCCGCCTGCACTGGTGGATGAAGAAAACGCTATTCTACGATCAGCTCCGTTATTATACGCCGGGTCCACAACGCCAGCAGGTGCTGCCAGATTTACATCACTGTAAGCTATGTTATTAATAGTTTTTGAATACATTCCTTCCAGTGTTAAAAGAAAATTATCAGGCATTGTTACATCTGTAGCGAGGTTAAATCTTAGTACTTGAGGGAACTTAAAGTTTTTGTCAATTATATTTACTTCAAATGTTTTGAAGGCAGTTCCAAGAGCACCTTGTTTTAATGGATCCGGATCAAAACCTTTTCCATTATTCACTTCGTTGTTAGGAGTTCTTGTATCATCACTTACACTAATAGTATTAAGTAATAATCCATTATTACTAAATTGATTTGATATCCAAACAAATGGAACACGACCGGTAAAGATTCCTACACCGCCTCTAACTATTGTCGATTTATCTCCAACAACATCATAATTAAAGCCTATCCGTGGCGACCATAATAATTGTTTGTTAGGAATATGAGAAGTTGAATACTGGCTTTTGAAGGTAGAATCTACTACTTTATTAAAGGCAGGCTCGTCGCGTACTATAGGCATGTCAACCCTTAAGCCTGCTGTAAGTCTGAATTGAGGACTAATTTGAATTTCGTCTTGTGCATACAAACCTAATTGCGCTGCGCTGAATTTAGCAGAAGGTTTTAAGTCGCCTGGTATATTTGAATAAGTTACTTGAACCTGACGGGGGTTATCGGCCATAAAAGCAGCAATGTTGCTAAACGTCCATCTACCATTAAAGTTATTAATGAAAAGGTTTCTAAAGTTGAAGAACTCATTGTGCGAACCAATCGTGAATGTATGTTTTCCTTTAAAAATTTTAAGGTTATCTGTGATCTCAAAAATATTTTGGTCAAGTTCATTGGCAACAGAACTTCTATCTGAACCTATTTGTATCCCGTTATTTGCTGAACCTTTTGAAATTTCAATAAAAGGAAATAATTGGCCATTTGTTGTACGAAAATCACGAATGCGATGTAATCCCACAATTAAATCGTTGGAAACCCTATTGCTAAAACGACTTCTTAATTCTGCAACTGTAATATTTTGTTTATTATTAATCCGATATGCATTATTACCAAAACGAAAAAGTGTGGGTGATCTTGAAATATTATCATCAAAGGCTTTTATATAATTATGACGTACTGTTAAACGGTGTTTATTACTAATGTTCCAATCTATGCGTCCGAATAATTTATCACTTTGCGTTAGCGTAGGAATTCTATCATAAGAGCCGGCATCGTATTGGTATTTGGTTTTTAGTATATCAGAAAGGCTCTTTGCTTCATCTAAGGTTAATAAAGAACCTTGCTCACCGGCGTTAAATAAAGTTGGTTGTACTATTCTGGTTATATCACCATTAACAAAGAAAAAAAGTTTATTTGGAATGATTGGTCCCCCAATTCGCACACCGTATTGCTTATTGGTAAACTCAGTAGTTTTTACTTTAGTTACCGGATCTTTTCCCACTGATTTTTCATTACGCAGAAAGTAATAAGCAGACCCGTCAAATTTGTTAGTACCTGAACGGGTAATTGCGTTGACACCTGCACCTGTAAAATTTCCATACGTAATATCATATGGCGCTAATACAACCTGAACTTCTTGTATAGCATCTAACGAAATAGGGGATGTATTCGCTTGACCCCCTGGAGTTCCACTACCTGACAGCCCGAAGACATCATTATTTACAGCTCCGTCTATTGTGATATTATTATATCGATTATTAACCCCGCCAAAAGAGTTTGTGCCTGTGGCTTGAGGAGTTAGGCGCCAAACATCGGCTAAGCTTCTATTTAATGTTGGTAATGATTCTATTTGCTGTCTGCTAATATTGGTCGAGGCCCCGGTTTTCCTTTTTGTATTACCTGTCCCTGTAATAACAACTTCTTGTAAAGCAGTATTAGAATTTAAAAGAGTAACATCTATTCTTGTATTTTCACCTAGCGATAGAAGTACATCGTCTTGTGTATAAGTTTGAAATCCTACATATGATATATTAATTTTATAAGGACCACCAGGAATAAGATTTACCAGGTTAAATACCCCATCTTTCAATGTAACAGTTTGGTAAGTAGTTCCGGAAGGTGTATGAACAGCAACAACTGTTGCTCCGGATAAACCCTCATTACCTGCCCTTATAGTACCACTAATAATACTTGTGGTTACCTGGGCATTCATTATTAATGGAAGAGCTATTAAGGCAATAAAGAAAGGTAAAATTCTTTTGTATAACATAGTTGTTAGTTTTTAAACGTGGCAAAGAAAAGAAATTATATCGTAATATCAATTAACATTTATTAACAAATTAAAGGCAATATTATTACTGTATTTGCTGCTTATTGTATAATAATTTATCGTTACCAAATTAATTTTCTTATCTAAGTTATCTCTTTCAAAAACGTACAATTAGCGCTCATAACTCTTTGTATCTTTGCAAAAAATAAATGGGTATATGTTACATACTATTGAAAGTGCTATTGAAGATATTAAAAAAGGTAAACTGGTAATTGTAGTTGATGATGAAAGCAGGGAGAACGAAGGCGATTTTATTACTTCTGCAAAAAATATTACTCCTGATATAATAAATTTTATGAGCAAGAACGGAAGGGGGCTAATATGTGCACCCCTTGCTGAAGAAAGATGTGATGAATTGGGACTGGAATTAATGGTAAATAGAAACACTGCTTTGCATGGCACCCCTTTTACTGTAAGCGTAGATCTTTTAGGACATGGATGCACAACCGGTATTTCAGCGCATGACCGTTCGAAAACTATCCAGGCATTAATAGATCCACAAACAAAACCTCATGACTTAGGGAAACCCGGTCATATTTTTCCATTGCGGGCAAAATCAGGTGGAGTATTACGGCGGGCAGGTCACACGGAGGCAACTGTAGACCTGGCAAGAATTGCCGGACATGGCGAGGCAGGTGTACTGGTAGAAATTATGCATGAAGATGGAACAATGGCAAGAGTTCCTGAATTAATTAAAATAGCTAAAAAATTTGATCTTAAACTTATTTCTATAAAGGATCTTATTGCTTACCGCTTAAAAACAGAATCTCTGATACACGAAGATGTAAGCGTAAGTATGCCCACTAAATACGGAACTTTTCAACTTATAGCTTTTAAACAAATTAATACGGGAGAAGAGCACATGGCATTAAAGAAAGGTACCTGGAAAAAAGATGAACCTGTATTGGTAAGAGTACACTCAAGTTGTATGACTGGTGATATTTTAGGTTCACTTCGTTGCGATTGTGGAGAACAATTACATGCGGCGATGAAAATGGTGGAAGCCGAAGGCAAAGGTGTGGTATTATACATGAACCAGGAGGGGAGAGGTATTGGATTACTTAATAAACTAAAAGCCTATAAGTTACAGGAAGAAGGAAGAGATACTGTGGAAGCAAACCTTGAGTTGGGTTTTGCCCAGGATGAAAGAGATTATGGTGTGGGTGCACAAATTTTACGGCAGATGGGAATTACTAAAATAAAGCTGATAAGCAATAATCCACGTAAGCGAGCAGGTATTACAGGTTATGGATTAGAAATTATAGAAACAGTACCTATTGAAATAGCATCCAACAGACACAATAAAAAGTATCTCGAAACCAAAAGAGATAAGTTAGGGCACCAGATAATGACAACTAAATAAAGTTTTACAGCCTCAGAAATGTAGATAAATATTCTATTACATCTATTTTCCACCTCCAAACAATTCATAAAAATTATTAAAATCTTTGCGGTAAGATAATAAAATACCTGTACGGTTGCGGCGTGTAACTCCGGCTATGTCACCAAGGTCTGCATCACTGCGGTTAAAGCCTACCACCCGTAAGCTGCCTGCCGGTGTAATTAAATATTCAAATGAAACATCAGGAGTAAATAAAAAATTAGTATTGGAATTATTGGAAGCCTGAACCAGTTTATAGTCTACATTTCCGCCAAAATTTATCAGCAGCCTGTTATTTAAAAAAGCCGTTTTAAAACCGAAGTTCCCAAGGTTTTGAATTTGCCGTTGGGTGCCGCCCTTTTCGAAATTAAAATCAGGTGTACTAATGTTTGTATAAAGATTTACCTGGTCAGTTTTTAATAATTTTTGAAGCCAGTTATTAAGCGAAGAAGAAAGTGTATTTGAAAGAACCTGACCAACTGTTCTGAAAACAAAGTTGCCTGTATTGTTGGTACTAAACAATCTTTGTTGATCTGTAATGAATGAATTAAATAACAAAAGAGATGTTACCTGTTTGTTCATTTCATTTTTATCCGCCTGGTATTTAGTTTTTAGATATTGATTGGCTATAGGGTCAACCTTTAAAGGGTTATCAAAAGGGAAAGTAAATTCAAAATCTGTACTAGGATTTTTAAGTGTTCCTCTTAATTTAAAAACCACATCCACATCACCTTTTGTATTACTAAATCCTGATGTAGTAAGGATGTTGCTCATGTCAACCTGCCTGGCTCTGTAAACTGCGTCTATATTAAGGTTGGCAAGGTAAGGATCTCCCTGCCATTCAATAAATCCTGATTGTAATGTGAATGGTGTTTTTAAAAATGTTTGAAAATTAAAAGTGTATTGTCCTTCTTCAACATTATACCTGCCACGAATAGTTAGTGGCTCTTTTGTGCCAACATTAATATTTAGTTTTCCGCTGCCTTGCGCTTTAATAACATCACCGGTTGTTTCATCAAGTATCACATCAATCTGTGCAAAAGGGGTAGCGGTAATTTCCATGTTAACTTTAATATTCGTCTCTTCCCTAACCAAAAGATTAGTCCGCATTTCCCTTCCAAATTTTATGAACTCGATGTAATTTATTTTCCCTGTTTCTGCCACATCTCCTGTAGGCAGATAAATATGGCTGCTATCGGTCGGCTGCCCTGCAATATTCATTCTCATATCACTGATCGGTCCATCTAATTGCATTTCCGCATCGCCGATTATATGCCCATAAAATTCTTTATTATCTTTTGCTGTTGTATTGAGTAAAAAGAATTTTCCGGGAATGCCATTCGTTCTGTCGGTTTTAAAATGAAGTTCATTAAAATAAAAATTATCAAAAAACGTATGATATAATTTACCACTTACCGTAGCTGAATTATTTAAAGTGTCTTTTATTTTTAAATTACCAAAATCAATTTCGTCTTTATTAAATTTTAAGATGGAGTTATTATTAAAGATGTACTTACAGCGTGTATAGTTAACTGTAAGTGATGCATCATCAAGGGCAATGCTGCCGGTTATTTTTGGATCTTTTCCTCTACCTAAAATATTTAATTGCCCCGTTGCATTACCCTCTATACCGGTAAAAATTTCATTTAAATATTTTTGAAGAAAATGAATATTTGATTTATCAAGGTTCAAGCTTCCATTTAATTGATTTTCTGTAGAATCTTTTGTTTTATAAGTAACATCGGCAATAAAGTTATATTGTTGATTATTTGAGCTTGCATTAGCAATAATGTCCCCGCTTATTGAAGAATAACTTCCTGAAGTTTTTACGATCCCAATGGAGTCATTTTCAAAACGGAACTGATCTATTGTTGTAACAAAGCCTGCAGTCATGTCTCCAAAGGGATCGTTTATTTTAAGATGCCCTGTCATCATCCCATCAAACTTTGGATACCTGATAAAATATGGCACAATATCACCAATGTTTATTTTTACAAGGTCAATTAAAACATCATTGCTGTTACCTATGGAAGAAGGTTCAGTTGATAACATGATCTGCTGATCATTCTGTACAAATTTTACTTCAGTTGCCGTAAGTAATTTTTTACTAAGTACAAGCTCACCACCCTTTTCAAGTATCCATTTTTTATCATTTATAACAAAAGAAGAAGGATTAAAGTTTAGTTTAAATCCATCAGGCAAAGTTTGTAAACGCAGAGAAATATCTGCCTCGTTAAGGGTTTTGCTTGCAGAAGTTTTGATGCTTATATCTGAAACATCATTGTGGGCAGTTATGAGAATTTTTGTGTCAGGAAGATGCAGGCTATCATTTATTATTACATCTCCTACATTACCCGCAAGTGTTAATGTATCAAAAGTTCCGGTTCCATTAAAATTTACATTTTTAAACTCAACATTACTATAATTAAAGGATGGAACATTTGCTTCAATATTTAAAGAGTTTGTTGATAAATTTAAAGAGCCACTAATATTTGTATTATTAAATCCTGTTATTTTTTTACTCACTAACCCGATGTAGTCATTAATAACTTTTGTTTTAATATCAAAAGTAAAATCCTGTGCATGAATATTTCTCCTTGGCTTATTTATGTATACCGGATAATACCTGTTAAGCAACAATTGAAATGCTTCGGGCAATTCAAGTATTTTAAAATTGCCGGCTACATTTGCATTCACCTCATTACTTTGTATTGATAGATATTTTTTCCCACCTGAGACAGAGGAGTGAATCGTTAAAGAATCAAAAGATAATTTTTGATCATTATCTAGCAAAACGGCATTGGAGATTTTTGCATAGCCTAAAAAGTTATCAATATTATTACCCGAAAAATTGAGATTGAAATTACCTGTTAATGAAAAATTATCATTGGTAAAATACAGATTTTTAAGATTGAGTTTTGCAACATTTGCATCAAAATTAAACTGGGGTTCTTTATTCCTAAAATCAATCGTGCCGTTTAGACCGTCAATTTTTACATTAGGATCGTTAATACTTACCGCGCCATTAAATACTTTGTTTTTAAAATTCCCCTTGGCTATAATATTTTGATAATTGTAATTATTGAATTCAATCTGTCTGATGTCGCCGTCTAAAGTAACATCAACGTTATTTGCATTAAAACCTTTGCCGGCAATGTTACCATTAAAAGAAATATTGCCAAGTTTTTCATCCCCAATAAATCTACCTAACTTAAAATTATTTGTTGCAACCTTTCCGGAATAAATTGAAGCCCCGGTCTGTGGAAATTGCATATGCAGGTCAGTTACAACTGTACCCAGGTTAGTAGTAAGTGTGCCATTAGTAACAAAATCTTTAAGAAAGCCTGTAAAGTTTCCTGTAAAACGAATATTACCCAGGGCACTCAGGTTGGGGCTGGCAACTTTTCTAAGCGAGGGAATTATTGTGGCAAGTTCTGTATAAGAAGTTCTTAAATCATTGGATTTAAGATTAAGGTATGTTTCATTTGCATAAGGCAATCCTCTTAAAGCAATATTCCCATCAAAATAATTATTTGCTCCTGATTTTATAAGCATATTGCTTCCTGATAAATTATCAATAGTTCCGGAAACATTTCCATTAATAAAAAAATTTCTTCGCCACCTTTTTAAAGCAGGAGCAAAATAGCTTAAGTCATCACTGCTGATTTCACTGCCCCTGAAATTTGCTTCCAGCGTTACAGCCTGCGCAAAATTTGAAAAATCTTCAATAAAATTTTTATATTTCATCACATAATAATCTTTTATGTGGCTGCGGTTGGTGATAAGATCAAGATCTTTAAACTCCATCTTATCGGGAGTAAATTTATATGATGTGGTTAATTTTTTTATTTCAAATCCTGAACGCTCTTTTACTGAGAGACGAACATCGGCTGTAATTGTATCTTTAGCAAATTGTACATTTTTCAAACTGCCATTTAATGAAGATCCTATTATATGTTCCTCATCAAACTTATTTATATCCGAAAGTTTTACGGTATTTCTTTCAATGGCAAATCCGCCATCCTTTATTTTAATATTGTTTACAGTAATTAGCCAATTCTCCTCATTCCATTGTAAGCCCGGCGGTTTAGAGACGTGATCGATTAATGGTTTAATTTTTTTTGGGCGAACTCCCGTGTAATTATATTCGGCATATAGAGGATGATCTAAAGTGATCTCATTTATTTTTATGATCTTGTTTTTTGTATCAAAAACATCTGGAGTAAAATTTAATTTATCAAACGATACAAGCATATTTTGCCCTGCCCATTCATCCTTCTTCCATATCCTAACCCGGTTAAGTTCAACATCTTTAAGATCCAGCTGTATAACATTTTTTGAGGTATCGGTTTTCTTTTTCGGGCTTGAAAAATAATCCACTAAAAACTGGTAATTCCAAATTGAATCTTTCCTGTTCAAATTTATGATCGCATCATCTAGTGCAACATATTTTAGGGTAATATTATCTTTTAAAAAGAACCAGTCAGTGATATTGACTTTTGCAATTTGGGCATATAAGAGAGTATCATTTTTTTTATCAAGTACTAATGTGCCCTCCAATAGCATTTTATTAAATAATCCAAACTCAACATGTCTTATGGAAACCTTTGCATGCAGGTCCTTAGATAATTTTACAGTCACCTTATTTACCATCCAGTTTTGAAATGAGGTCGTATTAACCAATATCCATAACACTACCACCAGCATTAAGAAGACAAGCAAAATCTTATAAAATATATTTAGGGTTCTTTTCACCGTAGGGATAAAACTATAAATTTACTTAAACCGATGCTTTGCGCCAATTGAACAGGGGTTGTGTAACGTTTTTAACACAGATTTACTATAGGCATAATTACAAAGTGCTGCAAAGTTTTTGAATATCTTTTTTTGTATGCAGTGCAGTAATTATGATGCGGTTTATTTTTTGAGAAGATGGATCAGGATATCCAAACGATGAAATGATAATTTCGTTTTTATAAAAGTGATCTTCTGCGTTTTCATTTTCGCAAATAAAAACAGGGAGATCGAAATCATGTTTTAAAATGTAAGCAGGCAAATGTTTTCTTAAATAGTCTATATTTTTCATAAGCCTTTTTCTTTGGAGTATATATAATTTTTTGCTCTTAATAAATGCATGCATCAGCGAAGGACTAATGCCTGTGCTGCTGGTATAATTATGATGGTGCCTTAATTTGTCTGACCATCTTTTAGAACAACTTACAGCGCCGCCTTCAATATTAAATGCCTTTGATAACGAATAGCAAATAATGAATTCGGTGTTTTCATTTTTTAGCAGTTGAGAAATTATTCCTTCGCCTTTGGTTCCCAAAACGCCAATGCCATGCGAATCATCTATTAAAAACATTATTTTTTTAGAAGGGTTTATGTTTTCTATAAATGAAAAATTATGAATGGCGCCTTTTAAAATATCTATTGAATCAGCAAGTAAAACAAACTCATTTTCAACTGAGGCGTTTATAAGATCAATAATTTCAATTGACCATTCATTGAAATTGGTTGAATTGGTTTTTAAATTTGTTTTAATATTTATTGCCGGATGTGTGCCGGGAGCAACAAAAATATTTTTGTAAGATGAAAGAATATCAGCAAATGTTTTTCCTGCTAAATAACAGGAAGAAAAGCTCACGGTATCATCCATACCTGTAAGCTTTGAAAGTTTGTTCTCGAATTTTTGATAAAGCCTTAGCCTTGTATTGGATATTCTTGATGAGGGGAAAAGTACTCCATATTTGTCAATGCCTTCTTTTACAAAGTCTTTAAATTCTTTTACATGATTCATTCCCAGGTAAGAGTATCCTGAAAAAAATAAAAATTCTTTTCCATCAATCATACAAGTTCTTCCCGGAGTATTTTTGAATTGAAACATCTAAGGCTGATTCTTTAATTCATTATTAAAGTCTGTTGATCGCCCCCTGGGTATTGAAAGGTTTCGCCAGGCCTTATTCTTAATTATTTTAGCAGCATAAATAATTTGACCCACATGATAAGGATAGTGAGCTAGTTGTCTGTTGATGGCATCGGTCACCGAAAGAGCGTCGGCTCTTATATAAATTGTTTTTTCAAGATCAGTATTTGATAAAGATGTTAATTCATCTAAAAAACATTTCCATCCTTCTTCCCAAAGTGCTATTAATTGTTCTTTGTTTAAATTTTGAACTTCAAATTCTGCATCCCGTTTACGCCACTCTTTTTCTCCATCGCTTGTTAAAAAATTTGTCCACCGGCTTAGCATGTTTCCATTCATATGTTGAATAATGATTGCGATGCTGTTACATTCATCAGCAGGAATAACATGAAAGTCTTCCTCAGATAGTTGCACAAAAGTTTTATCAGCTAATTCTTTGTAATAGCTTAATCGTTTAATTGCAGATTCTAAAAAGATTTGACCAATAATATTTTTGATAACAATGATATTTATGATTAATTAATTCTTACATCGTACGTATAGCATCTTCCATCGCACATAGGTTCAATATCCTGCAGCATGATCATCACCCCTGTGGTCTGCAACTGCCTCTATTTTTTTATTACTTATTTTTATCGCTTCCATTCTCCCCAATCCTTCTCTTTCTTTTATAGTATGACCCTTGGCTTCTAATTTTTTACTCAAACTTTCCGGAAAACCTTTTTCCACATAAACTATATCCGGTAACCATTGTTGATGAAATCGTACTTCGTTTACCGCATCTTTTATATTCATACCAAACTCAATAATATTCATAATAACCTGGTACACGCTTGTGGGAATTGTAGTTCCTCCGGGCGTACCCAAAACTAAAAATGGTTTGTTGTTTTTTAATACTATTGTGGGACTCATAGAACTTAGCATGCGTTTATTAGGTGCAATTGCATTTACATCACCGCCAATGGCGCCAAACATATTTGGTACACCAGGCTGTATGCTAAAGTCATCCATTGAATTACTCATCAAAACACCTGTTCCATTTATTACAACCCCGCTTCCATATCCTGCATTAAGTGTGCTGGTGGCGGATACACAATTACCATCTTTATCTATGATACTTACATGCGTTGTTTCTTCACTTTCTTTTTTAATAACGCCGGGTTTTACATCAATACTTTTTGTTGCAGCAAGGGGATTAAAATCTTTCATTCGTTCTTCCAAATATTTTTCATTCGTTAATCTTTTCACAGGAACTTTAATAAAATCAGGATCACCCAAATATTCACCCCTGTCAGCAAATGCTCTTCGCTCTGCTTCTATTATTAGATGAACAGATGCAGGCTTATGAAAACCCAAACTTGCGATATTTCTTTTTTCAACGATCTTCATCATTTGATTTAATAATATTCCACCGCTGCTGGGTAAACCCATGCCTGCTATTGTGTAACCTTTGTAATTAAAAAGAATAGGCTCGCGGAATTTTATTTTATAATTCTTCAGATCTTGTTTGGTTATAATGCCGCCTGCCTTCTTCATTTCATCAGCGATGAGTTGTGCAGTCTTACCTTCATAAAAACCTTTGCTGCCTTCCTTTTGTATTCTCATTAATGTAGCGGCCAGATCTTTTTGAAAAAGAGTATCACCTTCCTTCCATCCCGATTCTTTTACAAATATTGGAGTAACAATATTGTTATTAATAAAATCAGGTTTCTTTGTGTTAAGACGGTTGGCCTCTTGAACTGTTATCTTAAATCCTTTTTGTGCCGCGTCAATTGCAGATTGCAATAATAGGCTCATAGGAAGCTTTGCATATTTATGTGCAGCAAATAATCCCGCAACCAAAGCGGGAACACCACAAGCTAGGTGACCGTTTTGAGAAAGTTTTGTATCGCCTTTTCCATCCCTGATATACATATCTTTTGTTGCAGCAGAAGGCGCAGTTTCGCGAAAATCAAGTGTTATTTTTTTTCCGTTGCTTAATCTTGCTACCATAAATCCACCATTGCCAAGAGGGCCTGCCCATGGATACACAACACTCAACATCCATTGTGTTGCAATAAAAGCATCAAAAGCATTACCTCCTTTTTTCAGCATTTGTAATCCAACTTCACTTGCCAAAGTATGTGCAGAAACAACAGCTCCGTTTTGGCATATTATATTCTTTTTTATTTGATAGTTGTAGGGGTTTATTTTTAAACTTTGTGCATATACAATTGCGTTGGATAAAAAAATAAAAAGCGTTATTAATATTCTTTTTACTGTAAGCATACTGATTATTTTTTGTCGAATTTAAGTGATTAAGGTAACTTGAATAGATAAAGTACACCATAAAAAACAATTAATCACTACTCTAAAATACTGTTATGAGAAAAATTCTGTCATTCCAAAAAACAGCCCTTTCATTATTTCTTTTATTCTTCACTATCTCATTTGTACAGGCTCAAACCGGAACAATAAAGGGTGTTGTACGTGATGAACGGGGTCCCTTAGCCGGAGCTTCTGTTTCAGTAAGCAGCAATAAGGGCACAACAACTAATGATAATGGTGAATACGAATTAAAAGTGGCTCCGGGAAAATATACTGTTTCATTTACTTATGCCGGTTACCAGTTAAATAGTAACAAGGTAGACGTTGGTGCGAATGAAACTGCTACATCGGATGTTACACTAGTATCATCATCTACAGTTGGTGAGGATATTGTACTCGTGGGAACCCGTTCATCTGGCAGGAGTAAATTATCAACATCGGTTCCTGTGGATGTGGTTTCTGCAAGAGAATTAAAAAGCTATGCACAGATTGATGCTGCGCAGGCGCTTACTTATGTGGCTCCTTCTTTTCAAAGCGCAAGGCAGGTAATTTCTGATGGTACAGATCATATCGATCCTGCAGGTTTACGCGGATTGGGTCCTGATCAAACTTTGGTGTTAGTAAACGGGAAAAGGAGACATAACACTGCTCTTGTAAATATTAATGGTACTGTGGGTCGTGGCTCTGTAGGAACTGATTTGAATGCTATACCGGTTGCAGCTATTGAACGTATCGAGGTATTAAGAGATGGCGCAGCTGCACAATATGGCTCTGATGCAATTGCCGGCGTAATAAATATTGTATTAAAGAAAACTTATACCGGTTTAAATATATCAAGTACATTAGGAGGTAACATCACTCATCTTGATTATAATAACACAACCATACATGATGGAAGAAATATACAGTTGGATTTTTATGGAGGAGATAAAATAGGTAATAAAGGTGGACATTTTGTAATTAGCGGACAATACGTAAGCAGGGAAAGAAGCAACAGAAGTGGGAATGATAATATTCCACTTTTATATTATGGTAATGGTGGTGCTTTCCCTAACACACCAACTACCACGCCTGCTACAGATCCCGTAGCTTTTCGTAGATGGCTGATTGATCTTGATAAACAAACTGCAACACAAAGAGGATATGACCGCCATAATATAGTAGCCGGAAATTCTAAGTCAAATAATGCAGGTTTTTTTCTAAATGGAGGAATTCCTTTAGGTGAAAAATCTGAATTTTATTTTACAGGTGGTTTTGGTTATCGTCAAGGTGATGCCAGTGGATTCAGTAGAAATCCTAATGCTTTTACACAACAACCTGTATTTGCAAATGGAAGCTTGTATTATCCTGATGGGTTTCTGCCGTCAATCTATACCAGGATTAATGACCGGTCTGCAATTACAGGCATAAAAACAAAATTCGGTGATTGGGATTTTGATGTCAGCAATACATTTGGAACTAATAAAATAAAGTATAACATTAAGAATACCGGGAATGCTTCATTACCTGGAACAGCTATTGCACAAACCCAATTTGATGCCGGAGGTGTTAAGTTTACTCAGAATACAACTAACCTTGACTTTTCAAAAAAGTTTAATACAACAGGTTCAACAAAATCGTTCAATCTGGCATTTGGAACAGAGTTTAGATATGAGCAATATGAAATAATTACTGGGGAGGTTAATTCTTATGTAAATGGAGGACGTCTTGCGACTATCCCCTCTTTGCCGCCTTATCCCGTTAATGGTGCGGTTGTAACTTTTTCACCATCTGCGGCTGCAGCAGGCTCCCAGGTATTTCCGGGGTTCGGACCAAAAGACGCTTTAAAAAAACACCGTACTATTATTGCTGGTTACGTGGACGGAGAAATTAATTTGGGTAAACTTTTACTAGGTGCAGCAGGACGATATGAGAAGTATAGTGATTTTGGCGATGGACTTGGAGGAAAGATAACTGCCCGTGTTGATGTTACTAATAATTTTGCTTTGCGGGGCAGCACTAATGCAGGTTTTAGAGCGCCGTCTTTACATCAGCGTTATTTTCAAAATACGTCCACCCAGTTTGTAAATGGCTTACCATCTCAATCACTTACTGCAAACAATGATAATTCCATTGTGAGAAATGTTTTTGGAATTCAGTCGTTGAAGCCTGAAACATCTACCAGCTATTCTGCGGGGATTGTGAGCAAAATAGGAAGCGGTTTAAGCATTACGGTTGATGGATATTATATAAAAATAAAAGACAGGATCGTACTATCAAGCGCATTTAATAAATCAAATCCACTGGTTAACCCATTGCTTACTCCTTTTCCTGATGTAAATGTTTTACAGTTCTGGACCAATGCTGTTGATACCCGTACCAAAGGGGTTGATGTAGTAGTAACAGAAAGGTTTAGATTAGGAAGCGGTAATGCTACTTTTTCTGTTGCCGCAAATTTTAACGACAATGAAGTAACCAATCTAAAAACTAATTCTAAAATTGACGATGCTGCAAATAATCCAGGTTTAACTGACAATACAAAAAATCCTGCAAATGATTTCCGCAATGCATTATTTGATCGTCAGCAAAGGGCCCGTATAGAAGTAGCCAATCCTAAAAATAAGGTAAACATTACTTTGAACTACCAGGTAAATAAATTGGATTTTACTGTTCGTACAGTTCGTTTTGGGGAAAGCCAATATGTACACCAGGTTGATCCTAAAGCAATCAATTCTTCCACGGGATTATTTTTTAATGATGTTGGACAGGGTACTGATCAAACCTTTAGTGCTAAATGGATTACTGATTTTGTAATTAATTATAAAATTCTGCAGGGCTTTACCCTTGGTGTGGGTGCGAATAATATATTTGATGTTTATCCTGACAGGGTGTTTATAGATCCTAGAAATGATCCAGCTACAGTATATAATAATCCTGTGGTTGCGGGAGCAAATCAGCTTTCGACAGGTTATGGAGCAGGAAGGGATAACAGTAACAGAGGTCGTTTTTTATATAGGCCTGAGCAGTTTGGTTATAACGGTCGCT
>JBPCQG010000385.1:0-4093 GCA_050998315.1 Chitinophagaceae bacterium
ACCCCTGGTATTGCCCACCATTGGTAGCGCCTAAATCATAGCCGTAATATTTATCAGCTCCTTTAGAATTTAGTTCGAGGCGGGTTGTATTATCTGTAGATAAAATAGGCGCAAACAAAAAGTTGCCGTTTACGCCTACCTGTGGTTTGGTAAATTGAGCCTTTAGCCTTTTTACTTCCAACTGGTTTGCCTTGCTTAGGTTGTGGTTATCTTTTATCAGTGGACTGTTTTGCTTTGCCGCTTCAATATAATCGCTTATTGACCGCTGCGCATATAAAACAGAAGCCGTTGTAAACAGAAATAATCCCAAAAAAATTGATTTCAACTTCATAGGTTATTTTGGTTGATAAACTCTTATCTCCGCTATTTGATTGGTTGATTGAGGTACTGCCAGAATGTATTTGTCAAGCTGTGGGGAGAATAAAGAAGTGCCAGCACCTTTTACCGTGCCTGCAGATTGTATTAGATTATATTGGTCAGCATCTTTTTGTTTTATGACTTCTATGTTTCCCTCGCCGCAAGAAATATAAATTTGATTGCGTTTTGAATCATAGTAAATGCCATCGGCATCTTTACTGATGTTGAGGCTTTGTATAGATTTACCTGTTTTAGTTGAATAGATGATGAACTTACCAGGTTCACAGGCAACAAACAAACGTTGATGAATTCTGTCAAGCGCCATTGGTACATTTCGTTTTGCTTCAGTTACTGCCCAATTTGCGATGGGCTTTGCAGATGACAGACTTACTACTTCAACAGTATTCTTATCGGGCAGATTTATATAAACACTATCCCCATCAATTTCAAATTGTTTCAGATAACCAGAGAGTGGTATTTCACCAACAATCTTATTTTGCTTTACATCAATTATTCCAAGCGAACCAAAAGTTTTTCCAACGCCAACCAACAATTGATTTGTTGAACTATCAAACCTTAAATTATTACAGGCTTCTTTAAAAGAGTAAGTATGAACAACCTTGTATGTATTTCCATTAAGCTCTGTTACTTTTCCATCTCCACCGGTTGAAACAAAAATGCGATTGCCTTGTGGCAGATAAACAATCCATTTCGGTTCGTTAAATTCGGGCAGGCTTATAAGAGGTTTTCCGGTTTGAAGGTTGATAACTTCTACAGTATGATTATCCTCGGCAGAAACAAAAAGCCGCTGACCTTTTACATCAACAGCCATGAGGTCAAAGCCACCTATTACATTTGGTAGCTGAATGGATTTTTGAAGCTGTAATGCTAATGTATCTGAATTGGATTGAGCATTATCATTGGTTGTAGTATTACCGGTTCGGGGATTTGAACCGCAGGAAATAAAACCAATGCTAACAATGACAGTAAATAATAATGAAGGTAAAAAGCGGTATCGCAGCATGATATTTTTGAAGATAATTTGCAAAACTATCAGGAGATTTAGGATTAATTCTGGATTAGAAAATAATAGAAAAGCAATGCCTGTCTAAATGATACTGGTAGCTTACCTGCCAGCTATGAAGCTGGCAAATTTGCTTTATAATAGCTAAGCCAAGCCCGCTATTGTGGCTTGCTCTTGATATTTTTCCAAACCTTTTGAACAGGTTTTCGGTATTCAATTGCTGCTGGTCTGAAGTATTGCAAATGATAATTTCGTTCTGCGTAGCCTTAATAGAAATGCTTCCATTCATCCTGTTATGGGTGATGGCATTCAAAAGAAGGTTGTTAATCATAATCTCTGCCAATGATTTAGCTGCATTCACTACCGGAGCATCAGTAATATTGGCATCAATAGTCAGATTTCTTGATAAAGCCTGTTCCGTAAAATAAGGTAACACTTCTTCAATAAGAGTTTTCGTATGCACAGGTTCACTTAATGTAAATTGATTGTTTTCAATCTTAGCAAGCAGTAACAGGTTTTTGTTGACCCTGGATAAACGGGAAGAAGCTTCGTATAACGACTGAAGAATAATAGCCTGGCTATCATTTAAAGAAGGATCCTGCAATAACATATCAAGTTTAGATTGGAATACTGCAAGAGGAGTTTGTAATTCATGCGCTGCATTTTCTGTAAACTCCTTTTGGTTTTGATATGCTTTTAAATTGTTCTTAATCAGTTCGCTTAATCCTTTATTCAGCTGAACGAATTCAACAATAGGCGTTTTAGCGAAATCAGGTAGCGAAGAATGTTCTATATTGAATTGCCCTATTTTGTCTAATGTATCATGAAAAGGCTTCCATAAGCGGTTTGAAATAAAGCGAGTAGCAAAGAAAATAACAATTAATAAGGTGAATAAAACAAAACAGTAAAGCCATGTTAGCGTTAAGATAAGGTCTTGAGACTCTACTAAATTCAAGCGAATCATCAGAACATATCGTTGTTTGTGAATAGCTACATCAGTATATAAAACCCTGTACGGTTCCCATTCTGGTGTCATTTCATCATAAAATACTTCCTGAATAATTTTGTCTTTAGGTTTGGTGCTTGTTGTATCAGCAAGTATTCTTATATCCCTGTTAAATCTGTTCCAAACGTTTATGTCAGCCGTTTGCAGAGTTGCTCTGCTCTTTAGTAAAAATTCCTTTTTTCTAAGCATAATGGCTTCATCAACATCGTCTATGTACAGCTTTTCCATCATGAAATAAAAAAGGGGGCTGCTAAGCAACAAAACGATTGAGGCAAAAACAGTGTAATAAAGAAGGGTTCTGTTTAATAATTTATTCATGCTTCCCATTTATAACCTGTTCCATAAACCGTTTTAATGTAGTCGCTGCAACCTGCTTCTAATAATTTTCTTTTTAAGTTTTTTACGTGGGAGTATATAAAGTCGAAATTATCCATCATATTAGCCATATCACCAGATAGATGTTCTGCGACTGCAGACTTCGAAATGACTCTGTTTTTATTTCCTATTAAAAACAACAGCAAGTCAAATTCCTTTTTTGTAAGCGCAACTAACTTTGATTGAACCAGCACGGTTTTAGAAAGCAGGTCAATATGTAATTCATTTATATCAATCTGGTTGGTATTATCAAACTGCTTTCTTCTTATTACAGAATAAATTCTTGCACGTAACTCTGATAAATGGAAAGGCTTAGGCAAATAATCATCTGCACCAATTGTAAGACCTGTTATCTTATCTTCAAGAGAATCTTTAGCAGAGATGATGATAACACCGTCCTGCTTCTTTTCTTTTTTTAATTCTTCCAACAACCTTAAGCCGTCGCCATCGGGAAGCATGATATCTAACAGAATGCAATCGTAGTGAAACATAGTGATTTTATCATAAGCTTCATTAAAGGTAGCAGCAACCTCACAAACATAATTTTCCCCTTGCAGGTAAGAAGATATGCTATAAGCCAATTCTGCTTCATCTTCTATCACAAGAATTTTCATACTACAAAAGTGAAAGGCAAGTTTGGATTAAATCTGGATTCAATCGGGTCGCTGCGACTTTCAGAGAGTGAGATTAAATATTACACACACTTTAGATTTATTTTTAAATTCCTTATTCCTGCAAAACCTGCCGCATCTCCTAATGCTTCCTCTATTCTTAGAAGCTGGTTAAACTTAGCTACCCGTTCGCTTCGGCAACCGCTTGCTTTGTTTTCTGTGCCATCTAATGCAATTAACGTTTTATCCCATTGCTGCTGGCTGTCAAAAGTTTTATGGATGCAATGGCTGGTTATAGTGTTATTTACATTATCAACCGCCTTCATTACACCTTTGCCATTGTAACGTTTGGTGTCTCCATCCTTTAACTCCACAGCTTCTTTTTCACCGGGACTTGCACCCGATGGAACGATGGCTCTTTCGCAAATCTTATCATCAATGGTTACTTCGGCTTCCACGGTTGGGTTGCCTCTTGAGTTTAGAACTTCTCTTGCGTGAATTTTTGTAATTTTCATGATGTCTTTATTTATTTCATTTCTGCCGGTATAACCAATACGGGAACACATGCATGTCTTACAACATGTTCAGCAATACTACCACTAAAAAAATGTGACAGTCCTGTTCTGCCATGCGTACCCATTACAATAATATCTGCTTCCCATTCTTTTGCAGTGTTTAAAATTTCTTCCTTAGGAAAACCTTCGGGTGTAAACTTGTATA
>JBPCQG010000443.1:0-6853 GCA_050998315.1 Chitinophagaceae bacterium
CAACTGCTTTACACATCTGCCTGATTTTAAATGATATTCAAAAAGATGATTATGTAATAGCTCCGAATATAACTTTTGTTGCAAGTATCAACTCTATAAAATACACAAATGCAGATCCTATCCTTATCGATGTAGATGAACATACATGGCAAATGGATCTTGATCTTTTAGAGAAATTCTTAACCGAAGAAACCCACATTAAAAATGACAACAGCATTTATAAAAAAGATGGAAGAATAGTAAAAGCCATTATGCCGGTTCATGTTTTGGGTAACATGTGCGATATGGACAAGTTGCTAGAGATCTCAAAAAAATATAATCTTATTGTAATAGAAGATTCTACTGAGGCCCTTGGTTCATATTATAAAGAAAAGCACGCGGGAACATTTGGGTTGATGGGGACTTTTAGTTACAATGGAAATAAAATTATCACAACAGGTGGCGGCGGAATGATAATTACTGATGATGAATCTTTGGCAAAGAAAGCAAAACATCTTACTACGCAGGCTAAAAATGATCCATTTGAATATTTGCATGATGAAATTGGATACAATTATCGCCTTGTAAATACAGCGGCCGCAATGGGCGTAGGTCAAATGGAATTACTTCCACAGTTTTTAAAGCGCAAACTTGAGATCATTAGTTTTTATAAAAAAGAACTGGAAGGAGTTGGCGATATTTCATTTCAAGAAGTTGATGAAAATGTAAGCCCAAACTGGTGGCTGCCTACGATAATGACTAAAAAGCAAAAGGCTGTAATGAAAATTTTAAATGATAATAAAATGCAAAGCAGGCCTTTCTGGGTGCCAATGAATAAGCTACCAATGTTTATAACCAATTTATATTATACAAAAGATGATAGGTCTGATTACATTTACCAAAAATGTTTAAGCATTCCTTGCTCCACCAATATTACTGATGAGGAGATGGCTGCAGTGGCTTCAAAAATTAAAGAGGTGTTTTAAATATAAATTAAAGTTGCATTGTATAAATTTTTAAAACGCCTTACAGATATTTTAATAGCCGGATTAGCTTTAATTATCCTCTCTCCCTTATTAATTATTTCTATAATAATTTTATTAATTACAGGGGAGCACCAGGTATTCTATTTACAAAAACGAATCGGGTTTAAAAACAAGCCTTTTTATATCTGGAAGTTTGCAACAATGTTAGAGAACAGTCCCAAGATGGGTACAAGGCACATCACACTACGCAATGATCCACGGGTTACCTGGTTTGGAAAAATCTTGAGAATAACAAAGATCAATGAGCTTCCCCAGATCATAAATGTTTTTAAGGGTGACATGAGTATTGTTGGTCCAAGACCCTTGATGGAATCGGGTTTTATATTATACCCTGAAGAAATTCAAAATAAAATATATAATGTAAAGCCCGGAATTACGGGAATAGGTTCATTAATTTTCAGGGATGAAGAAAAAATAATTTCAGCGGCACCAGATCCCATTGCTATGTATCAAAAAATATCACCTTTTAAAGGCACCCTGGAAATGTGGTATCAAAAAAATGCGTCTCTCTATATTGATCTCATGATTATTTTTTTAACTGCATGGTCAATACTATATCCTAAAAATACCTTACAGGACAGAATTTTTAAAGATCTTCCTGCCAAAAGCTTTTTTCATGATTAACAGATGTATAATCACCAGAGGTATTCTAAATCAGTCAATACCTTCTTCCATTCTGTTTAAAAACTCCCAAAGCTCATACATGGTTTTTATACCCTCTACCATTAATATCCCGTTTCTGCCTACTTGCTTTAATCTCGCCTTATTTGTTTTTGTTTGAATAAATTTTAAAATCCCGGTAAAAGTCTCGCTTTGAAAATAGGGTGATTCAGGATTGCTTACAAAAAAGCATTTTAGGTTCTCATTTTTTACCAGCATCTTTTCAAAGCCAAGTTCTACGGCTAATTTTCGGCACCGAACTGTAGTAAAAAGATCTTCTACCTCCGGAGGAATAGGCCCGAACCGGTCTATCATTTCGGCATGGAAATCATTTAGATGTTTTTCAATTTCACAATTATCCAACCTTGAATACAGGCTCAACCTTTCTGTAATGCTCTCTACATAATTATCAGGTATGAGAATTTCCAGATCAGTATCAATCGTACAATCTTTTACAAAATCATCCTGTTGCTGAATTTCTTCTTTAAATAATTCTTTAAACTCCTTTCTTTTTAATTCTCTTATAGCTTCATCTAATATCTTTTGATACATCTCAAACCCTATCTCTGCAATAAAACCACTTTGCTCGCCGCCCAACAAATTTCCGGCACCCCTAATGTCAAGGTCACGCATTGCTATCTGAAAGCCACTTCCAAGATCACTGTATTGTTCTAACGTTGATAAACGCTTTCTGCTGTCTACCGGCAAAGTGCTCATCGGCGGAGCAAGCAAATAACAAAACGCTTTCCTGTTACTTCTGCCAACCCTGCCTCTCAATTGATGCAGATCGCTAAGCCCAAACTGGTGTGCACTATTTACAATGATGGTGTTTACGTTTGGAATATCCACACCACTTTCAACAATGTTTGTACATACCAGCACATCATATTTTTTATCCATAAAATCAAGTATCGTTTCTTCTAATCTGTCACCATCCATTTGCCCGTGAGCAAAGGCAATGCTTAGATCAGGACATAGCCCTTGTATCAGTCCCTTCATTTCTGCCAAACCATGCACACGGTTATGAATAAAAAATACCTGTCCTCCTCTTTCGGTTTCATAATAAATAGCCTCTCTAATAAAATCTGCATTAAATACTCGTACTTCAGTTTGAATAGGTTGACGGTTAGGCGGTGGAGTATTAATAATGCTAAGGTCTCTTGCACCCATCAAACTGAATTGCAAAGTCCTGGGAATCGGTGTTGCAGTTAATGTAAGTGAATCAACCGTTGTTCTTATTTGCTTTAATTTTTCTTTTGAAGCCACACCAAATTTTTGTTCTTCATCAATTATCATTACCCCAAGGTCTTTAAACTTTACATCTTTACTTAATAACGCATGTGTGCCGATGATAATATCAATCTTTCCTTCTTCTAATTTTTTGAGCGTTTCTTTTTTTTCTTTTGACGATTTAAAGCGATTAATATAATCTACGGTAACAGGAAAATCTTTTAAGCGATCACCAAAAGTCTTGTAATGCTGGTAGGCAAGAATGGTTGTAGGTACCAGTACTGCCGCCTGCTTGCCGTCAAGATTCGATTTAAATGCTGCTCTTATTGCAATCTCTGTTTTACCAAAACCAACATCACCGCAAACCAGCCTGTCCATTGGTGAAGGTTTTTCCATATCCCGCTTTACATCAAGAGTTGCTTTATTCTGGTCGGGAGTATCTTCATAAATAAAAGATGCTTCCAACTCCGTTTGCATATAATTATCCGGTGAATGCGCAAAGCCTTTTAAACTTTTTCTTTGAGCATATAATTTTATAAGATCGGTTGCAATATCCTTAACCTGCTTTTTGGTTTTGTCTTTTAATTTGTTCCATACATCACTGCCAAGCTTATTCATTTTTGGCACAGTGCCTTCCTTGCCGCTATACTTGCTTATCTTATGTAAAGAAGAAATATTTACATACAAAAGGTCTCTGTCTTTATAAACTATTCTTACAGCTTCCTGCATTTTTCCGTTGGCATCGATTTTCTGTAGGCCGCTATATACCCCAACTCCATGGTCAATATGCGTTACAAAATCGCCTGGCTGCAATTCACGCAGTGTTTTTAAAGTAAGCGCTTTATTTTTACTGAATGCCTGCTTTACTTTGTATTTATGATAGCGCTGAAATATTTGATGATCAGTGTAACAAACCAACTTTAAATCATCATCAATAAACCCTTCATGAATAGAAGTTGGAATTGGAGTGAATTGTATCTCTGCATTTAGATCAGAAAAAATGCTGTGCAATCTTTCTAATTGCTTTGGATTGTCTGCAAATAAAAAGATGTTGTATTTTTTTTGCTCAAGCTCTTTTAAATTTTGAATGAGCAGGTTGAATTGGCGGTTAAATGCAGGTTGCGGACGGATGTTAAAAGCCCCAGGTCCCCCAAAGGGTACCTCTAATTTGGAATGGTTTAAATTTTCCTCCTCTTCCCCTAGGGAAGGAGCTTGAGTAGAGCCTTCCATTTTCACGGAAGTTTGTGGGGATGGGCTACTTAGCAGGGATGGACTCTTCCTGCCGATCTCTATTACATGTCGCTGCTTAACTTGTTCTTCTAAAACACCTGCTTTTACAAAATCGCTTTCAGAAATTATTTTCTGATTCAAATCATCATCTTCGGTTCCAATAATATTTTTATTTGCCGGCGACTGACCACTGACAACTGCCAACTGTTTTTGTATTTCCAAATATGAATGAACATCTTCTTCCTGCTGAACAATTTTTTCTTTGATAAACTCCCAATCTTCGGTCCACACAACAGTATTCTCCGGCAAAAAATTCAGCAATGAAACTTTTTCGCCTGAATCAAATTGCGTTTCTACATTCGGGATAATATTTACCTGCAACAGTTTTCTTTCACTTAGCTGGTTCTCTGGATCAAAAATTCTTATGCTGTCAATCTCATTTCCGAATAATTCAATACGATAGGGTTTTTCATTTCCAAAGGAATAAATATCGAGTATGCCGCCGCGTACGGCAAACTGACCGGGTTCATATACAAAATCAGTTCTCTCAAAGCCATATTCAACAAAGCGTTTTAATATTCCATCAACATCAATAGTTTCTCCCTGCTTAAACGAAATAATATTTGATGACAGCGTTTTTGACAGCACTACTTTTTCAAACAAAGCTTCAGGATAAGTTATGATTGCACCAACTCTTGCTGAAGGTGCAGCCGTAGAAAATTTAGTAAGGCATTCCGTTCTCAGCATTACATGGCTGCTGTTTAAGAGCCGGTAATTCTTTTTTGTTTTAAAAGAAGAGGGAACATAAAAGATGTTTAAAGCATTGCTGATATTTTCCAGGGTGTTATGGAAATAAGCAGCCTCTTCAGCATCTCTTAAAACAACCAGGTGATTTATCTTTGATGCCGCAGGATGATTAAAAACAGAGTTGATGATGAACTGGGAAGAGCTTCCCTGCAATCCTGAAAGATGAATTTTTTGCGGTTGGGACGAACCGATCCTATCCGCAATTGTAAAAATGCGGGGATCGTTCTTATAACTATTCAACAACACATCCAAATTCATTCGCTGTGCAAAAATAGGATACATTTTATTACCCTATTGTGTATTTGCCTTCAAGGGCCAAAGCCTTGCGGGAGTTACTATGGTTGTAGCCCCAGCCTTTAAGGCTGGCGCTAATAGACAGTCCTTAATTGGCTTTAGCCCAAATATTAATTGGTAAATAATCTGAGCCCGGATTTATTTTATTGATGAAAGGCTGACGGATGGAAGCGTAAAACACGCTGAAGCCTGTGCATAGCTTTTGTGGCGGATTTGCAGAGTACAGCCGTAATAATTGCTGATGAGAATTAACGCGGATGAGAGCCCCTATTTAAAAAAATTGTATTTTACCGAAAAAATATTTATGGCTGTTGAACCCTGGCGTACGGGAAAGGTTATCCGCATTGTTGATGAAACATATAATACTAAGCGGTTTTGGATACAGGTGCCCGAGCTTGAACGGTTTGATTTTAAAGCGGGGCAGTTCGTTACGCTTGATCTTCCCATTCATGAACAAAAAAATAAACGTTGGCGCAGCTACTCCATTGCAAGTTGGCCCGACGGCACAAATATTTTTGAATTACTTATAGTTTTACTGGAAGGCGGCGCAGGCACTACCTATTTATTTAATGAAATGAAGGAAGGCAGTGAACTTACGCTTCGCGGACCTCAGGGCGTTTTTGTTTTACCTGAAACAATTGATAAAGATCTTTTTTTTATTTGCACGGGTACGGGCATTGCACCTTTCAGGAGTATGCTTAATTACATTTTGTTGCATAATGTTCCGCATCAGAATATGTACCTTATGTTTGGCTGCAGAACACAAAAAGATCTTTTATATCATGATGAAATGAGATCGCTGCAAAGCAACCTCGATAGCTTTACCTATATGCCAACACTAAGCCGGGAGGATTGGGATGGACGCAAAGGTTATGTACACAGCCTGTATGAAGAAATTTGCAAACAGAATACTGAAGCCTGTGAAGAAATGCATGACCTTAAACCTGCTAAATTTTATTTATGCGGATGGAAAGCGATGATAGATGATGCAAGAAAAAAAATAACGGCGCTTGGTTACGATAGAAAAGCAATACACCTGGAATTGTATGGCTAAACCCCAACCCTAAAGGGGCTAAAAAAATTTTTTACATCTAATTAAAAATTATGACACAAAGGTCACCACTAAGAGGAATGGTAAGTGCGTGTTTTGTTATTGCCTTAAGCTTTTGGAATTTTTCACGATTAACCGGCAGTGAATGTATGAGAGCCATCCACGTTGCAACACTTTTAACCCTCGGGGCAGGCATTGGGGTTTTCCTGGTGACTTTATTTATGTGGATTAGATCCAGAACATAAACGTTTGCCTGATATTCGCGATTTAGCACACCTTTGCAGTAATTCACTAAAAATATTTACATGGAAGAAAGACATAATGAAGCAACAATCAATCGCCCGGAAGGTGACCGCCCTGTAGATGCGCCTGTGGTATTGGTTGACATACCGGACTTAATTAAACAATTAAAAAAAGAAAAAGCCTGGGATAAAAATGATCGCAATGCAATAACGGTTTTCAAGAGTGATAAATTACGGATAGTACTTGTTGCCATGCATAAAAAAGCAGAAATGACAACAGAACATCCTGAAAATATTTTTAGCCTGCAGGTGAT
>JBPCQG010000015.1:0-16246 GCA_050998315.1 Chitinophagaceae bacterium
GTACAATTGGAATGCATCTGTAAAAATATTTATGGATGCACATAAGCCTTCTTAAATGTCAGAAAAGATATTGAAAAGAATTAAATAATTGTTTTTATTACCTTTCCATTATTCCCTTCTCTATGTAATTCACCTAACCTGCTTTTATAAATTCTGTTATTGGGACATCATGAATTATTATTTGTTTTCGAAATGGTTTCTACTTTTATTCATTAACAACATCTTTTAACTTTTAAAATTGTCATCATGAAACGAATAATCAGAACCGGCTTTTTTGCATTCATTGCAACTTTATTGTTGATTGGCTGTAATGATTCTGCAACCACTTCAGAAAAAAGTGATAGGGATACAACAGCATCCGCTACAAACTACGACACATCTTACATGCCTGCATACGATGCTGCCATGGATCCTTTAACCGTAGAAGCGGCATTTGCCAAAAAGCTTGGTGATACATTGAATATAAAAGTGTATGAGGTTACGCTAAAGCCGGGTGATTCAGTCGCACTGCATACACATCCTGATAATACGCTGTATGTGCTACAGGGCGGTAAAATCATTATAACTCCTCAGGGAGCCGGCCCGCAGGAAATTGATGTGAAAGTGGGCATGGCAATAATTTCCGGCTCACAGACGCACTCCGGTAAAAACATTGGTCGTACCACGATAAAGCTACTTGTACACGATATTTACAGGCCACGGGGTAAATAAATTTTTCGTGTCTGTTGATAGAATTAGTACTTCGCAGGAATTACAAGAGGCTTGTGGAGATTAAAAAAATACTGTTCCTTTCCTTGATATCGACATACCCCGGTGAAGAAGAATTATAATGAATTTACAAAGATTTAAATTCAGGATTTGAGATGATGGTTCATAAGCTGGCTGTAAATTTTCTGGAACCGTTTACTTTCTTTAGGTTGACGGTGGACTTTCGTGTCATTTATTTCACCTGATATTTTTTCTTCCTCCATTATAATATTTTATTTGTACCCGGCCCGGTAAGTATAGCGCCGCTTTTTACCCCGGTATGATTGCCATTCTCCACCACCGTTTTTCCATTTACAATTACATATTTAAAACCTTTTGAGTACTGATGTGGATCCTGAAAAGTTGCCATGTCCTGCACTTCTTTTTCATCAAATATTACAACATCCGCAGCCATACCTTCCTTTAATAATCCGCGATCTTTTAATTGAAATTTTTGCGCAGGCAATGATGTCATCCTGCGAATTGCTTCTTCTAAGGAAATTATTTTTTCATCTCTTACATATTTGCTTAATACCCTTGCATTAGTGCCATACCCACGTGGGTGAGGTACACCCTGTTTATATAGCCTTATTCCTGCATCAGATGCAAACATGTTAAAAGGATATTGAATAATATATCTTACATCGTCTTCACTCATACCATGAAAAACCATTCCTGCGCCGCCGTTCAGCATTAATTCAATTACCGTTTCAGCCTCATTTTTTGCATTATGTTTTTTTCCTTTGATAAGATTTATTTCTTCAATACTTTTTCCATTATAGGTTGTATCGGCACGATGGGATGCTACAACAGCGTAGCTCAAATGTTTTAATTTCCTGTTCTTTAATTTGCGAAGTATATAATCAATTACATATTTGCGTTCCTCAGGTCGCTGCAACCTTGTTTTAATTGAATCTGTGCCATCTGCAAGAATTTCATCAGGTAGCAAAGTGCTTAATGATGTACTGCTTGCTGTATATGGATATTGATCGATAGTTACTTCAAGTCCCTGACTTCTTGCTTCCTTTATCATTTGTAAGGTTTGTTTACTTCTGCCCCAGTTTTGTTGCCCGCCAACTTTAAAATGAGATATTTCAACAGGTATGTTTGCCTGCGTGCCTACAGTTAAAGCTTCGCTTATAGCCTGCACAACACTGTCTGATTCATCTCTCATGTGAGTTGCATACAAGCCGTTGTATTGGGCTGCAATTTTAGCAAGGGCAACAATTTCTTCGGTATGCGAATATGTACCGGGTATATAAATAAGCCCGGTAGATAAACCCACTGCACCATCTTTCATAGCTGTAGCCACTAATGCTTCCATTTGCTGCAATTCTGTTTGGGTCGGAGGTCTGTTGGCAGTGCCCATTACTTCCTTGCGAACATCGTTATGCCCAATAAGCGTGGCAACATTAATAGATAATTTCACACTATCTAAATAGCGAAAATATTTTTGAATATTTACATTAGATGCACCACAGTTTCCTGTAACAACTGTTGTAACGCCGTCTAAAATAAAATTATTGGCAGTAGGATTTTTTGCTTCCTCCCCTTCTATGTGTGTATGCACATCAATAAAACCGGGTGCTACAATTAAGCCTTTGGCATCAATGGTTTTGGATGCACTAATATTTTTTGCTTTGCCGGTATAAATAATTTTTCCATTGCTTATTGCTACATCACCATAATACCACGAGTTACCGGTACCGTCTATTATTTTTCCATTTTTTATTATGAGATCTGCCTGTTGTGCGAATGTAAATGTGGTAAGAGGAATAAAAAAGAGAGTGGTAATAATTTTTTTATTTTTCATTATCGATTATAGTTTGTTGTTTGAAGTATTTAATTTCTTTTTGTATCGCCGTGTAACAAGCCACATAATCACTGGAATGAATTGTGGAATCCAGATAGCATATTTCTTATCTATAAAAAAATATACTAATGCCATTACAAGAAAAATAATTGGGATCATAATGGCGCGAAATGAAAAATATGCTGCTACTGGCTTGCTTAACCCTGCCGTTAATTTATTTTTTGGGTTGCTTATGTATCTCCATAAAAAAAAATTCATAAATCCTAAAAAACAAATATTGGAAACATACATGATCATTGGTGAGTTTAATAACAGGGAAATATATTCACTCCAAAAGGCTGTACTAAATGGCATTAGAACTACTGCAAGTAAAAAAATTAAGTTGAGCCACAATAACCGTTGGTTATAGTTTACAACAAAGCCAAACATCCGATGGTGTACTGTCCAATAAAGCCAGATTATCATAAAACTTATAATAAAGCCTACGAATTTCGGAATCATGTGTGCAAGGCTTTGAGCTAGTCTATGTTCTGTAACCAGCTCTCTTGCAATTTCGGGGACTTTAATTTCGATTACCAGTAAAGTAATAGCGATGGCAAAAACCGCATCACTGAAAAGGATCATTCTTTCCAGCTGAAACTCTTTTTTTAGCTCACTTTGCAGTTCGTTATTCAATGAAGGAGTGTTGTATAGAACAAACTACAAAAAAATTCTTAATCGTATTAAAAAAATAAGAATCAGGTTAGTGTAATGCCTTAATTTAATCCTTCCTGCTTTTTAAATCTGTCAGCAGTATTTAAAATGTATTCGTAAAATTCAAGCTCAGTAGCGGTTATAATAAATTCGTAGGAAGGCTTGTAAGTGATTTTATATTTATCAAGTAAAATACCTGTTAATCCCGTAACTCTTTTTAAAAGTGTATTATTGAATTTATAGTTAACATATTTGTCCTCTTCCTCTTCCATTAATCTTTTTTGAAAAGCAAGATTTTGCTTATTCCTACGGAAGCGAAAAATATTAATGAGCTCATTAATATCCAAACCGGGGGGAGTGCCGGGTGTAAAGTTGGAGCGTAACCCGGGCTTTTGGTAATCAAATATTTTAGAATAAGTAAGCCTGTTTTCTGCAGAATCCTGCCTGTAATTTTTAGTGAAGATCTTTACTTCTTTTAAAAGTTTATATTTTTCAAAAACACGTACCTGTAGTGAAATATCAAAGTCGTTGTAATTACTTATTGACTTAACGGGAAATTTTTGTGTTGGTTTATTGGCGTAGTAAAATGAAATAGAATCTTTTTCAGCGGTATTGATATGATATCTTCCTAACGAATCAGTAATTGTGCCACCACCACCTGTACTTTTTACAATTACACCCGGCACTACATATAATTTTGTTGAATCGTAAACAGTACCTGAAATAATAATTTGACCGGTACCGGGATTGCACAATAACACTAAAGATAAAAAGAAGAAAATCGTTTTAAGTCTTAGTAAAAATTTGGTCACCCTCAATATTACAGCAAAGATTTTTACTGGTTTCTTATGCTAATATTTTTAACGCTGATTTTGCTTTTTTGTCGTAACCATGATTTGGGAGATTAAAAGATTATTAAGAAAAAATATAAAATAGAAAAGCTTTGCCTCTCGAACTCTATTGAGAAACGAATAATCTTAAATCAACTTGATCCCGGTAATTTGCCCAAATCATGGTTCAGACACTTTTCAATTATTAAAGGATAATACTTATGCTCCAGTGCATGAATTTTTTGGGCTAAGAGATCAGGTGTATCATCATCTTCAATTTTGCATTTAGACTGAAAAATTATTGTTCCGTGATCGTACAGATCATCAACATAATGAATACTTATCCCGCTTTCTTTTTCTTTTGAATTGATAACGGCTTCATGAACCTTGCTTCCATACATTCCTTTTCCACCAAATTTTGGAAGAAGCGCAGGATGAATATTGATAATTTTATTTTGGTAAGATTGAATTAGAATCGCGGGTATTTTCCATAGAAAGCCCGCAAGCACTATAAGATCAATTTTATATTTTTTCAATTCTGATAAATAACCATCTTCATAAAATTTCTTTCCTTCAATTATTAATGAAGAGATTTTTTCTCTTTCAGCAATTTTTAAAACACCTGCATTTGCATTGTTAGAAACGATCAATACAACTTTTGCCATCCTGTCCTTTTGTAGAGAAGTTAGGGGTGAGGTAAAATACTCAATAATTTTCTGTGCATTACTTCCTGTTCCGGAAGCAAAAATAGCAATGCAATTATTTTTCTGTTGTTCGGTTGAATCTTGTTCGCTCATTTTTTCCGCTTTTTGCAATTATAAAGAGTAATTAAATAACGGCTAAAAAAATATCACTGATGAAGGTTATTAATAATGTAATAAACAGGGTTATATTATAATGACAAAGAGTATTCGAAAATTTATCCGATTGGCTGAAACCCATGTCTGACAAGGAGAAAAAATTTTTAAAATGTTAACACTTTGTCAACATCCTGACTTATTTTTGCACGCAGCAAAGGAAATTTTTACATCTTTGCCCAAGACGTTTTAGCGCATGAACCATTACAGAAGATTTATTTGTAAAGCTACCGCAGCAATTTTTTTTCTTTCTCTTTTTAGTTCTCATAGTTATTTATTTGCTCAGGATGGACAAGCTACATTTAAAACATATTGTGCCAGTTGCCATAAGCCCGATGCTGATTTCACAGGACCTGCATTAAAGGGTGCCAGGGAAAGAGAGGCTGCTGCCGGGTTACCTAAAGACTGGGTTTATAAATGGGTTCATAATACCACATCCATGATAAATACTGACCCTTATGCAATGCAATTGTTCGCAAAGTATAATTCAGTAATGACTGCTTTTCCTGATCTAAAAAATGAAGAAATTGATGCAGTGCTTGATTGGGCAGATAAATATGAAAAACCTGCAGCTGTGGCAGTAAATAATATTACCGGCAAACCTCCCGGCGAAGATGATAATTCACTTTTGTATGGTGTATTAACATTGATACTCGCAGTTATAGCCCTTATCCTGTTACAGGTGAACAGTAATCTTAAAAAACTTAGTGATGAAAAACAGGGAATAAGAGCTCCTAACCCCGTTCCCTTTTATCGTAATAAAACATATCTGTTATTAGGTATCATTGTTCTTTTTTTAATCGGTGGGTATTTTACAATAGATGCCGCAATTGGTTTGGGTAGAATGAAAGGATATCAACCGGAACAACCAATTTTTTATTCTCATAAAGTACATGCAGGTACAAACCAGATAAGTTGTTTGTATTGCCATGGGGGTGCGCAGGATAGTAAGCATGCAAATATCCCTTCGGTAAATGTTTGTATGAATTGCCATATGGCTATAAAAGAATATAGCGGAGAAGCAATCACCCGGGAAGATGGCTCATCAGTAAATGGTACTGCTGAAATTCAAAAGCTTTATGAATATGCCGGATGGAATCCTGACCTGAAAAAATATGATAAACCGGGAAAGCCAATTGAATGGGTAAGAATTCATAATTTGCCTGACCATGTTTATTTTAATCACTCACAACACGTTAAGGTTGGTCAGCAGAAATGCCAAAGTTGTCACGGAAATATCCAGGATATGCCTGAAGTAGCGCAGTTTGCTGAACTGAGTATGGGTTGGTGTATCAATTGTCACAGGGAAACAAAGGTTCAGTTTAATGATGACAAGGGGAATGGAAATAAATTTTATAGCATTTATGAAAAATTTCATGATGATATAAAAAATAAAAAATATGATAGTGTTACGGTAGAGCGCATTGGTGGAACTGAGTGTCAAAAGTGCCACTATTAAATTTGCAGATTATCAAAATATGCTGATGTGCAAATTTGAAGAACAGAAATTTTTAAGCAGTTTTGGAACAGATAATTAGGTAATTAGCACATTAGCATATTAGCACATTTTCACATTATGGAAAATAAGTACTGGCAAAGTTTTGGAGAGCTGAACAGATCAGATGAATTTAAAAGGTCATTAGAGAATGAGTTTAATGAGGAGTTGCTTCCATTAGAAGATGTTAGTGAAATACTTGATGCTAAAACACCCCGCAGGGATTTCTTAAAATATATTGGATTTAGTACAGCCGCAGCCGCATTGGCTGCAAGTTGCGAAGTGCCGGTGCGTAAATCTGTTCCTTTCTTAAATAAAAAGGATGATATTATCCCCGGCATTTCAAATTATTATGCTTCTACTTATGTAAGCGACGGCGATGTAATTCCGGTTGTAGTTAATCAAAGAGAAGGCAGGCCAATAAAGATTGAAGGAAATACACTTTCTCCTTTAACAAATGGTGGAACATCTGCACAGGCGCAGGCTTCGGTTTTAGACCTGTATGATACTTCACGTCTTCGTTATCCAATGGCAAAAGGTAAGGAAGCAACATTTGAGGTAATAGATAAAATGATAGCTGATGACTTAACTGCAAATTCAGGCAAGCCATTGGTGCTACTTACTTCTTCTCTAACATCTCCTACAACAAAGCAAATAATCACAGATTTTTTAGCAAAATATCCCGGCAGTAAGCATGTACAGTGTGATGCGGTTTCTTACAGCGGAATGATTGAAGCAAATCAATCTTCTTACGGGAAAAAAGCAATTCCCTCTTACCATTTTGAAAATGCAAAGATTATTGTAAGTCTGGGAGCAGATTTTTTAGGAACATGGTTAAGCCCTGTTGTTTTCTCAAAACAATATGCTGAAAACAGGAAAATTAATGAAGAGAAGCCGGAGATGAGCAGGCACTTTCATTTTGAAAGTTATATGAGCTTAACCGGGGCTAACGCTGATGAAAGATATATTCACAAACCATCTGAAACAGGTGCAGTGGCATTAGCATTATTATCTGCTGTTGGCGGCAGCATTACTTCAAATTTACAAGGCACTGCTGCGGAAGGTGTAAAAAAAGCCGCACAGGAATTACTGGCAAATAAAGGAGCAGCATTGGTTGTTTGCGGTAGCAATGACCCCAATGTTCAAATAATTGTAAATGCAATTAACGAAGCAATTGATGCAGGTGGCAAAACTATTGACTGGTCTTCCACTGTAAATTATCGCCAGGGTGTAGATGCAGATATGACTGCTCTTGTTAATGACTTAAATGCTGGTAGCGTTGGGGCGTTATTAATTTACGGACCAAACCCTGCATACAATTATTTTGCTGCTGATAAATTTAAGGCTGGATTAAAAAAATGCCCGGTAACAATTTCATTCAACGAAAAGATGGATGAAACTACAGAGCTATGTAAATATATTCTTCCGTCTCATCATTGGCTGGAAAGCTGGGGTGATGCAGAACCTCAAAGCGGACTCATTAGTTTGATGCAACCGCTCATTCATCCATTATTTAAGACAAGGCAATTCGAGGATTCATTATTAAAATGGGCAGGCACTCCATTAGCAGCTATAGGGTCTGATTCAACAGCTATCGTATTTAAGTCAACACCTGCCGGGTCTAAGTCAGCAACTACCGGAGACGATTATCAAGGTTATTTTAAAAATTACTGGACAGCAAAAGTTGGCAGTGCAGATAACTTTAATATCGCATTACAGGATGGAGTAATTCATCCGGCTTCTGCAAATACATCCCAAACCAATACCCGGGATACAACAAGAAATACTTCTGATACAACACAAGTGCTTAAGGGTTTAATTCCTGTTGTCGCTTTGTCCGGCGCATCTTTTAGCGGAAACGTTGCTGATGCAGCTGCAAAAATTGGCAGTATAAAAGGTGGAGGAACTGAATTAGTATTGTATCAAAAAGTTTCTTTAGGTACCGGTAATCATGCAAACAATCCGTGGCTGCAGGAGCTTCCTGATCCCATCACGAAAGCAACGTGGGATAATTATGCGCTGATATCTCCGTCAATGGGAAAATCACTTTTCAACATTGATATATTTAACAGGAATCATACAGATAAATATGAAGTGCACCCTGAGAAGCCTGTTGTAAAAGTTACAGCGAATGGTAAAAGCGTTGTGCTTCCCGTTCTTATTATTCCGGGCATACATCCCAGTGTAATTGCATTAGCTGTGGGTTACGGAAGGCAAAGTAGTGATAAAGCTAAAACCGCAGAATATATTGGTAAGGCAGCAAACGGGTCCGGTATGAATGTATATCCACTTGCAACTTATAACGGCACAACGGTTGATTATTATGCAGTGAATGCAACTATTGAAAAAACCGGAGACACTTATCCGATAGCGCAATCGCAGGTGCATAATGTAACTGAAGGCAGACCAATAATTAGAGAAACCACACTCTCTAAATTTATTGCAAATCCTAAAGAATTAAATAGACACGAGGAGGAAGAATTAAAGGGTTACGGAGAAGATTATGTAAAGGATGCAACATTGTATCCATACTTTGATAAGCCGGGAATAAAATGGGGAATGAGCATTGACCTGAATACCTGCACCGGTTGTACCGCTTGTGTTGTAGCATGCCATGCAGAAAATAATATACCTGTAGTAGGTAAACATGAAGTAGCAAGATATCATGATATGCATTGGTTGAGGATAGATCGTTACTTTACCGGCAGCCCTGAAAATCCTGATGTTATTTTTCAGCCGATGCTTCGTCAGCATTGCGATAATGCGCCATGTGAAAATGTTTGTCCTGTAACTGCAACAAACCATAGCAGCGAAGGGCTTAACCAGATGGCTTATAATCGTTGTATCGGTACAAGATATTGTGCTAACAACTGTCCTTATAAAGTTCGTCGTTTTAACTGGCATGACTATACAGGCTCAGATAGTTTTCCTGATAACCAAAGAGGAATTATTTCAGAAGCTACAACAATGATGAATGATGATCTTTCGAGGATGGTTTTAAATCCTGATGTAACAGTTCGTTCAAGAGGGGTTATGGAAAAATGCTCCTTCTGCGTGCAGCGGTTACAAGAAGGAAAACGGAAGGCAAAAAAAGAAAATAGGATTGTAAAAGATGGAGAGATACAAACGGCATGTATGCAGGCTTGTCCTACTAATGCAATTGTATTTAGTAATGTTAACGATAAAGAAAGCCGTGTTTCAAAAATCAGGAATGTTGAGCAAAAGGATAGAAAATTTTATGTGCTGGAGCAGTTGCACACGCTTAGCAATGTTAACTATCTTGCTAAGATTAGGAACACAGACAGAGTAGTTGGTGATCATCAAAATGAACATGAGGAAACAGGAGAATTTCAGGGAACTAAGGAGGCTAATTCTGAAAAATCTAAATAAGAAAAACTGAATAGAAATACGATGCATCCCGAAGTTTCGGACGACGCCAATGAAGTTGATTAAAGATAATCCCGATAGCTATCGGGAGGTAACAAAAAAAAATAAAAAGCTAGAAGCTTTTAGCTAATAGCTCAAAGCTGTATTAGATATGTCATTATTAAAATATGAATCACAATTAAGGGAGCCTTTGGTAGATGGTGATAAAGATTATCACCAGGTTACTGAAGATATTTGCCGCCCTATTGAGGCAAAGCCGGGAAAGCTTTGGTACATCGGCTTTACCATATCAGTTTTACTTTTATTATTTGGTATTTACTCAGTTTATCGGGAAGTTACTTATGGCACAGGAGAATGGAATCTTAATAAAACTGTTGGTTGGGTTTGGGATATCACAAATTTTGTTTGTTGGATCGTTATTGGTCATGCAGGTACATTAATCTCTGCTATCCTATTATTATTTCGCCAGGGGTGGAGAACGGGTGTTAATAGGGCAGCAGAAGCAATGACAATTTTTGCTGTTATTTGCGCCGGTCAATTTCCGATTTTTCACATGGGACGTGTCTGGATGTTTTTCTTTGTACTTCCTTATCCAAATAGCCGTGGTCCCGTTTGGCCAAATTTTGCTTCACCTTTAATGTGGGATGTATTTGCGGTATCAACTTATTTTACTGTATCACTACTATTTTGGTACACAGGTTTATTACCCGATCTGGCAACTGTACGTGACAGGGCAAGAACAAAATTTAGAAAAATGTTTTATGGTGTTGCTTCTTTTGGCTGGAGCGGAAGTACAAAGCACTGGCAGCGTCATGAAAGCTTAGCACTGGTATTGGCAGGTATAAGTACACCGCTGGTATTATCTGTTCATACAATTGTATCGTTCGACTTTGCTACGTCTATTGTTCCGGGATGGCACACAACTATCTTTCCTCCTTACTTTGTTGCGGGTGCAATCTTCTCAGGGTTTGCTATGGTGCAAAGTTTATTGATAATAACCCGTAAGGTTTTAAATCTTGAAGATTACATAACAGTGGGGCATATTGAGGCAATGAATAAAGTAATTGTGGTAACAGGTTCTATTGTTGGCTGTGCTTACCTCACCGAATTATTTGTGGCTTGGTATGGACAAAATCAATATGAGTGGTGGGCATTCAGGCAGAACAGGTTAAATCTTTTTAGCCCTTATGGCTGGGCATATTATGGAATGATGTTTTGTAATGTTGTATCTCCTCAATTATTCTGGTCAAGAAAGCTAAGAAGAAATATTGCCTTTACTTTTTTCATGTCGGTGTTGATAAACGTAGGCATGTGGTTTGAAAGATTTGTTATTATTGTTACATCAGTTTACAGGGATTATCTTCCATCTGCGTGGAGTACTTATTATAGTCCAACCATTTGGGAGGTTGGGTTCTACCTGGGAACATTTGGATTATTCTTTACGTGTTACTTTTTGTTTGCGAAATTCTTCCCGGTAATTGCATTAGCTGAGATCAAAGCGATATTAAAAACAAGTGGAGAAAATTATAAAGCGAAAATGACCGAGACCGAAAAAATGGATGCTGATAAATTTTATATTGAAAAAGTGGAGCATGCACATTAAAAAGCACCCTCTAAATCTCCCTAAAGGGAGACTTACGAAGGCTAAAATATTTGATTGAAATATTTCTAAACCAGTCTTAGATTCTTAATTGAATGCAAGACGCAAAAGCCCCTTTAGGGGTTTGGGGTATGATAAAAAAATTTGTAGTAGGTTGTTTTGATGATGAAAAGGTTTTGTTTCCTGCAATAAAAAATGTTCGTCGTGCAGGTTACAAAATACATGATGTGTATACGCCTTTTCATGTGCACGGATTAGACCATGCAATAGGCATAAGAGAAACCAGCTTACACACAGCAGGATTTATTTTTGGTATTACAGGAACAGCAACTGCTTTGGGTTTTATGGGGTGGATATTTACCGGCGATTGGCCCGTCAATATTGGCGGTAAGCCTCATTTTCCTTTACCTGCATTTATACCCATCACTTTTGAAACAACAGTTTTATTTGCGTCGGTAGGCATGGTACTTACCTTTTGTTATTTGTGCCAGATGGCTCCGTTTATAAAAAAGCATCATTTTCATGCCCGGGCTACAGACGATCTTTTTGTTGTGGTGATTGAGTGCACCGAAAAAACAAATGAAACAGAAGTTGCTGCCTTTTTACAAACAAACGGTGCCGTAGAGATAAATGTTCAGGAAGCCGAAACTGGATGGTGGTTAGGCAGATATGATAGAAAACAAAAACTATACAGGCACGAGGAAGTTGGATATTAACCACTATCCCCTAAAGGGGGTATATAGAAATGCATTAGTATGAGAAAGGATTATAAAACATTTGGTATTAAAAGCCCCTTTAGGGGTTGGGGTGCAATTTTTATTCTTGTAATTGTTTTTATCAGTTGCAGAGACAAGCGTGACCCGGGGAGAGTATATATGCCGGATATGGCATACAGCAGGGCTTATGAAGCTTACGCACAAAACAATCTTAAGCAAGATGGGATTAATTATGTTAATTATCCCGTAGAAGGAACTATCAGAAGAGGCGATCTATTTGCTTATACATTGCTTAATGACTCAAACGGGTTTAAAATGGCTGCAGGTATTAAAAGTCCACTACCTGTTTTGGATTCAAATCAAATGTTAGAAGCACAAAGATTATTTAATATTAACTGTGCTATTTGTCATGGAGCCAATATGGACGCACAAGGGCCTCTTGCAACATCCGGAAAAGTGGGTGGTATTGCTAACTTAAAATTAGATCAGTATATAAAAGAACCTGAAGGACAAATGTTTCATGTAGTAACTTATGGAAAAGGCAACATGGGCAGCTATGCAGCGCAGTTAGATAGAAAACAAAGATGGATGGTAGTGCAATATGTAAAATCAGAACAAACAAAAGGATCAAATTCCGGTAAGGATAGCAGCAACATAAAAACTAGTGCAAAGGATAGCAGCAGCACCGCAAAAAAATAGATATTTATAAAAATAATTTGATGAACAATCAGTTTGTAATACCGGGGGGATTTAAAAAGTGGTCGGTCGGCCTTATGATTGTGGGGGCACTCTCATTACTTATCGGGATATTTGTTTTACATCCCGGTTCGGGTTCCCATGGCGATAATGTGAGCAGTACAAGATTTTGGGCTGTGTTATTACAAAACAGTATTTACTGGTTATTGCTTGTGAATACAAGCATGTTCTTTATATGTATAACTACACTTGCTATGGGGGGCTGGCAGGTGGCTTTTAGAAGAGTAACAGAGGCTATTTCTTCTCTTGTTCCTGTTATGGGATTGCTTACTCTTATTGTTATATCAGCAATTGTATTCGGTCATCGTACTGATATTTATCCATGGCTTGATAAAGAGCATGTTGCTGCAGATAAAATACTAAGTGGAAAATCAGGATTTTTAAATCCTACATTTTATACAATTGCCTCAGTTCTGACGATTGGATTATGGATATATATTGGAAAAAAAATGAGGCAGATGAGTGTTGAAACGGATGAAAGAGGTGCCATGGATTATGAAACAGGAAAAGCATGGGTTTGGAAAAACGTTACATGGGGATCTGCTTTTATCGTGGTGTTTGGTTTAACAGTTGGTTCTACCATGCCATGGCTTTGGCTTATGAGTATTGACCCGCATTGGTTTAGTACAATGTATAGCTGGTATACTTTTGCAAGTACGTTTGTTTCAGGAATTTCATTAATTGTTTTGTTTGTAATCTATTTAAAAAATCGTGGAGAGCTGGAGTATGTAACTGAAGAACACATTCATGATCTCGGAAAATTTATGTTCGCATTTTCTATTTTCTGGACGTATCTCTGGTTTTCTCAATACATGCTTATCTGGTACAGTAACCAGCCGGAAGAAACAATTTATTTTATTCAAAGAGTAGGGACAGCGGAGCATGCCGGACCGTATAAAGGAATATTTTTCTTTAACCTGATTGTAAATTTTGTTTGCCCGATATTAATTTTAATGAAGAAAGCTTCTAAAAGAAATTATACTGTTATAACCTTTATGGCAGTATTAATAATTTTTGGGCATTGGGTAGATTTTTATCAAATGGTGATGCCTGGCACGGTAAAAGGAAATCCTCATATGAGTTGGTATGAGCTTGGTATACCTTTGGGTTTTGTAGGATTAATAATGTGGGGCGTTGGAAGATATTTGGCAAAATATCCTTTAACTCCAAAGAACCATCCCTTCTTAAAGGAGAGTATTATACATCATACTTAGACCCCCTCTTCCCCTTGAGGGGGAACAAGGAGGAATATAGGTAGGATGTAAGCAAGGTGTAAGAAGAGAATAAAAAACAAATAAGTAGAATACTTATAATTATTTATAAACGTAAATAGCCCCCTTTAGGGGTTTGGGGTATGAATGACTTTTTTTTGATAGCGATTGTTGCAATGATATTTCTTCTCATTTTTCAAATTGCGAAGGCAAGTGAATATGTAAGTGTTTTAAAAGGAGAAGAAAAATCACGTAAGCAAACTAACCGGATTAATGGCTTTCTTTTGGTAGCCTTTTTAATTTTAGGTTTAATAGGCGTATGGTGGTGTAACCATTTATACTACGGTAAAACTTTATTTCCACAAGGTTCCGCATCTATAGAAGGTGAGAATATTGACACTATGATGTGGATCACGATAGCTGTTACAGGTGTTGTATTTATCATTACCCAGGTATTATTATTTTGGTTTCCTTTTAAGTATCAGGAAAGTGATAAAAGAAAAGCATATTATTTTACTCACAACAATAAACTTGAATTATTGTGGACCGGCGTTCCTGCGATAGTATTAACTGTGCTGGTAGTTTTTGGATTAAAATATTGGTTTAAATTCACAGGGGATGCTCCGAAAGATTCGCAACTTATAGAGATTACGGGCCATCAGTATGACTGGGATATTAGGTATCCGGGTAAAGACGGAGTGTTTGGAAAAAAGAATTTTAAATTAACTGATGCCGCTAATCGTAATCCTTTAGGAGTAGATTGGGCTGATGCTGCAAGCCATGATGATATTCACGTACAAAAGATAATGCATGCCGTTGTTGGCAAGCCGATTAAACTGGTTATAAATTCCCAGGATGTAATTCATGATGTTGGCCTTCCGCATTTCAGAATGAAAATGGATGCTGTTCCGGGAATACCCACTACTTTATGGTTTACACCAAAATGGACAACTAAAGAAATGAAAGTAAGAACCGGAAATCCTAATTTTGTGTATGAGATAGCATGCGATCAGCTTTGCGGAAAAGGACATTTTAGTATGAGGGGTGAAATCATTGTAGAATCACAACAGGAATTTGATAAATGGCTGATAGGAGAAAAGCCGGAATATTTTAAGGCTTTTCCTGACAAAGATCCAAATCCATCTCCGATTCAACAAACTGATTCACTTACAACTGCTTCAAAAGGAGTAGCCGTAACAACTAAATAATTATCGCCTGATGTCTTTAAAATATTAATACTATGAGCAACGAAGCAATATTGCACGAACAGCAAACAGGCACACATGATGCAGCACATGCTCATGAGCATCACCATCATGAAACATTTATTACCAAATATGTTTTTAGCCAGGATCATAAAATGATCGCCAAACAATTTTTAATTACAGGTATTATTTGGGCAATTATTGGTGGATTATTCTCGGTCTTATTTCGCTTACAATTGGGTTATCCTGAGTCAACGTTTCCATGGCTTGAAGACTTTTTAGGAGGTTGGGCAAAAGGTGGCAAGATTGATCCGGATTTTTATTACGCCCTGGTAACTATGCATGGAACAATACTGGTGTTCTTTGTATTAACCGCAGGATTGAGCGGTACATTCTCAAACTTTTTAATTCCATTACAGGTTGGTGCAAGGGATATGGCTTCTCCATTTTTAAACATGCTGAGCTACTGGTTCTTTTTTGCGGCATCAATTGTAATGTTGACTTCCCTGTTTGTGCAAACAGGCCCGGCAAGTGGAGGTTGGACCATATATCCTCCATTAAGCGCATTGGGAGAAGCTTCCAGCGGATCAAAGGTCGGGATGGACCTCTGGCTTATCCGTGTGTCAGTATTTATTATTAGTGCATTGATTGGTGGTCTTAATTATATTACTACTATACTTAACATGCGCACAAAAGGTATGAGCATGACAAGAATGCCTTTAACCATGTGGGCACTTTTCTTTACAGCAGTTTTAGGTGTATTATCATTTCCCGTTTTATTATCCGGTTGTATCCTTTTGTTGTTTGATAGAAATCTTGGAACCAGTTTTTATCTAAGTGACATTGTTATCAATGGTAAAATTTTACCTAACGAAGGTGGAAGCCCGATTTTATTCCAGCATCTGTTTTGGTTTCTTGGCCATCCCGAAGTGTATA
>JBPCQG010000040.1:0-7179 GCA_050998315.1 Chitinophagaceae bacterium
GTTACTGAGAAGAAGGATAAATAAAAAACCCCCGGTGTCCGGGGGTTAAAAAATCATCTAAAATTATTAAACGCCTGTTGTTGATCTTCTCCTGTTGTTATCATTGTTTTCTGTAATGCCGTTTATGCCAGACCTGTTACCTGGTGTAGTATCCATATTGGTTGCGCCTGAATTATATATGCCTGAAGTTTTATTCACCTTCAGATGATTAGTTACGTCATTAACACCAGTTATTGACTCTGCAACGTCTTCAGCCTGGTACTTTGCTTCCCGGCTATCAACTGTTCCGGAAAGTGTTACCTCTCCATTACTTACTGTTACATCAATGTCACTTGCATCAACATGAGAATCATGATATAGTTTTTCATTTATCTCCTCCTTTATCTTATCATCGGAACGTGTGTAACCTTTAGGTCCCTTGCCCCGATGAGGCCCATTTATTTTATCCATCCGGCGTCTGCGTTTTGCATCATCATCACCAAACCATGATGAGATTTCATCAGCTGTTCGGTCCACCCAATCCCTGTCACCATCTGAATTTCTCCTGTCATCACCCCTTCCGGAGTAGCCTGTAGTTTCAAAATTTCTTCCACTGTTCTCCCTGTTGTAGTCGCTGCTGCCGGAGCGGTCATCATTTCTGTAGGAGCCGCTATTGCCGTACCGGTTGTAGTCATCTCCTGATCTTCCGTAGCTGCTGCCAGGAGAGGAGTTCATATCATTGTACCTGTTATCATTACTCCAGTCAGATGAATTACCACTGTTGCGGTTTCCCTGCTCCGATCTAAAACGATCTCTTTCCCTGTCATTATCCGAGTTGCGATTTTGCCAATCGCTGTCGCGGTTGCGGGATTGATCCTGGTAGGATCTGTTTCCATTGTTTTCCATAACAAAAAATTTTAATGATTAAAAATTAGGTTTATAAAAAGAATTTACAGAAAAAACTATGCCTGTTTCTTCATTAAAATAAAATTTTTTAATCCCCATTAACCACTCTATGTTGTCTCAGTGATTACTTAATTCCCAACAACGTCTCCGCAGGGACGTTGCGCCTGCTATGAAGCATAAAGTTTATATTTTCATAGATGCCCGTATTGTAAACCGTTCCATATGATGATGGAACTTTTTATCACATTCACCTGTCATAACTGGTTACCATTATCAAAAGGTTATAGAATAATTTACGTAACGCAACGTCCCTAAGGAGACGTTGTTGGGAAAAACAGATACTTCCGGCACATAATAACAATGAAATTTAGATACATAAATTAGTGTGCATTTATCAGCTCGCTTCTTGGGGCATACAGTGAGGTTTTCACCCTTTGGACCAAGATTTTAAACCTAAAAATATAAAATAATTACAGGTAAGCCTGTTTTATTCAAAAAGGAACATTATTTTAGTACAACAATATTCTGCCGAAAGATTAAGAGCTTCACTACCGGAAAAAATTAATAAGTCTTTTAACCTCCAAAATTTTTTTTTTATGAAACGTAGATTGACTCCCAAGCAGCTATTACCAGTCGCTTTAATTACCGCACTCGTGGCGCTATTTTACGCCTTGTATCGTTTATTTTTCCCGCCAAAGCCACTTCGGCCGGAACACATTAATATAACTGGAGCAACTCCTTCTACCGATGAGTTGGAATTGAAGGATGATTTTAATAGGCCTGCTAAGATTTTCAAAGTTAATGCTGGAAAGACGATACAATGGCTGGTAAACACCAATAAGGTTAAGGACATTAAGAATATTTATAAAAAAACCAAGAGTGATGATGTATTCATAAGTGGGCCCAACCGTATTGGCAGTTCGCGGAACTGGCAGGGCACAATTGATCCGGGCGCAAGGGGCAAATGTGAAGATTATAATATTGAGTGGATTGACCAAAGTGGTCATCTACATACATACGATCCCTTAATTCAAGTTAACCCCTAATGAATTGAACTATGTCTCTTCCAGACAAGGTTGTTTATTATTTGGTTGGGGTTTTTTGTGTTATCACGTTGAATGTTTCTGCACAGGATCAAAAGCTGGCGGATAGCCTTGCCCGGATTTACCACGAAGACAAACTTACAGATACCGCAAAACTTGAACTGCTAAGGCAGTTATCTTTTAATGAAGTACATGACTTCAAATTATCTTTAAGGTATGCTGAGGAATTAATAAACATGGCCAGGCAACAGGCAAATGACAAATATTTGTTTCAGGGCTATTTTCAAAAAGGAAACAAAAGAAGATTATTAGGCGATTACCAGGAAGCCTTAAAAGCCTATTTCAAAAGTGCGGAAGTGGCGGAGAAAACCAAAGTTATTGCCCGGATAGGAAGCGCATATGGTGCCATTGCTGACGTTTATGCGCTATCTGATAATTATTCAAATGCGATGCTTTATTACCGTAAAGCGATTACGACATTAAGGCAGTCCCTTGATTCAATATCCTTAGCATCCGCTATTTTAAATGCGGGTGAAGCTTTCCGCAATAGTAGAAATTATGATTCGGCACTTTTGTTTTTCAGAGAGTCAGAAAAAATATTTGAGAAAAAAAATTATCCTATTGGAAAGGCCTACGCCCTTGGCAATATTGGGATGGTTTACGCTAGTACAGGTAAAAACACCCTTGCTGAAAAAAATATGAATGAGGCTATTATAGCGTTGGAAGCCTCAAAAGATTATTATCCTATCTGTGCCTATCTTATCTCCATGTGCGATATTTACCTCGAGGAAGGAGATGCTCAGAAGGCCCTTGACTATGCACAAAGAAGCCTCAATCTCGCGCAACAATATGGTCTGAAAGAACAGATCAGCGCCGCGAATCTCAAACTCTCAGAGCTGTATGAAAAAGCCGGCATCCTCAGTGCAGCCTTCAATCACTACAAGAAATACATCTTATTCCGGGACAGTTTTAATAATGTTGAATCGGTCCGAAAAATGGCCGACTTGAGCAAGAACTTTGAAGTTTCCCATAAGCAGGCAGAAGTCAACTTGCTTAACCAGCAAAAACGAAATCAGAAAAACTTAGTTATTACCCTGGGCATTATACTTGGCTTAACTATCGTAATATTAGCCATCTTATTAAAGAACAATCAAAATAAACAAAAAGCATACAAGATTTTAAATATACAAAAGCTGGAAACAGATATGCAAAAATCAAAGGCAGAAGATGCTCTTAATGAATTGCAGGTAACACAAAAACAACTGATTCAATCAGCAAAAATGGCATCGTTGGGAGAGCTTACCGCAGGCATAGCGCATGAAATACAAAATCCTTTAAACTTCGTGAATAACTTCTCGGAAGTTAGTGTTGAGCTGCTTAGTGAATTAATAGAAGGAACAGTGAATAAATTAGCAGCTTCCGATAAGGCCAAAGCAGATGAAATTATAAATGATCTTGCGGATAATCTTAAAAAAATAAGTCACCACGGTAAACGGGCAGATTCCATTGTAAAGGGCATGTTGCAGCATTCACGTGTATCTGCTAATAAAAAAGAGCCTACCGATATAAATACATTGGCAGATGAGTATCTGCGGTTAAGCTATCATGGTTTACGGGCAAAGGACAATACTTTTAACGTTTCTATTGAAACCAGTTTTGATAATAATATAGAAAAGCTTTTGATCGTTCCTCAGGATATCGGCAGGGTTCTGTTAAATATATGTAACAATGCCTTTTACTCTGTACACAAAAAAACAAAACTTAATATTGAAAGCTATGAACCTAAGCTTTGGCTAACGACGAAAGGCATTGTAAAAGATGGGGCATTAGAAGCTGCACAAATAAGCATAAGAGATAATGGTATGGGCATTCCTGATAAAATATTAAATAAGATATATCAACCTTTTTTTACGACGAAACCTGCTGGTCAGGGCACAGGCCTTGGTTTATCTTTAAGCTATGATATTATTACAACTGAGCATAATGGCCAATTAAACGTAGAAACAAAAGAAGGTGAATATGCAGAATTTACTATCGAACTACCAAACAAAAAATGACCAGCATCTATATAATAGGTTAAGTCTCAATTTTGGTCCCTTGTTTACAAAGAGGACTGAATAATTGCATAATTGTTAGCTCTAAAATTAAGTGGGGTCAAATATTTAATCAGCATAAAGCCGGTTGCTACTTCGTTCATTCACCGTTATACATCGCCTGCCCAATTAATTATTCAGGCGGGGATTGATATTCTTTATAATAATTTAAGACCGTAATACCCTATGAGTGTAAATGAAATACACCTTACTATAACACCAATACAACACCAGGTAATTAATTTTTGCAACGGCGCCTTAAATCCAATACCCACAGCCAGGCTTAGTGGTGCACCAACCGTGATGGTTCCTAAAAACCCTAACCCAATAATTCCATATTTGTTCCAGAGACGGTAAACAAGACCTGTTTTGGGTTTTACTTCTTTTGGCGGTTTATTTTTGTTAAAAAAATTCCTGATATTATCTCCAAGAAAAGCAGCAACAAATACACCGATAAGCCCTCCGGTAACGCTGGCAAACAGTATTAACCATGGTGATAATCCTAAAGCAAAGCCCGCCGGTATTGCTGCATATATTTCAAAGCTTGCCAAACCTGCAACAGTTAAAATCTTTAAAAACATATATCCTATTTTAAATTCGAAAGTCTGCGAAGTTAAACTGAATTGATCCCGTTATTGCGGAAAGTTATATCCTCAGTCTTTCCTATGGTGGCGAAATGTTGCCATCATCTTTTATAATTAAAAAAAGTTCCATGACGCATGCGTCCGCTTGTGCCTTATAACAAAACTTCCACCCTCTTAAAACCAAACATTACAGGCAATTCAATTTCCGAACAAAAGTCCAACCTAAACTCAATTCACTACCTTTCCTTCCAAACTATTTGCTCATGATATGCAAACCTTTTATCATCCTGTTATTCGCTTCATTATTTTTCTTTTCCTCCTGCGATCAAAATGCTGCATCAGATACATCAACAGCAGATCGTATTTATATCAATGCCGTTATCTGGACGGGTGATTCAGCCAATGCTAAAGCCACTGCCATCGCCATAAAAGATAGTTTGATAGTTTATGTTGGAGATGACGTTGAACCGTATAAAGGAAGCAATACTGAAATAATTGACGTGGCCGGCAAAATGATAGTGCCGGGTTTTATAGATAATCATACCCATTTTCTTACCGGGGGATACCAGCTGGCAAGTGTAAATCTTAGGGAGGCAAAAACACCGGCAGCATTTGTTTCAATATTAAAAAACTATGTATCGGGTCTTAAAGAAAAAAGATGGATACAGGGCGGAGACTGGGATCATGAGGCATGGGGCGGAACGCTGCCGGCAAAGCAATGGATAGACAGTGTAGCAGGAGACAACCCGCTTTTTGTAAGCCGCTATGATGGTCATATGGCACTTGCCAATTCAGTCACCTTACAACTGGCAGGCATCAATAAAAATACACCCACCCCTGCAGGCGGCGAAATTGTAAAATATCCGGCAACAGGTGAGCCAACCGGCGTTTTAAAAGATGAAGCAATGGGGCTGGTGTATAAGATCATTCCTTCAGCAACTGAAAAAGAACTGGATGAATCATTGGAAAGAGCCATACAACATGCCTATGAAAATGGAGTAACACAAATACATGATATGGGTGGCTATGGCGGATGGACCGACATGGAAACATTTAAAAGAGCGCTGCGAAATAACAAATTACATTTCAGGATATACTCTTTTGTTCCCATCCATACATGGAAAAAATTAGATTCTCTTATTAAGAAAGATGGAAAAGGAAATGATATGCTCAGGTGGGGCGGACTAAAAGGCTTTGTTGACGGATCATTGGGATCAACAACTGCGTGGTTTTACAAACCTTACCTCGATGCCTCCAATACATCTGGTCTGCAGGTCACAGACACAATTGCATTACGCAAATGGATACTTGATTCAGATGCTGCCGGTTTGCATGTAGCCGTTCATGCCATCGGCGACAAAGCCAACGACTGGCTGCTGAATGTTTATGAAGAAGCAGAAAAGAAAAAAGGAAATGCGGATAGCCGCTTCCGGATAGAACATGCGCAACACTTAACGCAAAATGCTATCAAAAGATTTAGTGCTCTGAAAGTATTACCCAGTATGCAGCCATACCATGCTATTGATGATGGAAAGTGGGCAGCTAAGCGGCTCGACGATGAGCGGCTTAAAGGAACCTACGCTTTTAATAGTTTGCTTAATAATAATGCACGCCTCACCTTTGGGTCAGACTGGAGTGTGGCGCCACTAATACCTGCCATGGGAATATATGCAGCGGTAACACGCAGAACGCTGGATGATAAGAACCCCAAGGGCTGGTATCCTCAAGAAAAAATAACTGTTGAACAGGCATTACGTTGTTATACTATTAATAATGCTTATGCAGGTTTCCATGAAAATAAAACAGGCAAACTGAAGATCGGTATGTTAGCTGATCTTGTTGTGCTTTCTGATAACCTGCTTACTATTTCACCTGAAAAAATTGCAGAGGTAAAGGTTCTAAGAACGATCATCAACGGGAAGGAAGTATTTGTAAGGAAGTAAAAAACAACTTTAAAACATTTGATAAGCATCCGCTCATGCCCGTTAACGAATCAATGATCTGGAGAGTAGATGATAAAAGAATTAATCAAAATAGGTCTGCAAAAAAAATACTTTATTAAATCGAGTAAGATATTGTGAAAAAAAATTGCAGTCTGTTATAAAGCCAGTCCGTTAAAGCGGACTGGCTTTTTTTTATCTGTACTGCCAGGCGGCAAAAAAAAAGTTGTTGATTATTAATTCAGTTATTTTTTTCAATAATTTTATCTGCCAGCTTTCCCTCCTCCTCAATTTTAGCAGGCACCAAAAACAAAATAACAGGAATAATAAAACATGCATAAGATAAATATACATTTACAAAAGCCAGGGGTACAGATAATAAATAAACAGCGCTGGCAATATAACTATGCCGTTTACTTTCCATAAATATTTTCTCAATCTTCTTATTATCATCCGTCTCCTCATCAGTATGCACAAGCCTGTTTTTAAATGTATGGGAACGTATATATGTTAATGAAAGGCTTGTTATTAACATTATAAAACCGTAGAAAGCATTAGAAAGGGGAAGTGTGGGATTTGCTCCTATCAGTGCTGTAACAAATGGGATAAGGCTCATCCAAAAAAGAAAGAAAAG
>JBPCQG010000061.1:0-3957 GCA_050998315.1 Chitinophagaceae bacterium
AATAATTTAGTTACCGAAGCAGATCACGCAGCCGACAAAGCCATTATTGATGTAATTAAAACCGAATATCCTGATCACTTTATTTTGAGTGACGCAAGTGGTGAATCGGGGAGCGCTAATGACTCTAACTGGATAATTGACCCCATTGATGGAACTGTAAATTTTGCAAACGGCATTCCTATTTGCTGCGTTAGCATTGCCTTGGAGCATAGTGGACAAATGATATTGGGGGCAGTGTATAATCCCAATATGAATGAATTTTATTTTGCACAAAAAGGCCATGGCGCTACATTGAATGAAAAGAAAATTCATGTTAGTGATAAAACAGAAGTTATTAAAAGCTGTTTGGTAACCGGTTTCCCCTATACTTATTTAGATGAACCCAACGGACCGTTACAGGTGTTTGAAAAACTTATCCGAAAAGGTATTCCTGTAAGAAGGTTAGGTAGTGCGGCTATTGATCTTTGCTGGGTTGCGGCAGGCAGGTTTGATGGATTTTACGAACATAAATTATCTGCTTGGGACAGTGCAGCGGGCTTTTTAATTGTAGAGGAAGCTGGTGGAAAAGTAACCGATTTTAAAGGAAATTACTATTCTCCATACCAGCCGCATATACTGGCGACCAATGGGAAAATCCACGATGAGTTATTGAAGTATGTAAAAGGTGAGATATAATGTGGGATGTGCGATGTTAGATGTATGATGTAAATGAAAATCGTACATTAAAATAGAATAATGGAACAACGAACAGAAATATCAGCGGTGGGTGAATTTGGTTTGATAGATCATCTTACCAAAAACAATGATATAAAAAATTCATCCACGATTGTAAGCGTAGGTGATGATGCTGCAGTGATAGATCACCTTGGGCAAACTGTTGTTACAACAGATATGCTTGTTGAAGGAATTCATTTTGATCTGATGTATACACCATTAAAACATCTGGGTTATAAAAGTATCGTGGTAAACGTAAGCGACATCTATGCTATGAATGCTATACCAACGCAAATAACAATGAGCATTGCATTCAGCAATCGTTTTAGCGTTGAGGCTTTAGATGAGTTTTATGAAGGTGTTTATGCTGCTTGTGAAAAGTATAATGTTGATCTTATCGGTGGCGATACAACCACATCACAGAAAGGATTTATTATTTCAGTTACAGCAATTGGCGAAGTTGCTCCTTATAAATATGTAACAAGGAGTGGAGCAAAAAAAGCTGATCTTCTTTGTGTTTCTGGAGATTTGGGAGGAGCCTTCTTAGGATTGACACTACTGGAAAGAGAAAAGAAAGTTTTTTTAGAAACAAAAGGTGTGCAGCCCGATCTTGAAAACCAGGATTATATTATTGGCAGAATTTTAAAACCTGAAGCAAGAAAAGATATCATAGAATTTTTAGCAACTAATGAGATTATGCCAACTTCCATGATAGATGTAAGTGATGGATTAAGCAGTGAAATTCTACACATTTGTAAGCAAAGCGATGTGGGCTGTGTTTTGTATGAAGAAAAAATTCCGGTAAATGATCTGGCAAGACAGTATGCCTACAAACTTGAGCTGGACCCGACAGCATGCGCATTAAGCGGAGGCGAAGATTATGAGCTCGTATTTACACTTTCACAAAGTGAGTATGACAAAATAGTTTTGAATGAACAGATTAGTGTTATCGGCTACATTACTGAAAAAGGGGAGGGAACAAATATTATAACCAAAGGCGGTAGTAAATATCCAATAACTGCCCAGGGCTGGAATGCATTTAAATAAATAACTATATCCAAAGAATGAAAGCCGGAAGTGTTCTTTTTATATCGATAAGCTGCATGGGATTAATAAGCTGCTCCGTTTCCAAAAATTATGTCGCTGATAAAAAATATCCAAAAGAAAAATTACAGGAGGATTACAAACTGCTTAGAAATATTCTTGAAAAAAAACACCCTTCTCTTTATTGGTATACTTCCAAAGACAGCATAGATTATTATTTTGATGAAGGATACAGAAATATTTCTGACTCCATGACCGAACTGCAGTTTGGCTGGAAAATTTTAGCTCCTCTTACCAATAAAATCCACTGCGGGCACACTAGTTTTAGTATGAGCAAAGGATGGAACAGGTTTATCAGAAATAAAAGAATTCCGTCTTTTCCTTTGTACTTAAAAATATGGAAGGATACAATGGTGGTAACTGCAAATCTTAATCGCAAAGATTCCGTAATAAAAAAAGGAATGCTTATCACTTCAATAAACGGGATTAGTAATGGCGACCTTATTAAAAAAATGTTCGGCTACGTGGTGCAGGATGGATACGAAAGTAATGTGAACTACGTTCGTTTAAGTACCAGCTTTCCATATTTTCACCGAAACGTTTTCGGCATTTATAAAAACTATACTATTCAATATATTGATAGAATTGGTAAGGGGAAAAAAGTTTCTGTACCGCTATTTGGTATTACTGAGGACACTTTAAAAAAAATTAAAGACTTTCCTCCTGTAAAAGAAAAACATATCTCCCGAAAAGAAAAATTAGGAAATGTCCGTTCTCTTCAAACTAACAATGGCACATCGGTGATGACCATTAACAGCTTTGCAGGTGGTAATCGTCTTAAAGCTTTTTTCAGACGTTCATTTAAGTCAACAAGGAAAAATAATATAAAAAATCTTGTAATTGATATTCGTGCAAATGGTGGTGGTGATATTTCCAACTACGTCGCTCTTACAAAATATATCCGGAACACTCCATTTAAGGTAGCCGATACCGCTGTGGCAATCAGTAAAAGTTTTGCTCCCTATACAAAATATATTAGGTCGGGCTTTTTTAATAACGTGGGTTTATTATTATTAACCAAAAAGCATGCTGATGGTCGTTACCATTTTGGATATTGGGAAAGGCATACCATGAAGCAAAAGAAAAAAAATCATTATTCAGGAGATGTGTATGTGCTTACTAACGGGCTTACATTTTCTGCATCGTCGTTATTTTGTAATGCTGTTAAAGGTCAATCCAATGTTACCCTCGTGGGAGAAAATACAGGGGGAGGATGGTACGGAAATTCAGGAATTATGATTCCCGATATTACTTTACCCAATACCAGGGTGAAAGTGAGGTTGCCAATGTTTAGGCTGGTGCAATATCAACATGGTCCGAAAACGGGAACAGGTGTAGTGCCCGATATTTATGTCGGACCGTCAGTAGAGGCCATAAGAAAAGATATCGACAGGAAAATGGAGGTTGTAAAACAATTGATAAAAGAAAAAAATATGGAATCAAATTCTAAATAACATTTAACGTGTCATCAAGAAAAACAATATCCGCTCTATAACCTTTTTTAATTATTCCTAATTGGTTGCTCATTCCTAATAATCTTGCAGGATATAATGAAGCCATTCGCAATGCTTCTGATAATTCAATTCCCGTTTTATCAACAAGATTTTTTACACCCTTTGCCATAGTTATCGCAGAACCGCTAAGTATCCCACTCGATTCATATTTATCTCCAACCAATTGATGGGGATATAAACCTTCATTAGTTTCTGTAACAGCATCCGTGATAATAAATAGCCTCTCTTTCATTATTTGTTTTGAAATACTTATCATTTCAAAATCTACATGATAGCCGTCAGGAATAATACTTGCCATTACCGACGAATGTTGCAATATAGCACCTGGCAATCCCGGTTCCATGTGATGCAGCGGACTCATTGCATTAAATAAATGTGTAGCTGTTGCAATCCCGTTATCAAACGCATTTATTCCTTCGCCAAAGGTTGCATTGCTATGCCCTGCAGAAATAATTATATCGCTTGATAAAATGAGATTAATAACTTCTCTGCTGCAAACTTCTGGCGCAAGTGTTATCATTTTTATTACTCCCTTTCCATAAGCCAAAAGTTCTTTTGCTTCATCCAATGTTGGCGAATGAATTAAACTTTCAATATGTGCGCCGCGTTTTAATTTATTTATCCA
>JBPCQG010000131.1:0-2548 GCA_050998315.1 Chitinophagaceae bacterium
GATAATTCCTTACAGGACCCAGCAACCAATTAGCTGCGGCTTTGTAATTATTGGTATGCTGAATTACAGATCCAAAAAAATCTGATGTGGATCTATCTTCGCACAAGACTTTAACATCGTAAGCAGATAAGCCAAACTCCTGCTGGTATTTTATCTCCAATTCTTTCGATAAGGCAGGGATGGTTTGCTTTATTGATTCCATCATTTCATCGGTAATAAAAAAAGGGGTAAGATCAGGCTCTGCAAACTAACGGTAATCATTTGCTTCCTCTTTAGTGCGTAAGGGAAATGTAGTTCCTGTTTCTGCATCAAAACTTCTTGTCTGCTGAATAATTTCTTCGTCATTTTCAGACAGCTCTATAAGCCTCGTTATCTCATGCTCAATCGCCTTTTTTACATTCCGGATTGAATTTAAATTTTTTACTTCCACCCTGGTTCCAAGTTTTTTTTCTCCTTTCAACCTGATAGAAATATTTGCATCACAACGCATACTGCCTTCTTCCATATTTCCATCGCAAATACCTAAATATCTTACCAGTTTACGTATGCCGGTTACGTAGGCAAAAGCTTCGTCCGCATCACTCATGTCGGGCTCGCTCACAATTTCCAGCAAGGGAACTCCAGCCCTGTTAAGATCAATGCATGTATAATTTTCATCTATATCATGTAAACTTTTACCAGCATCTTCTTCAATATGAATCCGGTTAAGCCTGATATTTTTTTCAACATTATTAACATTAATTGTTACAAAGCCATTTTTACAAATAGGAGTAGTATGTTGCGAAATTTGGTAACCTTTAGGTAGGTCGGGATAGAAATAATTTTTTCTTGCGAAATAATTGTTGCGTTCAATATCACAATGCAGAGCAATCCCTAACTTAATTGCATACTCAATAACTTTCTTATTCATTTTTGGCAATGTACCGGGATGTGCTAAAGAAACAGGGCTAATGTTAGTATTTGGAGGGGCACCGAATTCGGTGCTATCACCACAAAACAATTTGCTTTTAGTTAGTAATTGTGCATGTACTTCAAGCCCGATAACTGCTTCATATTTTTGCTGATCCAACATTTTGCTAAGGTATGAAAACCATTTGCAGCTATTTCACCGCATAAAAAAGACTGCCCATAAGAGCAGCCTTTATACATAAACACACTAGAGAAAAAAAGGTTAGAGATCCGCTTTATTAATCTTTTTAGGAATCTTTATTTCAAAATTCATATCAGAACCACCTCTTTTAGCTTTTATATTATAAGAAGTTTTGTCTTTAAGATCGGATAATTCTTTTCTTACTTCATTTACATCTTTTACTTTATTGCCATTCACTCCTGTAATGATATCATTCTCTTTCAAACCTGCCTTTGCTGCAGTTGATTCATCGTGAACATCAGTAATCTTTGCGCCGCTATCATTGTCAGTGTCTTCAATTCTCACACCTAATCTTCCACGTCCAAATCCCCAGGACATAGCAAGAGGCTGATGAGGAATAGTAGCCATTTTAGGCATTGTAAAATTATAATCTCCATTATTCATACCGCTGCCGTTAAAAGAAAAAGATCTGGAAAAACTTCTATCTCCCATGGTGGCTTTTACATCGGCTGCTTTGCCATCCCTTTTATAAGAAATAATTACATCTTCTTTGGGTTTGTAAGTTGTAACTGCATCCATAAGATCTTCAGGATCAGTGACCTTTTTGTTTCCTATTTTATTAATAACATCACCTTCTTTTAAACCGGCTTTTTCTGCCGCACTGCCCTTTGATATATCTGTGATCTTTACACCATCATCAACTTTTTCAGTTGTTACGCCAAGAAAAGCCTTCTTTTCACTATCCTCATTAAATAAATTAAAGTTGCGTCCGCCTGGTGTATATAAAAAGTTTTTATCACCATTAAACTTTTGCCGTATAACATTAACATCATCATCCTTATATTCTGATGAAGGTTTACCATTTATAAATACTTCACCATCCCTGGTTTCGATAGTGAGTTTTTTCTCTTTGCCACCACTTTTTATAATGATGACCTCCCGGCTGTCTCCTTTTGTTTTTTCTTTTTGTGCATATATCGGATAAGAAAAAAGCGGCCAGCATAATGTAAATAAAATAATCTTTTTCATCTTTTTAATTTTTATGTACGAAATATTTAGTAGATCAAATATAGATACATTTTTTGAATTACGAAATATTTCGCAAATAATTTTTTTTCGGCTCTTAAGCAGGTTTATCATCCCGAATTATTATGAGGGATTTAAGGCCGTATATGTCCTGACCTGGCAATTATCCACCCTTTCTTCCTTTATAAATTGCATACCTATTTTTTCCAAAACTTTTATGGAGGCGATATTTTGAATGTGTGCCCTGCCCGTTATGAGTTTGAGATATAGTTTATTAAAGCCATGATAAAGAGTATGTTTTGCCGCTTCAGTAGCATAACCTTTTCCCCAGGCATTTTTTTTGAGACGGTAACCCAGGTCAATTTCATCCAACTCAGGACGGTATTTTAAGCCACACCAGCCAATAAACTCATTATTGGATTTTATATACGT
>JBPCQG010000199.1:0-13934 GCA_050998315.1 Chitinophagaceae bacterium
ATGCTGGCGGGATGCAAAATTTTCGCACCAAAATAAGCCAGTTCTGCTGCTTCCTCAAAACTTAATTGTTCTATCGGTTTTGTATTATTTACAATTCTTGGGTCGCTATTATGCATGCCGTCAATATCACTCCATATTTCACAAACCGCGGCATTGGTTGCCGCTGCAATAAGCGATGCTGAATAATCACTCCCTCCTCTTTTTAAACTATCCCCCTCACCTTTTGCATTGTGGCAAATGTACCCCTGTGTTAAAAAAAGTTTTGTTTCCTTGTAGCGGTTAAGTAGTTGGGTGAGCTTAACTTTTCTACCACCGATCTGTGGTTCGTCAACCGTATCAATGGTCATAAAATCCAAAGCCGGCAGCCATACATGATCTATCTTTTGTTCCTCAAGGTAAATTCCAAAAAGCTTTGTGCTCAATAACTCGCCCTGCGCAAGAATATCTTTGTTTAAAGCTTCGCTGAATGAAATTTTAAGAATGATATTTAGAAACTCGAAATGCTCCGCAATAACCCCTTTTGCCTTATTGTAAGCGTCCTCGGTTTTTACCAATTGAATAATAAAATTCTGGTAATGCTGTTCCAATGCATCAATATGTTGTTTTGCTGCAGCCCGGTCTCCTTTTGATAAACTGTTACTAATTTCTGTGAGTGAATTTGTTGTGCCGCTCAATGCACTCAATACAACAATTTTTTGTTCATCATCACCGGTAATAAGCCTCGCTATCTCGAACATTCTTTCAGGCTTGCCAACACTGGTGCCCCCAAACTTCATTACTTTCATATACCATACCCCTAAAGGGGATTTGTTTTGAAATTATTAAGAAGGCAAAAGTATTGTAATAGCTAAGAAATAAAAAAATCAGTTTGCAATTAGCTTTAGGGAAACAGGATTAACCGGGTTGGAAATATCGTAAAGTAAAATACCTGTTGTTACATAACATACGAGCAAATTTCCATAGGGAATAACATCTTTGTAATTGGCATCGGCCAACACTTTTCGCTCAATCGGATTATATGGATTAGATACATTATAAATCCTTAATCCATTGCGATTACAACAAACATACAAAGTACTATCCTGTAAACCCAACCCTTCAGGTGTACTTATTTTTATGGTAGTTTTAAGCAATGGCTGAAAAATATTTTTAATATCATGCACGTACAAACCATCTTCTGCCGGGCCACAAATAGAATTCCCTTTAAGTGTTACATAGGCTACAGAATCTGTTGCCACTACGGGGTCACAGCTGCGTCCATGTTTAGCTTCGCCAATTTTTAAAGGGACGGAAGGAGTATCTATGGAATAAATATATAAGCCTGTTCTTGAACCTATGAATAACTTATTTTTAAATGGATAAATCGTTTCCAGGTCAAAGTTTACAGCAGAGGTATTTGTTTTTACAGGATTTTTAGGGTCTGTAATATTATAAGTGTATAAAAAGTGATTATCTACAGCGTATAAATAATTGCCAACAATGGTAAAGCGTGCCAAAGATCCGCCTTTGCCCACATCACTGGAAGCTGAATTGGCAGTTGTGGAATTTACAGCCTCCTTTGTACAGGAAAAAATAAACACAATTATTATAATGTATAAAAAATATTTGAATGAGAATTTCATAAATAAATTTTGAATGTTTAATTTTTAAAACACAAAGCTTTGACTGAATCTTTACGCCAACCTATTACAACACTGTCGTATCTGGGACATTCAAAATATCCCGATTCTATGGGTTGAATGTAAAAATAATTTCTTCTTCCTTCCGGAAATGCGCCTCTTACTCTACCTATTTCTCTTACATTATTAGCATCTGAAATATCTACCACTATAAGATCATCATAATTATTACTATAGAGATTATTTCCTTTAATTGAAATTTGAGAACATCCATTTATGGTAATAAAGCCAATTCTATGTGCGGCAGAAGGTATTGTATTATCAATAACATGCAGGCCTTTACCAACTTCTGTCTGGAAAATATAATTACCCTTTACATAAATATTTCCGGGTATTACAACAGCTTGTGGCTGGTTTATAAAAATTAGCTTCTTTGCTGTAGTATCAATACCATAAATGGGTTTATTACCCCATACGTTTTTAATAACGGCAGGCCCAGGTGGTACAGGATTGGGAGGATCAATCTTCCATTTCCAGCAGGAAGAAAGTAATGATAGTAAAAGCACACATACAAATATTCTCATAAGCTATTTTTTTATTAGACGCTAATTTTCTTATAGATGCTGCTTAGGGTTGATAAAATCAAAAAGAAATTTCAAACTTTTCTCCTAAATTTTTTAAATCATCAATTACCGCCTGCAGCAAAGGAATTCCTTCTTTCATTCTCACTACTTGCATCTCCCTTTCAATATCCCCAGGAATAAAAACTCTTTTCTCCCCTTCTATAGTTTTTGCAGATCTAAATCTTTGTATCCATTTATCCATGTGCATTTTAAATTCTGGTGCGGAACGAAAAGCATCTATCCTCATAGCACCAAAAAAATGTCCAACGCCTTCTCCCGGCATATTCTCAGGCATTGCAACATAGGCAGGAAATGGTGGCACCCAGGGACCATAATTAGCGCCACTTAAAACAGCAGAAAAAATATCAACAACACAGCCTAATGCATAACCTTTGTGGCTGCCATGTTCCCTATCGCTACCCAAGGGCAATAATGCCCCACCATTTTTTAATACATGTGGATCGGTAGAAGGTACACCATCTTTTGTTTGTGCCCAACCGACAGGCATAGCAGAATTTTTTCTTTGCAAAATTTCAAGCTTTCCATTGGCAGCTGTTGTTGTAGCAAAGTCTGCAACAAATGCAGGTTCATCACCTGCAGGAATTGCCACAGCAATAGGATTTGTACCTAACATTCTTTCAACGGAAAAAGTAGGAGCTACCAGCGCCGATGCATTCGTCATAGCAATACCTATCATATCATTCTCTAATGCCATCATTGCATGCGAACCTGCAATACCAAAATGATTACTGTTCTTTACACTTACCCATCCGCTACCTACCTGGTTTGCTTTTTCAATTGCCACCTTCATTGCATGGGGCGCCACTACCAAACCTAAGCCTGCATCACCATCAATTGTTGCAGTGGATGGTGTTTCATGAATGATCTTTATTAAGGGTTTAGCATTGATTCTTTTTACTTCCCATAAACGAACATAGCCACTAAGCCTTGCCACACCATGGCTATCCACTCCTCTCAAATCAGCTGAAAGCAGTGAAGTGGCAGCAGTTTCAGCATCTTCATCATTGCAACCAATCTTTAAAAAAATATTTTTAGAAAAACTAAATAGACTTTGATAGCTATACATTTCGGACATGCGCAAAAATAAGAGAGTTAGTCGGTAGAGCGAATGCAAAATGATAAACGAAAAATGATAATGGAGTTTTATTTTTGCCTTTTACATTTTTAATTTTCAATTAGTATTAATGGGAAGAATTTTTGAAGTTCGTAAATCAACCATGTTTGCCCGTTGGGATAAAATGGCAAAACAATTTACCCGGATTGGTAAGGAGATTGACATGGCAGTAAAGATAGCCGGACCTGACCCTGCAAATAATTCAGCTTTGCGTCGTTGTATAATAAATGCCAAAGCAGTAAATATGCCTAAGGATCGTGTGGATGCAGCAATTAAGCGGGCAATGGGAAAAGACAAAACCGATTACCATGAAATGCTCTATGAAGGATATGCGCCGCATGGTGTTGCATTGCTGGTGGAAACGGCAACTGATAACCCCACAAGGACTGTAGCTAATGTTCGCATGCATTTTAATAAAGGACATGGCAGTTTGGGAACAACCGGAAGTGTGGCTTTTACATTTAACCGGATGGGAGAATTTAAAATAAAAAATACCAATTTAAATATTGAAGAGCTCGAGTTGGAACTAATAGATTTTGGCTTGGAAGAAATTGGCGAAGATGCTGATGGTAATATTGTAATCCGCACGGCATACAATGAATTTGGGAACATGAGTAAAGCGCTTGAAGAAAAAAAAATTGAGATTATTACTGCAGAACTAACACGGATACCAACTAACACCGTTGAATTAAATGAGGAACAGGCGACAGAAGTTTTAAAATTGGTTGATAATTTAGAACAGGATGAAGATGTACAAAAAGTTTATTATAATTTGAAGTGATGAATTTTGTAATAACTAAAATTAAGAACGGAAGAAATGAAGATTATTCATAAATTAGATGACTTCTTATTTACGATCTTTCCTGAATTAACGCGGGGGGGGGGTAATGATCTTATTATCCAAACTTTAGAAAATTATTATACTTACGGGCCTTACAGACCAAAAGTAAGCGTCGACAATGATTGGGTAACAATAGAAATTGATACTCCAACAATAATCTCTCAGGAAGCAGATTACAAAAAAACTGTAGCACTTTGCGAGCAAGGCAAATACTCAGCCGCCAAACCAATTCTTAAAAAACTTATTGAAAAGAATCCTGCCAATTCCGAGTATCACAGGATCATGGGACAAATTCTTTCTGACGAAGGCGATCAGGAAGAAGCAATTAATTGTTTAATTGATGCACTGCGGTGGAACTCCAAAAACGGTTATGCTTTGCTGATGATAGGAAACATTTTTGCCAAATTTAAAAATGATGTTCCCACAGCAATGAAGTATTATGACCAGGCTTTAATTGCAAATCCAAACGACAATATTGCTATTAATAATATCGGTGCAAACCTTATGCAACAAGGCAAAACCGAAGAAGCAAAAAAATATTTTTGGGAAGCAATAAAGATCAATGACCAATATCCTAACACACACTTTGCTTTAGGAATGATTGCTGAAAAAGAGAATGATTTAAACTCCGCATTTTTCAGCACTATTCAGGCAATAAAACTTAATAAGAATAGAGATACACTTTATCAAAACTCAGTAAGACAAGTCTTTGACATGGCAAAGCGAATAATTGCAACAAATGAAGGCAAAAGAATTTTTAGAGAATACAGGCACAAACTTGAATTTGAAGGTGGCACCGAAATAGACATTGTAGAAGATGCTGAAATCCCTACAGCGGCTAAAATTGAATTTGCTGAAAACTACAACAGGCCAAAACACATAGTAAGATATAAGCCTAAGTATACATCCGTTGAGCATCTGATCATGCATGAATTGGTTCACTTACACTTTGTAATTGAAGCAAGGAAAGACGAACTGAATCAACTCTTCGTAGCAACGCAAAACCATAAAAAGGAATTCATTAAAGGACTTGAGCCAACAATTAAGAAATTAAACAAACTAGGAGTTTCTGATAAGGCAGTTGCAGATTATTGCTCAGCTCTTTTTGATGGAATGAACAGGCAGATTTATAATACCCCTGTTGATCTGTTCATAGAAAATTTTTTGTACATCGAATATGCTGAGCTAAGGCCTTATCAATTCCTTTCTCTCTATGCCCTGGTACAGGAAGGATTGAAAGCGGTAACCGATAAAAAAATAATTGATCTGTCCCCGAAAGATATTTTATCAAAAAGTAAGATCTATAATATCGTTAATGCAATTCAATTCAGGGAATTATTTGGTATTGATTTTCTAAAAGATTTCCAGGCAACACAAAGTGAGTTAAAGCATGCCAATGCTTTTTATGAAGAGTATTTGCAATACAAAGAAGACAAAGAACCGGCGGAAGAATATGAATTGGTTTTACATTGGGCTGAAGATTTACAGTTGGATAAAAATTTTGAACTCGTAAGCGAAAAGGAATACCGGACAAAGAGAACAGACATAGACAACCTTCTTTCCTCCATTGAAAAAGATCCTTACGATGTAGAATCCGCAGACCCATACAAAGAAAGGCAAATGGAAAATTTCCAAAAGTCGCAGGAAACCATTGGGACAAACATGGCTGTGGTAATGTTTATGGTGGAGGCTTTACAATTCTTTAAAGGAATGGCGAAAGACGAAATTAAAAAGATAGCATTTGAAATAGCCATGCAGGGAACAGAAGGCTACAGGCCCGGAAAAAAAGATTACAGCATTTCCTCAATCCCTAACAAACTTTTTAGCGGCTACAACATTTTGGCTTACTACTATGTAAGCTGGGCATTGGCTATGCCGGGAGAAGAAGATAAGCTGGGATTGAATTATGAAGAAGAATATGCAATGGCAAAACAAATAATTGAATCGGGAACGAAATAAAAAAATATGAATGGCAAAATCTAAAGCAGACGAAAAAGAAAAAACCCTTGAAAGTTGGTTGTGGGATGCCGCTTGTGCAATCAGAGGAGCACAGGATGCACCCAAGTATAAAGATTTCATTTTACCGCTTGTGTTTGTAAAACGCTTGTGCGATGTATTTGATGATGAGGTAAACAAAATGAAAGAAGAAGTCGGAAGCCGCAAAAGGGCTTTGGGCTTGATTGACAAAGACCACAAGCTGGTTCGTTTTTATTTACCGATTAGAGCAAACGACGTTGAAAACGATGATACATGGAGTGTGATAAAACTTTTGCAGGCAAAAGAAAAAGAAAGTATTGGGCAGCAACTCACCGACATCATGCGGGGCATTGCAAAAGAAAATGCACGAATACAAGGCATTATTGACCGCATTGATTACAACGCCACCACACACGGACAACGGGACATGGATGATGACCAAATTTCTTTGCTCATCAATCGCATCAGCGAAAAAAGATTGGGATTAAAAGATGTTGAACCCGACATCCTCGGCAGAAGCTATGAATACTTAATCAGAAAATTTGCCGAGGGAGGGGGACAAAGTGCAGGAGAGTTTTACACTCCTAAAGAAGTTGGTTTTGTGATGGCACGAATACTTGACCCCGAAGCAGGCATGGAAGCGTATGACCCCAATTGCGGAAGTGCAGGACTGCTGATTAAAATGGAATTGGTACTTGAAGAAAAGATGGAAATGCGAAGCAAGACAAAATATGCTCCCCTAAAACTTTATGGACAGGAATACACTTCAGCCACCTGGGCAATGGCAAACATGAACATGGTGATACATGAAATGGAAGGCGAAATTGCCATTGGCAACACCATGACAAAACCAGACAGGTTTGATTTTAAAGGTAAAGGATTGAAAGCATTTGATTTGGTTACAGCCAACCCGATGTGGAATCAAAAATCATTTGTACAGGATATTTATGAGAACGATGAATTGAACCGTTTTGCAAATCGTTTTCCGGACAATGCAGTTGTTCCGTTTCCACCAAGCGACAGTGCCGACTGGGCTTGGGCACAGCACATTTTAAGCAGCATGAAACCCAACGGCAGAGCAGCAATTGTTTTAGATACTGGTGCGGTAAGCAGAGGAAGCGGAAGCAAAAGCAAAGACCGTGAGAAAGTAATACGCCAGTGGTTTGTAGAGGAAGATTTAATTGAAGGTGTTTTGTATTTGCCCGAAAATTTATTCTACAACACCAGTGCACCAGGCATTGTGTTGTTCTTAAACAAGAACAAACCAAAGCAACTGAAAGAAAAATTTATTCTCATTAATGCAAGCCGCGACTTTACCAAAGGCGACCCGAAAAATTATTTAAGTGATGAAGCAATAGAAAAAATTGTAAACACTTACAAAGAATTATTTGCAGAAGGAAAAGGCAAGGCAGAAAAGTTTGCAATGATTGCAACGAAAGCAGAAATAGAAAAGAACGATTACAACATAAGCCCAAGCAGATACATACACACGGCTGATGCAACCGAACACAGAGGAATTGCAGAGTTGGTTGATGAATTAAAAAACTTGAACAATTCTGCAAAAGATATTGACAGGGAACTAAAAACTGTTTTAGAAAAAATCGGGTATTGATGAAGCAAACAGAAATAGGATTGATACCTGATGATTGGGATTATGTTCCAATCAATAAACTTGTTTTGAAAACACAACAAAGAGACCCAAGTAAAAAGCCCAATGAAAAAATAAAGTATGTTGATGTTTCTGGAGTTGATAATACTTTGTTTGAAGTAAAAGAATATTCAACATTCAACGGGAAAGATGCTCCAAGCAGAGCAAGAAAAGTTATTGAAACCAACGACATAATTTTCGCAACAGTAAGACCAACATTAAAAAGAGTTGCAATTATAAAAAGTGAATTGAATGATGAATTGTGCAGCACTGGATATTGTGTGCTGAAAACAGATAGCACAAAAGCAGATTTTCGTTTTTTATATTTTTTTCTTCTAACCGAATTTTATATTAAACAAATTGGAAGTTTACAAAGAGGAGCAAGTTATCCTGCTGTTAGAGATTCTGATGTTAGAGGAATTAAAATTCCATTGCCATCAGTAAAAGAACAACAATCCATTTCTTACATACTCACTCTCATTCAAACTGCAATTCAAAAGCAAGAAGAACTGATACGAACAGCAACAGAATTGAAAAATGCGTTAATGCAAAAACTTTTTACCGAAGGCATAAAAAACAAAAAACAAAAACAAACCGAAATTGGTTTAGTGCCGCAGAGTTGGGAGGTAGTTAAATTAGAGGAAGTAATTACTCAAATTGACTATGGTACTTCTGTTAAATGCAGCTATGAAGAAACAACCACGTATCCAGTTTTAAGAATACCAAATATTATCAAAGGGAGCATTGATATTTCTGATTTGAAATTTGGAAAATTGAACCAGAATGAAATTGATAAATTAATTTTAAGTTTTGGTGATTTGTTATTTGTTAGAACAAACGGTGTAAAAGAAAATGCTGGACGATGTGCCATGTACAAAGACGAAATGAAGCAATGTTACTTTGCTTCTTACCTCATAAGAATAAAAGTAAAAAGGGATTTTTTGATGCCTGCCTTTTTTAATCTTTATGCAAGAACAGAAACAGGACAAAGGTTTTTATCAGGCAAAGCAATGAGAACTGCTGATGGAAAATTTAATATAAATACAGGGACAATAAAATCTGTTTTAGTTCCTATTCCTGATATTAAGGAACAGGAAGAAATCACTTTATCTATTGAAAGTTTATTAAGGAAAATTACCAATCATCAAACCAGAAAACAAACCCTCACACAATTGTTTCAAAGTATGCTTCAACAATTAATGACAGGAGAAATAAGAGTGAAGGATATTAGTTTTGGAAAAGAGTATTCAATTAAAGAAGAAAAACTAAGCATAGCAGCAGAACCATAAACAAAAACATTTAATTTGTAACCATGAGTCGTATAGAATTAAATATAAACCCCAAGGTATTGCGTTGGGCAAGAGAAGAATCCGGATACGACCCGTCAGAGATTGCAGAAAAAATAGATGTAGCAACCGATCGCTATAAGCGTTGGGAAATAGAAGGGAAAAATATTCCACTAGGGAAACTCAAAACTATTGCCGGAACATATAAGCGTCAGTTAGCAGTTTTTCTTCTGCCTGCAACACCGCCCAAAATTTTAAAGCCGAAAGATTTTCGCAACCTCAGTCCTGCTGACAGCAAACTTTCTAAAAAGATGTTGGAGGTAATGCGTGATGTAAATTATTTCTGTGAAATGGCTTCAGAACTTCAGGGCGAAGCTTACTGGAAGAGCCGTTATGAATGGATCCCCGGAGTAAAAGAAAAAATAAAAGACTTCAGTTTTCATGCTCTTCGTGAGTTGCTGAATATAAGTATTGAAGATCAGATGCAATTTATAAGCGACTTTGAAGCGTATCGCAAATGGCGGTTGGCTGTAGAAGACCGTTTGGGAATTTTAGTTTTCCAGTTTGCCATGCCCGTAAATGAAGTGGAAGGTTTTTGTTTAACTGAAAAATTGCCTCACGCCATTATTGTCAATTCCAATTTTTCCTATACGCATAGAATCTTTACCATCTTTCATGAATTGGCACACATACTTCGTAATCAAAGCGGATTGTGCCTGTTTGAAAAAGCAACCGTGAAACAACCAGAAGAATGGAAGTGCAATGAGTTTGCGGGAAGTTTTTTAGTTCCGTCAAATCAGATTGAGCACACAGATGATTTGAAAGAGATTGCTGCTTATGCTTCTAAACTAAAAGTAAGCCGGGAAGTTTATTTGCGAAGATTGAAAGATGAAAATAAAATTTCTGATATAAAATTTTTCCGCCTGCTTGACCAGATAAAAACAACCTACAAAAAAATAGAAAAGAAAAAAGGCGGACCTATTAAACCCGAAGTAAAAAGCCGTGCAAGCCGGGGTGAAACTTTTTATAACATGGTACTGGAAGCTATGAATAACAATCGTATTTCTTACACACAAGCCTCCAGCGCTTTAAACCTGAATGTGAGTCGCCTGTTAAATGAAATCTGAAACCTCCAATATATACTGCTTTGATTCAAGCGCACTGATTTGGATAAACAGATATTACCCGTCACGATTGATTAATGATTTATGGAAGCAGTTGGAAGAATTATTTAAAAAGAAACGAATCATATCGCATGATATGGTTTATAATGAAATTGTTCCTGCTACAGGAACTAAGGATGAAATAGCAAAGTTAATTTCAAAATATAAATCTTCCTTTCTTCCAATCACAAATGTACAAGGACAATTAGCGTTACAAATACTCACTGCATTTCCTCGATTGATTGACGCCAACTTAAAAAAAGACCAGGCTGACCCATGGATTATTGCATTGGTAATAGAAAAAATGCGGGAAGAAAACCTGTTTGGAAAAGATGCTGATTATGTAGTAGTCAGTACTGAAAAGAGTGAAAGCAATACAAAGATTCCGGCAGTATGTAAACACTTTAAGGTAAGACACATGAACCTGTTTGAATTTTTTGAAGACAATGGCTGGGAATTTTCAATGAGAAAAAAATAACAACAAGTGAATGCCAACACCTACAGAACATAAATCAGTTCAATATCCTATAACCGTTTATGCAACGCAAATCGGATGGACTTTTATTTCTCAAAGTGAATCGGAAACACTTCGCAAGTTTGACAGACAAGCAGCAACACCAAAAGAACAGGCAAGGAGAGCATCACATTTTTTTGATGATATTTTATTTGAGAAAGTAACAGCGTTTAATCCGAAATACGAATACAGCAAAGAAGAGTTGGTGCGGACACTCACCAATTTTCAAAATACGATTCATGGCAACCGTGATTTTTTGAATTTGCTTAGAGGAGAAAAAACATTTTTCTGCAAAGCAGAAAACCGAGACCTTAATTTATCATTGATTGATTATTCACACCCTGAAAACAATGTGTATCATGTTACAGAGGAATACACTGTATTCAACGGACATTATGCAAACCGTGAAGATGTTGTTTTCTTAATCAACGGAATTCCTGTTTTAGTTATTGAGTGCAAGAACGCAACAAAGGATGAAGCAATAGCAATTGGCATTGACCAGTTGAGAAGATACCACAGGGAAACTCCTGAAATGATGTTGCCTCAACAAATTATTTCTGTTACAGAATCGTTGGGCTTTTCTTATGGTGTTACATGGAATTTAGTTCGCAGAAATATTTTCAATTGGAAGCACGAAGAAATCGGAAACCTGGAAGCCAAAGTGAAAACATTTTGTGCGATTCCGAAAGTCCTGAACTTTATAAAGAACTATATTTTGTTTGCAGAGAAAGACGAAGAACTAAACAAGTTTATTCTCAAGCAACATCAAACAGAAGCAACCGAATTAGTTGTTGACCGTTGCATTGACACCACGAAGAAAAGAGGTTTGGTTTGGCACACACAGGGAAGCGGAAAAACTTTTACGATTATCAAAACGGCAGAGATGCTTTACAAAGCACCGCAAACAGAAAAGCCGACAATCATTTTATTGCTTGACAGAAATGAATTGGAAGACCAGATGAAAAGAAATCTGGAACAGTTGGGAGTTGGCAATGTGAGTTGGGCTTTTACCCGTGCCGAGTTGGACAGGTTGCTTGAAAAAGATTACCGGGGAATTATTGTTTCAATGATTCACAAGTTTGATAAAACGGAACGACCAATCAACAACCGTAAAAATATTTATGTGCTGATTGATGAAGCACACCGAACCACAGGAGGAGATTTAGGAACCTATTTAATGGCTGCAATTCCTTCCGCTTCGCTGATTGGTTTTACAGGAACACCAGTTGACAAAACAGCTTTCGGAAAAGGAACATTTAAAATTTTCGGAGGCGAAGATGATAAAGGTTACTTGCACAAATACAGTATTGCAGATTCAATAAAAGACGGAACTACTCTTCCACTCTTCTATGCACTTGCACCAAATGAAATGCTCGTGCCTGCTGAAATTTTAGATAAAGAATTTTTATCGTTGGCAGAAGCCGAAGGCATAAGCGACATTGACGAGTTGAATAAGATTTTGCAAAAAGCAGTTCAGACAAAAACTTTTTTGAAAGCACATCAAAGAGTTGATGTAATTGCAAAGTATGTTGCAAAACACTTTTCAGAAAATGTTGAGCCGTTAGGTTACAAAGCATTTTTAGTTGGTGTGGACAGAGAAGCATGTGCATTGTATAAAGCAGCATTGGACAAATATCTTTCACCTGAATATTCGCAGGTAGTTTACACAGCAGCACACAACGACAGCGAAGTGTTGAAGAAATATTATTTGAGTGAAGGCGAAGAAAAAGCAGTGCGAAAAGATTTTGCAAACATTGACAAGTTGCCAAAGATTTTAATCGTTACAGAAAAATTGCTCACGGGTTATGATGCACCTTGCTTGTATGCAATGTATTTAGACAAGCCCATGCGTGACCATACACTGTTGCAGGCAATCGCACGGGTGAACAGACCTTATGAGAACGAAGAAAAGGAATTGAAAAAGCCACATGGTTTTGTGTTGGACTTTATTGGCATTTTTGACAAGTTGGAAAAAGCATTAGCGTTTGACAGCGATGAAGTGAACGCAGTAGTGAAAGATATTGACTTGCTGAAAAATCTTTTCAAACAAAAGATGGAGAAAGAAGGCAAAGAATATTTGGGTTTGGTTTCACATCCGTTTGATGATAAGCAAACAGATAAATTGATTGAAATTTTTAAAGACAAATCAAAGCGGACAGAGTTCTTCAAATTCTACAAGCAAATTGAAATGCTTTACGAAATCATTTCACCAGACGAATTTCTTTTACCATTCATTGAACCATACAAAACTTTGAGCAGCATATATGCAATTGTTCGCAATGCTTTTGTGAAAAGAGTATATGCTGACAGGGATTTTATGAGAAAGACAGAGGAACTGGTTAAGGGAAAGGTTAATATTTCAGACATAGGAGAACCGGAAAAATATTATTCCATTGATGAACATGGTTTACAGCTAATAAAAGAAGATGGGGCAAAATATGAAAACATAAAAGTGATTAACCTTATTAAATCAATTGAAAAATGGGCTGAAGAGGATGCGAATAAACTGATGATGATAAGCCTGCAGGAAAAAGCTGACCGTATTAAAGAACTATATGAAGATGCCCAACTCACAACCCTCCAAACATTAAAAAGATTAGAAGAACTGCTTGAACAAAAAAATGAGAACGAAAAAATAAAAGCAGAAAAACAATTTGATGATATTGCCATGTCAGTTTATGTATTGCTGCTTGATAAAAAATTTAATAACGCTGAGGTGATTGCAAGAAGTATCAAAGAAGCATTTGGAAAATATCCTTACTGGAAGGAAAGTGAAACTGATTTGCGTGAGCTGCGACAGCAGGTAATGTTTGCCATAATGAAAAATGATGCGACAGCAGATGATGATACTATCGTTCAATTTGTAGAAACATTTTTCTCTTATCTTTTTAAAGCATTTAATATTTGATGAAAAACTGGAAGGACAAAGAAGAATTTAAAAACCGTGTGTTGCACTTTGCAGGCAAAATAGGTGTGAAACCAAATCGAATTGCTTTGCGTCAAATGAAAAACAAGTGGGCATCGTATTCAGCAAAAGGTTACCTGACATTCAATGATGAATTGTTGGACATTGAAAAAGATTTAGGCGACTATGTAATAGTTCATGAGCTACTGCATTTCAGAGCACC
>JBPCQG010000221.1:0-3703 GCA_050998315.1 Chitinophagaceae bacterium
ACATCACGATCAGGTTATACGGGTAGCCAAAGCCGGGAAGCAGGTTATTTGCGAAAAACCAATGGGTATAAATGCTAAAGAAGGACAGGAAATGATTGATGCCTGTAATAAGGCGAATGTAAAATTACTGGTAGGATACAGGATGCACTTTGAACCGAAAACCTTGGAAATAGTCCGCATGAGAAAAGAGGGAGAGTTCGGAAAGATTTTATTCTTCCAGGGATTAAGCGGTTTTAAAATAGGCAACCCAAATCAGTGGCGATTGAACAAACAACTAAGCGGTGGCGGCTCAATGATGGACATAGGCATTTACTCTGTCAATGGCTCACGTTATATGGTAGGCGAAGAACCTGTATGGGTAACGGCACAAGAAACAAAAACAAACACTACCATGTTTAAAGAAGGCATTGATGAAACCATTCAATTTCAACTCGGCTTTCCCGGCGGAGCAGTAGCATCCTGTTTATCAACTTACAACATGAATAATTTGGATCGCTTTTTCCTAAGTGCTGAAAATGGTTTTGCTGAATTGCAACCGTCTACCGGCTATGGCCCCATTAAAGGCCGCACAAATAAGGGCGAATTAAATCAGCCTCATGTAACGCATCAAACTGTGCAAATGGATGAGATGGCTGCAATTATTTTAGAAGGTAAACAACCACCAATACCCGTGGACGGCGGAGAAGCATTGAAGGATTTAAAGATTATCGACGCAATTTATTTAGCAGTAAAAACCGGTAAAAAGGTAGAGTTGAAATTGTGAGTCATCGGGATTAGTACATTAAAAAGCTGTTCTCTAACAAATGGAACTTCTACTTTCTATGAAGATGAAGGAATTAATTACAATTATGAAGGGTGCTTTTTCGCCGGTTTATTTTTAATTATAATGAAGCTAAAATCTTTTACGATAGAACAGCGTTCAGGAAAATTTGCAAGGATGGATGCCATGAAAAAATTTAGGATTAATGGATTAATAAAGATAAACCCGGCATGTTAGCTGATGAAAAATCAACAGGAAACACCGTGAACAATGCCGGACAAAAACTAATAATAAAACAATAGCAATGGCATTAATAAGTATCGTTGTGTGCATAGTATTCCTGATATTGCTTATTGCCTGGGGCAAAGTAAATCCGTTTCTTGCATTCCTTGTTGTATCAATTGTTGCGGGTTTGTTGTTAGGGCTGCCTTTGAATAAAATTTCTTCATCTGTTCAAAAAGGAATTGGTGATACACTTGCAGGACTAGTAATAATTATTTGCCTCGGTGCAATGCTCGGCAAGCTGATAGCAACGAGTGGTGCAGCAAAGAAAATTGCAACGGTAATGATGCAGGCTGTTGGAGAAAAGTATATACAGCTCGCTTTGGTTGTAACCGGGTTTATTATCGGCATTCCTTTATTTTACGGCGTTGGTTTTGTGCTAATGGTTCCACTCATTTTTTCAGTTGTTTATAAATACAAACTTCCGGCGGTTTACATTGGCTTGCCCATGCTTGCAGCATTATCGGTAACACATGGATTTTTGCCACCGCATCCCTCACCTGTTGCACTCGCCGTACAGTTTAATGCAAACATCGGCGTTACATTATTGTATGGTATTGCCATTGCAATTCCAGCAATCATTATTGCCGGTCCATTGTTCTCATTAACCCTTAAAAAAATTCCTTCACAACCACTAAAAACTTTTTTGCCAACAGATATACCCGATGAAGAATTGCCCGGCGCTGCCAATAGTTTTTTTACCGCTTTACTACCGGTTATTTTATTGATCATTGCCACCGTTCTCCCAATAATAATTAAAGGAAATACTGTGTGGAATAATGCTATTGCTTTTTTCGGAGATCCTTCAGTCGTGATGCTTATTGCTTTAATTGTTGCTACCTGGTCGCTAGGAATAAGGCAAGGGAAAAAAATAAAAGAATTAATGGAAGTTTATGGAGATGCCATGAAAGATATTGTATTGATACTTCTTATAATAGCAGGCTCCGGTGCATTCAAACAAATTTTAGTTGATAGTGGAATTAGTCAGCAGATTGCAGCAGGCTTACAAAATCTCCCGGTACAACCATTAATATTAGGATGGTTGATGGCAGCCATCATTCGTGCATGCCTCGGTTCAGCAACAGTTGCAGGATTAACAACCGGCGGAATTATTGCACCACTCATGATGCACAACAATATCAATCCACAATTAATGGTATTGTCAATTGGTGCCGGAAGCCTTGCATTTTCGCATGTAAATGATTCTGGTTTTTGGTTGTTTAAAGAATACTTTAATCTCACCATAAAAGATACTTTACGCTCCTGGTCAATTATGGAATGTATCGTTTCGGTAGTTGGGTTAGCAGGAGTTTTGTTGCTCAATCTGATAATTGAAAATTAAGAGATGAAAGAATAGCAATTGACGAAGTTATAATTTGAACAATCTCTAAGCAATTATACATTAACAGAGAAATTAGATTTATTTTCTTTACATAATCAAAGTTTTTTAAATTAAAGATTATTAAAAATAATTACTATTGTTATATTCAAATTTAACTGCATATGCTAATTTCGTTTTTGAATGCCGTTGTCTTTACATTTCCAGATCATTTATCTTTTTATCATGGCTTTGCCAATAGCGTGCATTGCATGGACGGTTACGCATGAAGACGTGTTTAGAGAGCCGAGGGATTTTTGCGAAAGAAAATCAAAGGATTGCAAGCGGCCTTTGCAACGGAATTTTTTTTATTTATTTACGTGCGAATATTGCTTTAGCCATTATATTACCCTTTTCTTTTTGATAATAACCAGGTATCACCTGCTTTACAATAACTGGGTTGGCTATATTATTGCATTTTTTGCACTTGTGTGGATCGCAATATTTATATGAGCCTGTTTGGCTTTATACGTGTTGGCATGAAAAAGGAAAAGATTGAAGCAAAAATAAAAGAGGTGGAATTGAAGGAATGTGAAGAATCAGCAAAATAGATTATGCTTATTTACTTTACGCCGTCATCAAGAACTTCTAACAAATTACATTACAAGGTCTGGATGATACATTCGACCATTACTTTTACCAGTAGTATGTTTTAAAAACCATTATCAAAATTTGGCAAGAGTTTTATCCTATACTTAATCTTTAGATTCTACTTTTACAACTCTATAAATTACTCTTGCTGGCGGATTCAGAGATATTTTTTGTAATGAATCCAGCCCGGCGGTAGGGAACTTTGTATTAGGACTCCATGTCTGCATTAGTGCACTTTTCAAAGTCGGAAATAGATCAAAAGATATACTATTTAATTTCATATCGCCTCCGGTAGGAGTTAATACAATTGAATTGCCCCAGGCCACCTGCTTTGCTTCGTTATATCATTGCTGATTTAATAAATGGCCCATTGATTTTTTTCTATTGCAACAAAACTATCCGGGCTGGAAGAATGGTGGTAATTCATTACCACATAATTAAAGTCTGTAGCAGGTTTTGCCTTAGCGGCTTGTTCCCAGCCAGCGTCACTAAAAAAGATATTACTTGTAACTTTACTTATTGAATTGGTTTCCATTTTTGCCATAGGAACCAAATTCATAACAGAGTGGTAACGCCTTAATTAATGTTATTCGACAGGCAGTTAAAAAAATTTTGCAAGGGACGGGAGAACAGATATTTGGTAATATTTCCGAAAAGGTACTTTTCCTAAAGTATTTCTCCAAGTATATTAT
>JBPCQG010000247.1:0-13188 GCA_050998315.1 Chitinophagaceae bacterium
GCTGCCGGCGTTGTATACTTATTTTAGCAAGGTGCTTTCAATTTTTCAAATGGCTGATAAAAGTGAAAAAGGATTACGCGGAATGTTTTACAACAATCCTTACGCAGCAAAGCAGGCGATGGAAACGGTTTTAAATTATTCTTACACGGGTGTAGAACAAACGTTGATGTTATTACATGAATACAATTTAAAAAGTGTAGGTATTAATACCATTGGAATTTCTGATGCCTCATTGATGAAAGAACTTGCTGTTAAAATCATAAATCATACATAGGCTTTCTGAACCATGATTTGGGTAGATTAGAAAGATTAATTAGAATATTTTTAATCTCTTTAATCAAATAATCCTTCAAATCATCGTTCAGACAGATATTTGATCGCATCAATTTTATCCTTCGCTATTGCATTTTTTAATTCCTCTAAGCCTGAAAATTTCTGTTCCTCTCTGAGATATTTTTTTACGTATACCCGTACAATTTGTCCATAAATTTCTTTATCAAAATCAAAAATATTTACTTCTATTGTTCTGTTACTGCTACCAATAGTAGGTCTTATGCCAATGCTCATCATACCTTTGAGATGCACCATGTCAGATGTACGATGTACGATTTGCTTATTGCTAATTGTTAATTCAACCGCATAAATTCCATCCCCAGGCACCAACTTATTTTTATCAATTAATTGCAGGTTTGCAGTTGGATAACCAATTGTTCTGCCGATTTTATCGCCTTCAATTGTTTCACCTTCAAAAAAATATTCATAGCCAAGGTATTTATTTGCAGTTTCTATATCGCAGTTTAAAAGAGCTTTACGAATTTTAGTTGAACTGATAGTAACCTGGTTCAATACATGCTCAGGAATTTCTTTAACATAGAAATTAAATTCTTCTGCATATGCTTCCAGTAATTTGTAGTTCCCTTTTCTTTCATTACCAAAATGATGATCATGCCCAATAATAATAGTATGCGGATGAAATTTTTCAACTAAAAATTCTTTGATATACTTTTCAGCTAATTGCTCTGAAAATTCTCTTGTGAAAGGAACTACAACAAGATGATCAATATCTTTCTTCTCAAGCAATTCTATTTTTTCATTTAATGTATTAAGCAGTTCTATCTCAATTTTATCAGAAGAAATAACCATACGGGGATGGGGCTCAAAGGTAACTATAACACCTTCGCCATTTATATTTTCAGCCTCTTCTTTTAACTGCTGTATTATTTGTAAATGCCCTGTGTGCACACCATCAAAGGTTCCAATGGTAACTACAGCATTCCTAAAAAAAGGTAAATTATTTATATCGCGGTGTACCTGCATAGTGAAATGCTGCAAAACTAATTTAATTAATATTGAATATTTAATATTGAAGTTTAGTTTTACAATAAGTCAATCCAAAATTTATAAATCATCATTAAGTAAATGTCTCTCTATTCAAGGCGTGGCGTATCTGCACAAAAAGAAGAAGTACATGCTGCAACAAAAAATTTAGACCAGGGTTTATTTCCAAAAGCTTTCTGTAAAATTTATCCTGATTACTTAGGTGGTGATGAAAATTTTGTAAACGTGATGCACGCTGATGGGACAGGCACTAAAAGTATTTTAGCCTATTTGTATTGGAAAGAAACGGGAGATATTTCCGTTTGGAGAGGAATTGCACAGGATGCAGTTGTAATGAATCTTGATGATCTTTTATGTGTTGGCATTTATGATAATATCATTTTCAATTCCACAATTGACAGAAATAAAAATCTTATTCCGGGCGGGGTGCTGGAACAAATTATTACCGGCACACAAGAGTTTTTTGTTAAGATGAAAGCCTTTGGCATCAATATTCACTATCTGGGAGGAGAGACCGCAGATGTTGGAGACGTGGTACGGACAATAGCTGTTAATGGTACTATGACTGCACGTTGTGAGAAAAGTAAGATCATATCTAATGAAAATATAAAGGCTGGAAATGTAATTATTGGTTTGGCAAGTTATGGGCAGTCATCTTATGAAACAGAATACAACAGTGGTATAGGCAGCAACGGACTAACTTCTGCAAGGCATGATATTCTGAGTAAATTTTATGCAGAAAACTATAAAGAGAGCTATGATAATTCGCTTAGCGATGATGTCGTATATATTGGAAAATATAAATTGACTGACACAATATCAATTCAAAATTCAAAATTCAAAATTCAAAAAAGAGAAGAACAAATCGGCAAACTGCTTTTAAGTCCAACCCGAACATTCGCACCATTAATAAAAAATCTTTTAGAAAATAGTTTTGAAAAAATTCATGGATTAATACATTGCAGCGGTGGCGGACAAACCAAATGCATAAAATATATTCCTAATAATGTAAAAGTGGTTAAAGATAATTTATTTGATCCGCCGGTAATTTTTAAATTGATACAGGAGGCAAGCGGATCAGATGATAAAGAAATGTACCAGGTATTTAATATGGGTTGCCGTATGGAAATTTATACCGATGAAAGCTTTGCTTCCTCAATAATTGATGCTGCCAAGGAGTTTAATATTGATGCACAGATCATCGGCAGGGTAGAGCCAAGCTATAAAAAAGAGTTAGTTATTGAGCTGGATGGAAACAAAATAATCTTTTAATAAACTTTTGGAAAGTTTTAACTTTCCAAAAGTTTTATAGCACTAGTTCTCTGAAATTGTAAAAGTAATTGGTTGTTCTCTGTAAGCTGTAACTGCATGCCCGTTTTGTTTTGCGGGTATCCATTTAGGCCCTTTCCTTATTGCATTTTCACTTATCTCCGCCAGCTTTGTCTCTTGCATTGATAGTACTTTTATATCCCTGACAGATCCATCAACATCCACAATAAATCTTACTCTGCAGGTACCGGCTTTATTGTCCTTTGCAAGTTCATCAATATTGGCTGTCATTATTTTTGTTATATATTTCTGCCATGCCATTTCTCCGCCGGGAAAAGATGGATCAACTTCTACTTTAGTAAAAACTTTGTTAGTTTTTAAATTTTTTGGTATTGTATCTGTATCGTTTTTTTGTTCTTTATCTGTAATTATCGCATCCGTAAAAACCATTACACCATTTTTTGCTGCATTACCATATAATTTAATTGCTTCTTCATTATTTGGTTGATAAACCTTACCACTTTTTGCCTGTATTTTTTTTCCTGTTAATATTTCCTTATCATAAATCTGCCCATCAATTACATAAATTATATTTATTGAATCGTTCTGTTTTGCCAATCGCTGCTCATTTTCTATTTGTATTATTTGGCCTTTTCTTTTATAAGAAGAATCATCTGGAGGCGGCGGAGGCAAAACAAATCCACGCTTATCTGCTTCTTCTTTTGTAATAGTTTCTTTCGTGCCGTCATTATAAGTAACAATAACCTTATTTTTTAATTCGTAAACTTGTAGATTAGTTACTTTTTTGTTTTTATAATACATTTTTGGAATTGTATCATATTGGATTGTTGCTTTATCGTTTAGTACTGGTAATTTAAATTGAGCATATTTTTCAATAGCATTCAAAATATTATGCGCAATTATTTTTTGATTTTCAGCTTTAATTAAATACTGCAGATCATTTTCCGTGGTTAAAACTCCAGCTTCAATTAAAACTGCTGGATATTCATTCGCTTTTAAAATCAATACATTTCTTTCTCTTTGCTTTAAATTGCTACTTACAGGTAATTGATAATTATTTTTAAAAGCTTCTATTATTTGTGAACCAAGTATTTTGCTCTGTGTCAAATACTGATTTTCATTTTTTGGTATCAGTACTGAAATTCCGCTATTAGAATGTTTATCAACTTCAGCATCAATGTGTATGGAAATAAAAAGATCGGCATAAACTTTTTTTGTAAAATCAATTCTTTCCTTTGGGGTTATAGATTTGTCTTCCTCTCTGCTTAAAACTATATTGATATTTTCGTTTGTATTAAGTTCTTTAATTTTTTTTGCGATAGCAAGTGTTATTTCCTTTTCAGCAATATTATTTACAATTACGCCATTGTCGCTTCCGCCATGTCCTGCGTCAATTACTACAGTTATTTTTTTGCCTGCATAAGGGGCTAATAAACTAGTTGTTTTTACTTTCAATGTAAAAGCAAAAAATACCAAAGCGGCCAATGGTAATACCAGTAAGCGGCTTAGATAATTTATTTTCGGATTTTTGTTTTTTGTAAGCATGGCTAATCTTCTTTTTAAGGGTGAATAAAAAAAGTTATTGGTAATAGTAAAGCGTTGTTGCGGATAGGTAGCTTGTAATATCATTGCTGCAAAAGCACCGGTATCATTGTCTTCCACAGCTTTTTTATCGGCAATAAATTCATGTATCATATTGAGTTCCCTTCTTATAAGCCAAAAGACCGGATTACACCAGAAAAATATTAAAACAAGGTTCATAAATATTTTATCATAGCTATGCTTTTCATGCACATGCACTACTTCATGCCGAAAAATTTGTTTGCCTGCAGAAGTATTCAGATCAATATTAGTATTCCAGAAAATATTGTTGAAAAAAGAAAACGGAGTACCTCTGGCATCTGTATTTATAAAATTTATTCCTTCTACAATTGTTAGCTGATACTTATGTTTCAACTTTTTTATTCTAACTAACGTTTGAATAAGAAAGGCAAGGAGTAATCCTGAAATAATTGTATAAATAAAGACGGATAGATTAGTGGCATTAATATGAATGTTACTATTATTTCTTGTGTATTCATATACAAACTCATCACCTGTGCTAACTGCCTGTATTAAATGTATAACCTGCGTTTGTGAGGCTCCGGAATTTGGCCAGATATTGATTTTGATGAGCGGCGCTGCCAGAGATAAAACAACAGCTGCCAATAAATAAAACCTATTCCATCTATGAAATACTTTATTCCTAAGAGCCAATAAATAGTATCCATATAATATGCCGGAGCAGATGATAACTTTTAAAATGTAGTATGCGAATGTTAGCATAAAAATATTTTTAGAATTTATGATTTATTAAGCTTATCTGCATTTAAAAAGGAAATTCAACAGCAGAACATAAGCCCTGTCAATGTTTCGACAAGCTCAACATGACACGGATTGTCAGCCTGAGCCTGTCGAAGACTTCTTCTTCAATTGTTTTAATAATAGCTCCAGTTCTTCTATACTTAAATTATTTTCTTTTACCATAAACGAAACAGCATTACTGAAAGAGCCTTCAAAGTATCCTTTTACCAGATTCTTAATACTGCCTTTTGAATAGGTATCTTTATTAACCAAAGAATAATACTGATGCGTTCTGCCAAATACTGTTATGCCAACAAATTCTTTTTCAACTAATATCTTTAAAATAGTTGCAACTGTATTTTGATGAGGCTTGGGATTTGGCAGTTCATCAATTATCTCCCGCAGGAAAGCTTTATCAAGCTTCCATATTATCTGCATAATCTGTTCTTCGGCTTTGGTTAATGTTTTCATTCTAAAAAATATTTTTCAATACAAAACAAATCTATAACTAATTATTTAGTTTAACAACTATTTTTTTAGTTTAATTAAAAAATAACATATTAACAGCCGTTTATTACTTTAATAAAACCGAATGGCATTATAATTTTACATTTGCAGCATACAATTATTATTTGATATGGCTGAACCAATTTTAGAGTTAAGAAACGTAAACATCTACCAGGGTGAATCACTCATACTCTCTGATGTAAATATTGTTATAAATAAAGGTGAATTTGTTTATTTAGTTGGTAAAACGGGCACGGGAAAATCCAGCCTTTTAAAAACTCTATATGGAGATCTTAAGTTAAGAGAAGGTGAGGGGAAAGTTGTTGGTTACGATTTAAAAAATATGGACTGGAAAAAAGTTCCCTTCCTTAGAAGAAATTTAGGAGTAGTATTTCAGGAATTTCAATTACTTACTGACAGGGATGTGAATAACAATTTAAAATTTGTTTTAAAAGCTACTGGCTGGAAGGATGAAAAATTAATGGATGAAAAAATTGCTGATGTGCTTGATAAAGTAGGATTAAAAACAAAAGGCTTTAAAATGCCTTTTGAACTGAGCGGCGGTGAGCAGCAAAGAGTTGATATAGCAAGAGCTTTATTAAATTCTCCCAAATTAATTTTGGCTGATGAGCCAACGGGTAATCTTGACCCTGAAACATCTGATGAAATTATGCAGTTATTATTCCAAATTAGCCGCGATTATGGTACTGCGGTTGTAATGGCATCCCACGATTATATGGTAGTTACAAAATTTCCTGCACGCACAATTAAAACCGAAAGGGGTAAAGTTTATGACAATGCTAGTGTATCCATTGCATAAGCAACGCTGCATTGGCATTATTATCATATTCTTTTTTTAATAATTGATCTCTTTTTTCAAGTTCTTTAACTGTAAAATCTTCTTTAAATAATTGTTTTATTGCCGCTTTAAATTCTTCCTGAGTTTCAGCAATATGGCAAAGATGCTCTAATCCTGTTCTATCAACCGTTGCTTTATTTACAATACAATGCCTTCCTATAAAAAGTGCATTTAATAGTTTTACTTTTATTCCGGTTGAATTGAAAGAAGGCAAAGTATTTATTTGTGCATTGTATATAAGTTCATTTATTTTTTCTCCTGAAGGATTATTTATAAGCGATATGTTTTTATTTTGTTTAACAACATACGCCAGCTTTTCTGATGGATTTTTACCGGCAATGATGAAAGGAATATTTAATTGGGCGAAAATTTTTTCACACAGCCAAATTGCAGCTTTTTCATTTTCTGCAACTGATAAATTTCCCTGATACAGGGAGTAGTTACCTTTTCCTTCTTTGCCGTCAACCGACGTACACGGTAAAAAAACAGGTAGATATTTAATATCGGCAGCTCTAAATAAAATTTTATACGTGTCCAAATCTTTTTTTGCAACGGATAAAAACAGTGCTTTAGCTGCAATTTTTTTTTCATAATTTTTTAAAAGACGACTTTCATTTCTGAAATAAAGTCTTTTAAAAAAAGAAGTTTCATTCTTTGCAAGCTGTCGGTAATATTCAAATTCAACGTTGTGAAGCCTGACTAAAATTTTTTTATTTTTTAATTGATTTGTAAAAAGAAAATATGTGCAATGAATACCTTCCAGAAACACAGGATGATCATCTTTAGTCAGATTTTGTAATAACTTTTTATTTGCCCTTGAGTTAACAATATATGGTAACCTGAGAGAAAAGCCATTCCATCCCCGGTACCTCTTATAATAAATTACTTCAGCACAATATTTATTTAATTCAAGTTGTTCACCTCTGCCATATTCAAAGCAGTGAAGATGAATTTTCATGCCCATCTCATGCAGAGTTTTTATCCTGCAAAAAACATCTATTACACCACCATAGTCAGGAGGGTAGGGAACATCAAAGCAAACAATATGTAAGTGTTTATCCAAGTAAAGTTTTATAAAAGCTGATTAATTTCTCTTCCTCATTTTGCCAGCTAAAAATTTCTTTTGCTCTCAGACAATTGTGTTGCAACCGTTCATACAAAACTTTATCTTCTAATAAAATATTTAATTGCCTGGCAATATTTTCAGCAGTTAGATCAGCGATAAGAACCGCAACTTCAAACTGATCATTTATTTCCCTGTATGCAGGAAAATCTACGCATAATTGTGGAACGCCTGCATGCATATAATCAAAAAAACGATTGGTAAGCGAATAGTAATTGTTAAGCCCTGCGTCATCAACCAGGTTTATGCCTGTCCATGCATTAAGAGTATAACTTTGCAACTCATTTGGTGACAGGTATCCTTTAAAAATTATTTTACTATTTAGTTCATTTTCTGAAACCAAAAGTTTTGCATTATTCATAAAGTTTCCGTCTCCACAAATTATCAATGGTGCATTTACAAATTTCATGGCAGGTATAATTGTTTCAAAACTCCTTCCCTCATTTACTGCTCCCTGGTATAAAATATATTTCTCCCTTTTCTCCATGATCTCGAGATCCTGCTTCCAAGCAATGTTCCTGATAACTTCATAATTTAAATTATACATTTTATTAAATTCTTGAGCAATAGATTTGCTTACTGTATAACCATTCAAAAATTTTGGAATTGCAAACTTTTCAATTTTTTTCCAAATTTTATAAATCTTCGGTCGGCTAACAATTTCTTTCATTTCGCAAAACAGTTCATGGGCATCATATACTCTTGGCACCATTTTTATCTTCGACATAAAATAGCAGGGAAGAATTGCATCAAGATCAATTGCGCAAATGCAATCCATTTTTTTAAAAAGCAAGTAGCAAAATATCCGGATATTATATTCAAAGTAAAATAATTTGCTTTTTTTAAATATGCATTCTATTCGCTTTTGTTGAAAGGGCTGATGCAGAAGAGGAATAGAGGTATCTAATTTTCTGCCTACCAGATATATTGTATACCCCGCCTTCACTAATGATGTAGCTATCCGTATCATACGCTGGTCATAGCTAAGATCATTTGTAACAATTAAATATATACGCATTAATTAAAATAAATTTAGCTGATCTCTAAAATTCTTTTAATCATTTCATTGTGCACCCATTTCCAGTTTTTATACATTCTATCATCACTTACAGTATTATTATGCCAGATACAAATAAACAATCCTTCAACTTTTTTAACTTCATTAATCAATGCAAGTATAACATCAAGACTTTCATTAGGGTTTAATTTTGAATAATATAAAAACCCTGCCTCCATACAGGTCATTGGAAAGATTTTTAAGCCCGTTGAGCTTTCCTTTTCCAGATCGTAAAAATAAAATGGTGTGCATGTACCAGCTCTGAATCCCGGGGTATCAGCAAAACCCATTGAAAAATCCTCTGCGATTCCTGCCGCTAACAATTTATTATAAGTGCCTGGCAATTTAAATTTCAAATAGTGTTGCCTGCTTTTGGTTATTTGTTTTCCTGCAATTTTTTCAAGTCGTGCTTTTTCAATCAAAATTTTTTCAGGATGTTCCGATGATTTATATGAAGGATGAATACCAATATCACTAAATTCAGAAATCTTATTTATAAGTTCGGTCATTTTATAGTGATCATAATTTATATTTTTATCATACCTGGAATAATCTCCTAATAAAAAAAAGAAAATAGAAGACAAATTATTTTTTGTTATGGTTGCTCTTAAAAAATCATACACCTCCCAGGGATCTTTACCATTAAATAATACGCTAATCCGGTTAAAAATATTTTTAAACTTTAATCTTAAGACATCATTTACCGTAGCCCCTGCTGTTCTGAATATGTTTCTGCCTTTAAAAGCATACGCAACATCTATATCATAAGTAATAAGCGCTTTAAAATTTGTAGATTGAATTTGAAGAGACGGGTATTTCTTAAGCAGGACATGTTTAAAATATTTTATCCAGATATTTACTACGGGATATTGCAAAAAATTATTTTGATAAGCTAAGCTGTCCGCAGCTTTGAACCGGCCATGTTTATCTGGAGTAAAAGGCACGTATTCTTCATAGCGGCTTACCATATAAAATACAGCTGCAAAAATATCAAAGCCAATATCGCATAACGCATTATTAGAAAATAGCACTGTTGTTTCATACTTTTTTTCTATAGCAATATTTATTTTTTCAATAGAACACTCAAATAAAAGAGAAGAAGCTTTAATAAATATTTCTTCCCCGATCCGTTTTGAAGAATAATTTATTTTCCCATGCTTGTGTGTTTCGTAAAATTTTATATCGGTAGTAATATCATATTTTATACTCAACTCATATTTAAATATTAATTCAAAAACATACTCACTTCTTAATGTAATAGTCGGTAAATAAATCAGCAACATATTTTTAAATGGAATTGAATAAAAGTAAAGATGCCTTAATTAGATAAAAAATGCAAATAGCAATAACTGAGTTATTTTTATAGAAAGTTTTCTTTTGTAAAATAATCTCTATGGTACAAGATATATTAGAACCAGAAACCTTTCCCCCGCAAAGACCGGTATTTTTAAAAGTGCTTTGTATTCTTACATTTATCGGGAGCGGATGGGGCATAATTAACAGCGCTGTTTCATATTTTAACGCTGATAGTATGTCAAATATGATGATAGAAGCTAAGACAGAAATGAATAAAGATCTTAAAAAAGATAAATCAAAGGATAAGGGATCAACAGAATTTACAGGCAAAGTAATGGAAGGAATGACGACAATGACGACCCCTGAAAATATACGTAAATCAGCAATTTCGACTCTACTTACCTCGGTGCTTTGTTTATTGGGTGCATTTTTAATGTGGAATTTACGACGATCCGGATTTTATATCTATACAGTTGCCACTATTATAAGCATTATTGTCCCTTTTGTAATGTTTGGAAATAATTTTCTTACAACCATATCAGCCGGGGTTGTTGGGTTTATAGGAGTTCTATTTATAATATTTTATGCAATGAATTTAAAAAGTATGACCAGAACCTGATAGTTTATATACTTCTATAGGTTAAATTAAGTTTTTATTATTACCTTTGCAGCCTAATAAAAACTACTAATAAATTATTTTAAAAAGATGCCTTATTTAACAACAGAAAAAAAAGCAAATATCTTCTCAGAATACGGTTCAGCAGCGGCAAATACCGGATCAATAGAAGCTCAGGTTGCGATGCTTACAGAAAGAATTAATCATATTTCTGATCATCTTAAAGCAAATAAAAAAGATTTCTCTACTCAAAGAGGTTTAATGCAAATGGTTGGTAAACGTAAACGATTGCTTACTTATTTAAACAAGCATAATCTTTCAGGTTACCGTTCTTTAATTGAAAAGTTAGGACTTCGCAAATAATTTATTTTGATGATATGTTAGCTATTCCCAACTGCAAATTCAACAGTTGGGAATATTTTTTTACTATTAATTTGATCAATGACAATGACGACACCCAACCCAATTAACGTAACATTTGATATAGGCGATGGACGAATGGTTACTATCGAAACAGGTAAGCTCGCCAGACAGGCTGATGGCTCGGTTACTGTTCGCTTAGGTAATTGTATAATTTTAGCAACAGTGGTTGCCAATAAAGAACCGAAGGAGGGGCAATCTTTTTTTCCACTTTCTGTAGATTACCAGGAGAAATTTGCTTCGGCAGGACGTATTCCCGGTTCATTCTTTAAACGAGAAGCAAGGCTGAATGATTATGAAATATTAACCTCCCGTTTAATTGACAGGGCGCTACGACCATTGTTTCCGGAAGATTATGTTTGTGAAGTACAGGTGTTGGTATCATTAATATCATCTGACGCAGAAGTAATGCCTGATGCAATGGCTTGTCTTGCTGCATCAGCTGCTCTTGCTGTCTCTGATATTCCTATTCAGGAAATAATTTCAGAAGTAAGAATAGGAAGAGTGCATGGTAAGATGATCGTAAATCCTACACGCAGTGAATTGGCTGAAGCCGATATGGAGTTTATGATAGCTGCCACTGCAAAAAATATTATGATGGTTGAAGGTGGAAGTAAAGAATGTCAGGAAGAAGACCTGATTGCTGCGATTGAACTCGCTCACAAAGCAATACAGGTGCAGGTGAAAGCTCAGGAAGAATTAAGAGATAAGGTTGGTGCAAAAGAAAAAAGAGAATACTCAAAACCTTACCGCAACGAAGAGCTACATAAAAAGATAGATGGATTTGCAGAAAAAAGAATAAAAGAAATTGCTGCATCTGCATCGGCCAAGCATGATAGAAGTGATGCATTTAAAAAATTACAAGATGATCTTATAGAACATCTTGGCGTATTACCAGATGAAGATGTTCCTCTTGTAAAATATTATTTTGGCGAACTTCAATATCATTATATACGTGATATGATTTTAAACCAAAAAGTAAGATTAGATGGTCGTGGGTTAGAGCAAGTTCGTCCACTCACTATGGAGACAGATAACCTTCCTTCACCTCATGGTGCGGCTTTATTTACAAGAGGTGAAACTCAATCGCTTACAACAGTTACATTGGGAACTCCTTTAGATGAATTATTAATTGAAAGTGCCGCAAAAAGTGATTACTCCAAATTCATTTTACATTATAATTTCCCTCCATTTTCCACGGGTGAAGTAAAACCGATGAGAGGTGTTGGTCGTCGCGAAGTTGGTCACGGTAATTTAGCACTACGTTCATTAAAACAAATTATGCCGGGTGGTGAATATCCTTATACAGTAAGAATTGTTAGCGATATTCTAGAAAGCAATGGCTCTTCATCTATGGCAACAGTTTGTGCCGGTTCGTTAGCTCTTATGGATGCCGGTGTTCCGTTTAAAAAACATGTTAGTGGTGTAGCAATGGGATTAATTTCTAAAGAAGGGAAATTTGCAATTCTTACAGACATTCTTGGTGATGAAGATCATTTAGGCGATATGGATTTTAAAGTTACCGGAACCAGAGATGGTATTTGCGGAGTGCAGATGGATATTAAAGTGGATGGATTAAGTATGGATATAATGAGGCAGGCATTAGAACAGGCAAAGCGGGGCAGATTACAAATTCTTGATGCAATGTATGAATGTCTTCCTCAGCACAGAGACGAGGTCAAACCTCATGCTCCGAGAATGGAAAAATTAATTATTGATAGTGAAGTGATAGGCGCTGTTATAGGACCTGGCGGAAAAATAATACAGGAGATACAAAAATCAACAGGAGCAACAATTAATATAACTGAGGTTGGTAAAACTGGAGAAGTAAGTATTTTTTCTGCCGATAAAGAAAGTCTTGATCAGGCAGTAGCATGGGTTAAAAGTATTGTTTCTGTGCCTGAAGTGGGCGATGTGTTTGAAGCCACTGTAAAATCTATTAAGGAGTTTGGGGCTTTTGTTGAATTCTTGCCAGGTAAACAGGGATTACTACATATCTCTGAAATTATGTGGAAGCGTTTAGATACAATGGAAGGGGTTTTAAATGAAGGTGACAAAGTAAAAGTAAAGATCATTGGCGTTGATCCTAAAACAGGTAAATTCAAATTGAGCAGAAAGGCTTTACTTCCAAAGCCGGAGCAAATGCAGGCACCGAGATCTACACAAAATCAAAAGAATCCAGGAAACTAATTTCGCTTTTTAATTCAATAATATGGCTTGCAATTGCGAGCCTTTTTTATGGGCAACTATATCAAAATAGAAATACAAACAGGGTCTGTACAACAATTGGAAATTATCATTGCGGAACTTTCTGAAATTAATTATGAAGCATTTGAGGA
>JBPCQG010000347.1:0-7370 GCA_050998315.1 Chitinophagaceae bacterium
CCGGAAGATGACATGGAATTTATGCCAATAATACCTTTGAACGAAGATGGTAGTGAAAACAATGATGAACAGGCCATTCCGGGGGAATTACCTTTATTACCATTAAGAAATACTGTGCTTTTTCCTGGTGTTGTTATACCTATAACTGTGGGCAGGGATAAAAGTATTAAGGCTGTGAATGATGCTTATAAGACTGACAAATTGGTTGGTGTTGTTTCACAAAAAGACAGTAATGTAGAAGAGCCTACGGTAAGCGATCTTGTTGACATTGGAACAATAGCCAAAATTGTAAAGCTTATAAAAATGCCCGATGGCGGCACAACGATTATCATTCAGGGTAAAAAGAGATTTAAGACAGAAGAGATAACTTCTGATGATCCTTATTTTAAAGCAAGAATTTCTGTTTTAGAAGATGATCCTTTAGCAGATGACAGTGATTTTGAAGCGATGGTTGGGTCTATTAAAGAACTTGCTGCGCAGATAATCCAACTTTCTCCCAATATGCCTTCTGAGGCTTCTATCATTTTAAAAAATATTGAAAATCCTTCGTTCCTTATCCATTTTGTAAGCAGTAATCTTAACAGCTCATTAGTTGAAAAACAAAGGCTGCTGGAAATCAATAACATTAAGGCAAGAGCTGAAGTGCTAATGAACTTATTGCATACAGAATTGCAATATGCCGAACTAAAAAATAAAGTAACAAACAAAACCCGGGCTGAACTGGATAAGCAGCAGAAAGATTATTTTTTACAGCAACAAATGAAAGCAATAAAAGAAGAATTGGGAGGAGAAAATGTTGCCGAAGTAAATGAAATGCGCAAAAAAGCAGAAGGGAAAAAATGGCCGGCAGCAGCCAAAGAAATGTTTAATAAAGGGGTAGAGAAATTGGAAAGAATGCATCCTTCAACGCCTGATTATTCTATTGTCTATAACCATCTTGACCTGATGCTCGATTTGCCATGGGAGGATTATACCAAAGACCAGTATGATCTTAAGAAATCAAAAAAAGTTCTGGATAATGATCATTATGGAATGGATAAGATAAAAGAAAGGATATTGGAATACCTGGCGGTTTTAAAATTGAAAGGTGATATGAAAAGCCCGATACTTTGTTTTATTGGGCCCCCCGGTATTGGTAAAACATCTTTAGGTAAAAGCATTGCCAATGCTATAAGCAGGAAATATGTACGGGTAAGTTTAGGAGGATTGCATGATGAAAGCGAAATCCGCGGACATCGTAAAACCTATATCGGCGCTATGCCGGGAAGGATTTTGCAATCTATAAGGAAAACAAAATCATCCAACCCGGTAATGATATTAGATGAGATTGATAAGGTAGGAAACGATTATAGGGGCGATCCATCATCGGCATTATTAGAGGTCTTAGATCCTGAACAAAACAATAATTTTTATGATAATTATTTAGAGCTTGAATATGACCTTAGTAAAGTTTTATTCATAGCTACTGCCAATAATCTTCAAAATATTTCTCCTGCCCTGCGTGACCGTTTGGAAATAATTGATCTTAGTGGTTATGCTATAGAAGAAAAAATTGAGATCGCCAAACGCCACCTGTTGCCTAAACAAAAGGAAGCACATGGATTGAAGGATGTGAATTTTAAAATAAGCGATGCTGTATTAGAAAAAATTATTACAGACTACACAAGAGAAAGTGGTGTTCGTGATCTTGACAGGCAACTGGCATCTATCATGCGCAACCTCGCCAAGCAATATGCCATAAAAGGAAAATTAAAACCAACCATAAGTGCAGGAGATGTTACAAAAATATTAGGTAAATCACGGTTTAGCAACGAGATGTACAAAACGGCAAATATGGCGGGGGTAGCGGTAGGGCTTGCATGGACCTATGTTGGCGGAGACATTTTATTTATTGAAACCACAACCAGCGATAATGGAAAGGGGGAGTTGAAACTTACCGGCAACCTGGGAAATGTAATGAAGGAAAGCGCCACTACAGCAATGACCTACTTGCAATCAAATGCAAAAAAATATGGGATAGATCCTGAAATATTTACAAAAAAGAATGTACATATACACATACCTGAAGGCGCTACACCCAAAGATGGTCCGAGTGCAGGTATTACCTTAATGACCGCCTTGGCATCTTCTTTCACCGGCAAAAGGGTAAAGCCTTATTTAGCTATGACGGGTGAGATAACTTTGAGAGGACAGGTATTACCGGTTGGAGGCATAAAAGAGAAAGTTTTGGCTGCGAAACGTGCCGGGTTAAAAGAGATAATAATGTGCTCGTTAAATGAAAAAGATGTTCAGGAAATTGATCAGACGTTTATCAAAGGCTTAAAAATAAGCTATGTAAAAAATATGCAGCAGGTGTTGGATATGGCGCTTGCCTGATTTAAATTTCTGAACCATGATAGTCTGAACCGCGATTTCGGTAGATTAATAGATTAAAAAGACTTAATATTATTTTAATTGTACGAGCGTTTTCCAGCTTTCTCCCTAATCTTTTTAAATCTCCCCAAATCATGGTTCAGAAATTTCTTATAATCCAACCAAATCGTGGTTCAGTAAATCCATCGAAGTTATTTATTCGTAAATGATATTAGTAAACAAAAATCAGCAAGATTTATGTCCTGTTGGTTGTTTTAAGGGTTAAAAGAAAATTCCCTCCCGATTCCTCGGGAGGAATTTTTATTTTAAGGCATTTTTAGATTTACATTAACCTCTTTCAGAATAAAATAATTCCCATTTAACTAAACATGTATATTTTTATAAAAAACCCTTAACCCCCACTATGAACAATCTCAGCTTTGATAATTATTTCAAAGATTTGTTTGAGAATACAAGCGATCTAATTCACTTTTTGACCATTGAGGGAAATATTGAATTGGTAAGCCCTGCGTGGCTTAAAACCCTGGAGTATGAATTATATGAAGTTGTTGGCAGAAACATTTATGATTTTCTACATCCACCCTGTGTTAATGATTATAAACTGGCACGTGATACAGCTGTTGCTACTAAGTCAATAGTTGAGCTAACTACAACTTTTATGACGAAAAACGGAAAAGAAGTTGTGGGCGAAGGTCAAATTGGATATTCAGATAACCATGATCAAATTTATACAAGGGGGGTATTTAAAAATATTACTGCCAGGAAATTAGCAGAAAGGAAAATAGAGGAAAGTGAGAAAAGGTTAAAAACTTTTTTCCGTAGCGGTCCTGATGCAATAATCGTTATCGATGAACACCAGCAAATTTTAGAATGGAATCCTAAAGCAGAAATTATTTTCGGATACACCCCGGATGAAGTTATTGGAAAACCATTGTCAGAAACAATTATTCCACATCAGTACCGGGAGGCACATAAAAAAGGCATGTCTCATTTTTTAAAAACCGGGGAAGGCCCTGTGCTTAATAAAACAATTGAAATAACTGCCCTTCATAAAAAGGGTCATGAATTTTATATCAATTTGAGTATTTCAAATGTGAAGGTGGAAGGCGTATGGCTGTTCATTGCTTTCCTCTCCGATATTACTGAAAGAAAAAAAACTGAAGAAGCGTTGATTCGTAAAGAAGCAGAATTATTACAGGCAAAACTATTGGAAGAAAAAAAGGATGAATTTATTTCTATTGCCAGTCATGAATTAAAAACCCCTTTAACTACTATTAAAGCATACGCCCAGCTGGCACTCAGTCTTTCAAAAGATAAAGAGTATGAACCTATACAAAAGTATCTTATAAAGGTTGACCAGTATACCGGTAAACTTAATATTCTTTTAAATGAATTATTAGATGTTTCAAGAATTCATGCAGGTAAGTTAAGACTAACTCAAACTGAGATAGAGATGAACTCTTTTCTTCCTGAAGTACTTAATTCAATGCAACATATTACGCAAGACCATAGCATTACTTTAGAAAAAAATGAAACAGCCAAAGTGAAAGTTGATACCCTAAGGCTGGAACAGGTACTTACCAATATCATCAGCAATGCGGCTAAATATTCCCCGGGAAAAGATAAGATAATTGTAAAATCTTTCAAAGAAGATAATTCAATTATTGTTTCATTCACAGATTTTGGAATAGGAATACCTAAAGAAAAGATCAGTAAAATATTTGACCGTTTTTACAGGGTGGATGAGGTATCAAAAGATTTCAGCGGTTTAGGAATTGGTTTGTTTATCTCTTCTGAAATAATTAAACAGCATGGCGGTAAAATATGGGCAGAAAGTATTGAAGGTGATGGAAGTACTTTTTATTTTAGTTTGCCAATAATGAATTGATAAAAACATTTTGCTTACTTACCATAATTATTTGAATTTTCAAACCAATCAGGCAGGAATATCACCGCAAGAACCGCGAGAAGCTGTAGAATTAATTCTTAATTTTCTTAACTTTGAAACAATGAAAGTATTATTGGATATAAAAGATAATAAAGCGGTACGCCTGCTGGAAGTACTTAAAGGACTTTCCTATGTAAAGGCAAAACCGATTACTAAGGAAAAGAGTTTGCTTATGGTGGAAATAAAAGAAGCAGTTGAAAATCTTAAGTTGGTGCGAAAGGGTAAACTTAAAGCTCGTCCTGCTAAAGAACTATTAGATGAACTATAAAGTTCTTTCTATACCTCCATTGATAAACAACTAAAGCGACTGGCAAAAAAGTTTCCTTCTCTAAAAAAAACTTTGCTAACCTTATAGGAAGCCTTGAACAAAATCCTCAACAAGGAACATCGCTGTGGTAATAATTGTTATAAAATACGATTGGCTATTGCCTCGAAAGGGAAAGGCAAAAGTGGCGGCGCAAGAATTATTACTAATTTTATAATAGCAGAAGAAATTGTTTTTCTCATCTCCATTTATGATAAATCTGAAAGACAGAACTTATCAGATAAAGTATTAATGGAGTTGCTGAAAGAAGTACCTAAATAATTTTTATTATATAATTCATTTATGGAAAATAACAATACAGAGATTAAGACAGTAGTTGATAGAGTTAAAACACAATTAGCTGACTTTTACAATGGCAATAATTGGGTGACAGATAATTTTAGTAAGAGAATACTTTCTCTAAAACAGGATGACGCTTTAATGAAAATGCAGGGATTTAGTCATTCAGTTGCAGAACTGGTAGGTCATATGATTGCATGGAGAAATTTTGCTGTACAAAAATTAACCGGCATCGATGAGTATGATATTGAAGACAATTCCAGGGAAGACTGGAGTGACCAGCATGACTGGAACAACTTGTGCAGGGCATTTGAATTATGTCATCAAGATCTTTTGACTGCAATTGAAAACTTTCCAATAGAAAATTGGAATGCCAAAGTGCCGGGTAGAAACTATTCTTTTATTTACCTTATCAACGGAATTATTCAACATGATTATTATCACTACGGGCAGATAGGTTCTGTGCTTGCAGCAATAAAGAAAATGTAAGGGTATTTGGGTTTATTGCCACAACTCTTCCATAACAATATGCATTGGAATATCTTGATCCTTGCATCCTCTCGGCTTTTACAAAATTAATGGAGAAAATATTGGGAATTACAGACAGTACCTTGCGCCATAAGAGGAGGTATTTCATCTAATATGAAATTATTTACCCGTAATATCAGTCATTGTAAAGGATGTTTTAGGTAAGTTTTCGAGAGTTTCTTTTAAAAATTCAACTTTACCGGTTGCGAGGTTATACACAGCTCCAATTATAAGGAGATCACCTTTGTCATAAGCCCGGCTTAAAACAGATTCAAGCTGCCGCAATTCATACACCTGGTTTATAACATTTTGCCTCACTGCGTTTTCAAGTTTATCTCCCTTCATATTTCTTGCAGAAGTTGCAGCAGGTTTTATTGCATTGATAAGCGTTACAATATGCCCCGGAGGATTTTCAGGTGCTTTTAACGCAGCACTTACAGCCCCACAGCTACTATGACCCAATACCACCACAAGTTTAGTATTTAGCGTTAAATATGCATATTCAATTGTACCGTAAGTGGCTTGTGCCATTACCTGACCTGCCGTACGGCAAACAAATAAATCTCCAAATCCCTGGTCAAATAAAATTTCCCCGGAAACACGTGAATCAGAACAGCCGACAATAGTAGCAAAAGGATATTGCCCATCGGACAATCGTTTGATCAATGCAGGATCCTGCCTTGGATGAATGCTCCTACCCATCTCAAAGCGTTTGTTTCCTCCTATTAGTTTTTGCATTGCATAATAAGGATTAATATAAGCAGAATCGCGATTTACAATATAATTATTGCTGCGCCATTTTGCTGAATCATACACAATTTTTACAGTGGCTGGCGGTTGGCTTTGTTCTGTAATCTTCTTTTGCTGGGCGGATAAATTTTGAATGAAAACAAAAAATAGAGCATAGAGCATGGTAATTGATCTCAGCATTTGTATTTGTTTTTGGTTTGATAAAATATTTTTCTTTGGAATACAGGTTTAGATATTACAAAAGTATTCCATTTGCAACAGTTTGTGTCTCACAAATCAAAATGTATTTGTAAATGGTTCGGTGGGACACGAGTACGGTTTAGAAGATAAACCCCGATGCTATTCGTTAGGTTATATCAAATACCTTTTAAAGGATAATGCAGTTAAAAAAATTAAAATTAGATACAAAGCATAACTTCTCATCGGGGTTTTCATTTTCATAAAATCACAATAAACAATTTAATGGCTATGTAAATGAAACCCCGATACTTGCTGGCACTTTGAGTTTGGTATTTGCCTTCTCGTGCTTTGTAATTTGCAAAAGGCACAAGAAGCCAGGCTTCAGGCTAAACCTCATTCTTGCGCCAATGGGAGAATACTAATTTTATACTTTTTAAATTTCAGGTATAAATACGTTTGCAGTCCATTGATTATTTAACTATCAACTCCTTTATAACGGCTTATATTCTTCATATCTTTATAAAGAATAAACTTATTCAATCCGTGATAACAATGTTTGGCAAAAGATCAATGAGCTTATCGGAAATATTGATATAGAAAAGACAGAAATAAAAGTTACCGATGCACAAAAGCAAATGCTGATTAATAGTGAAGAGTATATTCGGAAAGGAAATACAATAAATGATGAAGATTTAAATGATGAAGAAAATAAATGGCTAAACGGGTAACCTGGACCTCACATTCACTTTTTATTTCACTAAATTGTAATAAATAAATTCAATGGCTATACTTACTATAGAATTAAAACATGCGAAAGCCAGAAAATTGCTTCAGGAACTGGAAGACATGAACATCATTAAAATGTTAGACTCCACGAAATTAAATAATAATAAAAAACCTTCGCAATTAAGAGGCGCACTTTCTAAAAAGACTGCAGGTTCATTGCTTAAACATATTACCAAAACAAGGGAAGAGTGGTCTGCAAGA
>JBPCQG010000378.1:0-5509 GCA_050998315.1 Chitinophagaceae bacterium
AATAATCCTTGTATTTGATCATCATCCTCGGGGTAGCCACCCGGTCATATCTTCCGGCATAAATTAAAACTGGCATCGAAAGTTTTTTCAAATCTTTTCTAAAATCAAAGTTGCCTATATCGTTGCCTACAATAAAATCACCATCCTTGCCCACCATCTGGTAATACAGTTTTGAATTAAATGCATTTGGATAAGGCTGTCTTCTTACGTTAGCCCTGTTCACAAAATTCTCCGGATTGTAAGCATACAAAAATCCATAAGGTACCTGTCCGTAAATATCCTGGTGATTCTGATCACTTGATACAGCGCCGGCTTCACGTATCTTCATTAGTTCTGCCCACACTTCAGGATAATTGGTTTTAATTTCATGATTGCTGTTATCATCATTTTCCTGCCACATAATAAAGCTGTGAAATGAGTTGGCTAAAATAAGATGACTTACCCGTGATGGATATTTTAATGCATATCCCTGGGCTACCACACCACCATAAGAATGCCCAAGCACATTCCATTTATCATATCGCAAGGCTATTCGCAAACCTTCAAGGTCTTCAATATCCCTTGCCAGTGTCTAGTCTTTTACATCCTTTGCCGTATCAGATTTTCCTCTACCAAATGCATCAAAATAAATGAGTGTATTGTTATTTGCAAGAGAATCAAATCTTCTTAAACCAAGATGAACACCGCCCGGACCCCCGGCAATTAGTACCAGCGGTTCACCTTTGCCAACTGTTACCACCCACAGCTTTGCGCCATTAACAGTAATATATTTTCCATCAGTAAAACTATTTGGGAAAGTTTGTGCTATTAAAAATAAATGGTGTAAGCAAAAAATAGTTAGAAGAGATATTTTTTTCATAATAAAGAAATTATTCAGGGTTGAAGATAAAAACTTAAAGCGTTTTAGAGGTCAAAATTAAAAAAGTCTCATCCTTATAACGGATAAGACTTGCAAATGAAACTGATGGGAAATCTAATGGGTTAACACGTTTACTTCTCTTTTCTTACTCCTTTAAATTTTTTATTGGTTGTTTTTACGTCCATAAATTTCCCACTGTTCTTATCACGCTTTGTCATAGTTCCTGTTAAAGGATTTTCAAGCTGACTGCGTTTTTTTACGGCCCCTTTACGGCTGTTGTCTCCTATAGGTTTGTTTGATGCCATTATGTTTTTTTAAAAGAGTTATTCAATAATTATACCATTAGAGTTTTTATGAACATCCACTTAATATATGGATTCAATTTTCTTCAAAGCTTTTTTAAGATCAATGCCTTTTCCTAATACTTCTTTAAAAATATCTCCTTCATTTTTTAACCTCTCTGTCGCATTGAAAATATTATAGTCAGTTATTTTTATTCCTTTAGTTACCTCTTCCCAATGAAGCGGCATTGAAACGGGTGCCCCTGGCTTAGGGCGTAATGAGTACGGGCCTGCAACCGTCGCCTGTGGACGGTTTTGCAAAAAGTCAATATACATTTTACCATCCCTGTCTGCAATTTTACGCTCTATGCTTGTATACTTTGGAATTTCTGCATGAATTAATTTTGCCAATGCCCTGCCAAATTCTTTTGAGTCCTCATAAGTATATTTTGCACCAAACGGGATATAAATATGAAGCCCTGTGGAGCCCGAAGTTTTACAGAAAGATATTACTCCAATTGCATCCAGAATTTTTTTGGTAACACATGCTGCATCCACTACCTGGTTAAAAGTATTTTTATCGGGATCAAGATCAATGATGCACCAGTCAGGATTATCGGGAGATTGAATACGGCTGCTCCAGGGATTAATTTCTATGCATCCTAAAGCAGCAACATAAAGCAGGCTTGCTTCATCAGTTATCACTAAAAACTCTTTATCCCGGTTATCAGTATAGCTGTGATAGGGAAATGTTTTTATCCAACCCGGCACTTTTCCTTTTACATCTTTTTGATAAAATGTTTCTCCATCAATTCCGTGCGGATAGCGATTTAATGTTTGGGGCTTGTCTTTATAATAAGGAACCATATACGGCGCTGCCTGGTAATAATAATTAAGCATGTCACGCTTTGTGATATTTTCTTTCGGCCAATATATTTTACTAAGATTTGTAAATTTCAGATCATGCCCACCAATGTTCCGTGTTTGCATTTCATCTTTTGGATTGAGAAATGTTTTTCTTTCCTTTTTACCGGGAGATGAGATTATTTTTTTTTGATGCAAAACCGATTCTTTTGAAGAATTTATTTTGGAAGGGTTTTTCGATTTAGCAGCATCGGCCATTTGTGCATTAGCTGTTCCTCCTCCACCGGAGGAGGTTAGGAGGAGGCTTTTTTCTCTAACCACATCATTTGCATTTTTATCTTCCCTTAAACCTTTAAAAGATGGATGACGTAGTGAGCCATCTTTTGTTAGTTCACGATAGCTTATCTCACAAACTACTTCTGGTTTTAGCCACGTAACCTCAGCCCTGGGTGGGTTTGGGCGAAATCTTGATGGCTTATTATATTCCGGTACAATTTTAAAAGGACATTCTTTTGTTTGTAGTGGTTTTAATGATTTCAGCAATTCAGTTTGAAGCTGATTTGAAAAACCAGTACCAACGGGGCCAATAAACTGCAACTCACCGTTTTCGTACAATCCTAAAAGCAAAGCGCTAAATTGCTTTGAAGTATTTTCATTCTTCGTATAGCCGCAAATAATTGCTTCCTGTCTTTGTTCAGTTTTTATTTTTAGCCATTCTTTTGTTCTCAGGTCGGGGATGTATAAGCTCGAAGCTTTTTTAGCCATTATACCTTCAAGACCCATTTTATCAGTAAGTGCAAAAAACTCTTTTCCCGTAGAATCAAAATTCTCGCTCAGTTTAATAATGTCGTTTTGGGTTACAACTGATCGCAGAATCTCCCTGCGTTCGGTGAGAGGAAGATTCATTATGTCAACACCATCCAGCCATAAAATATCAAAGAGATAATAATTAAGGTGTCCATCAGCCTCACTTCGCCATGCCTGCAAATCGCTAAAATCAGGAATACCTTTTTCATTCACCACTACAATTTCACCATCTACAATTGCATTTATTTTCCATTTTTTTAATGCATCATAAACCGGATAAAATTTTTCGTTGAAAGATTTATTGTTCCTGCTTTTAACTTCAACCGAACCATTGTTTAAATATCCTAATGCTCTGTAACCATCCCATTTAATTTCGTACAGCCATCCTTCATCTTCCACAGGTTCATCAACCAAGGTAGCCAGCATTGGTTTTATCTCTTCAGGAAATTTTAAGAGCTTACCTTTTTTTAGAAGAAGTTCAATTTTAGATTGTTTCGTTTTCACAAAGAGAACAAATGTAAAATCGTGCCAGACCTGAGATCAACTAATCCAGTTTCTATTTTAAATATTTTGCACATCTGCATACTTACATATCTCACACCTATTCAGTTCGTAGATTTTTTACCGGGTTTGATAATGCGGCTTTTACAGATTGGAAACTTACTGTGATCAGTGCAATACATAAAGTAGTAACTCCGGCTAAAACAAATACCCACCATTGTATATGTACCCGGTAAGCAAAGTCCTCAAGCCAGTTATTCATAGCCCACCACGCTACCGGAAATGCAATAAGGCTGGCGATTAATACAAGCTTTGCAAAATCTTTTGAAAGCATCCCTACAATGCTGCTTACACTTGCACCTAATACTTTACGAATGCCGATCTCTTTTATCCTTTGCTCGGCCGCATAAGTTGCTAAACCAAATAATCCAAGGCATGCAATCAGGATAGTCATAAATGCAATGCCTAAAAAAATGGTTTGTCTCTTAGCATCTTCACGGTAAAAAAGAGCCCATTGCTTATCAAGGAAATTATATTCAAACAGGTGTGTTTGATCAATATTATGTAGAACGGCTTCCATCCTTTTTAAAGTAGCCGCTGAATTTACGGTTGAGATCTTGGAGGTGAAATAATCGATATTATGAACGGGATTGTTTTGGTACGCAACTATCAGTGGTGCCACTTTATCACGCAGTGACTGGAAATTAAAGTTCTTTACAATTCCTATTACTTTAGCATTAAAAGGTTGATTAAGCTGCGATGCATTACCGCTGAAAGCAACAGAAGGAATTTCAATTAATTGTTGAGAAGGCTGTGTAATACCCAGCATTTTTGCTGCTTCTTCATTAAGCATAACTGAGGTAGAATCATCGATGTTATTATCTGAAAAATTCCTTCCGCTTAAAAGTTTAGTTTCAAATGTTGTTAAAAACCTGTCATCTGCAGCCATAAAAAAAACATCTTCTCCTGCCGTAGATAATTTTCCCGGAACTTTTACTTTCACCTTTGGTATGGATTTCCATTCTCCAGGCACCCGTGAGCTAACGCTCACACTTTTTATTCCGGGTATTTTGCCGAATTCTGTTTTAATAGTTTCGGCGCTGCGTCTTACCGTCCCGCTGTTAATATCCACCACTAATAATTGCTCTTTATTAAACCCCATATCAGTTGTATCCACATATTTTAGTTGCTGGTAAACCACAATGGTTGCAATAATCATAATAATGGATAAGGAGAATTGAAAAACAACCAGGAACCTTCGAATTGAAAGGTTTCCTTTGCCCATATTTATTTTATTCTTTAATAAAAGATATGGTTTTAGTTTAGATTGAAAAAAAGCAGGATAGGTTCCTGAAATAAAACCAACGAGAATGGTAGTGAGTAAGATTCCTATCCAAATTCGGTAATCTGTATTCCATCCAAAACTGAGGGTTTTTTCTGTAAATGCATTAAAGCGTGGCAGCGATAATTTTACAAGGATCAATGATAATATAAGCGCTATAACCGTAAGCAAAGATGCTTCAGTTAAAAATTGCTTTATTAAATTATTTTGCGATGCTCCCGCAACTTTTCGCACTGCAATTTCTTTTGATCTACCAGCAAATCGGGCTGTAGTAAGATTCATATAATTTATGCAGGCGATAAGTAATACGAAAAGTGCAACAATCGCAAAAACATACATGTGCATTTTATTTCCTGCGGAGTCCGTATTGCCTTCCATATTTGCAGAATTAAAATGAATATCTTTTAATGGCTGCAGCATAAAGCTGCTTGCTGCCTTAGCTTCATCTTTGCGATTATTTTTTACAAGTTGTGTAATTTTTGATGCAGTTTGCTTACTGCCGGTATTTTTTAATTGCAGGTAGGTTACAAAAGTATTCGAGCTCCAGTCACTGTTCATAAAATTCATAAACCTTTCAGAAGAATACAATGTAGATTCAGAGAATAATAAATTGAATTTCAGGTGGGAATTATCAGGGATAGAAACAACTGCTGTAATCTTATATGAAATACTATCTCTGTCAGTTAGAATAGTTTTACCCACCGCATTTTGCTTACCGAAAATCTTCAGCGCTGCCTCGTCCGAAAGCACTACTGAATATGGTGCATCCATCGCTGAAGTGGCGTTGCCTTCTATAACCGGGAAATCAAATATTTTAAAAAAGGAAGCATCTGCTAAATAATAGGATTCATAAAA
>JBPCQG010000455.1:0-3956 GCA_050998315.1 Chitinophagaceae bacterium
CATAGGGAAAAAGTAGTTATTGAAACAAAAGATAAAGCAAGAATACCTTCATTGATAATCGAAAGTAAAAAAGAAAGTAAAGGTTATAATTTGCCGGTTGGCTCTCATATTATAATGGAAGAACAGGAGGAAGTAAGAGCAGGGCAGGTAGTTGTAAAAATACCTCGTGTGCTTGGTAAATTAAGAGATATCACAGGAGGTTTACCAAGAGTAACAGAATTGTTTGAAGCAAGAAATCCGGGTAACCCTGCCGTGGTTTCTGAAATTGATGGTGTGGTTTCTTTCGGTAATATTAAGCGTGGTAACAGGGAAATAATTGTTGAAGCCAGGGATGGAGTTATTAAAAAATATCTTGTTCCGCTAACACGCCAGATACTTGCGCAGGATGGTGACTTTATAAAAGCAGGTGTTGCTTTGAGTGATGGGCAAATTGCTCCCGCAGATATTCTTTCAATCAAAGGTCCGTTTGCAGTACAGGAATATGTGGTTAACGAGATACAGGAAGTTTACCGCTTGCAGGGTGTAAAAATAAATGATAAGCATATTGAAGTTATTGTTAGGCAAATGATGCGTAAAGTAACTATTGAAGATGCAGGTGATACAAAATTCCTTGAAGGTGATACCGAAGACCGCTATGATTTTAATGTTGAGAACGATTGGATATATGATAAGAAAGTTGTTACTGAGGCAGGAGAAAGCGGTAAAATGAGGCCCGGACAAATTGTTACACTTCGTGAAGTACGTGAAGAAAATTCAGTATTACGCCGTGCTGATAAAAAGGTGGTTGAATTCCGTGATGCCAGACCAGCAACATCGTCACCATTGTTATTGGGTATTACCAAAGCATCATTGGGTACACATAGCTGGATATCTGCAGCTTCGTTCCAGGAAACAACCAAGGTATTATCATCTGCAGCCATACAAGGTAAAACAGATGAGATGATGGGATTAAAAGAAAATGTAATCACAGGTCATCCAATACCGGCTGGTACAGGAATGCGTGATTTGGACAACATGATCGTTGGAAGCAAGGAAGAATATGAATTGCTGATGACATCAAAAGAGGCGATGACATTTGACGAGGAAGAGTAGACCGCTGATTTTGTAAGGATATAAATGAAAAGGAGTAAGAAAAATCTTGCTCCTTTTTTATTACACAACATACGTTTTGTGTACGAAAAAGTTGAAGAGCCTATGAATTGGATGTGGGCTGTAAATGTTCCTGATAATTAGGTAACAACAAAATATCTCACCTTACTCATATGTGCGTAGGCATAATCCTCTATAAATTGGATAGGTACTGATACTGATCAAATCTTGCCCGAAACCAATCAACCATTTACTGCGTTTCCAGCAGACTTTAATCTATTGCCAACTGTAAGTTTTGTTATACCATCACTTGATAATGATATGCATGATGGAGCGATTTTAACCGGCGATACCTGGTTAAAAATAATTTAGCCGCTTATATTATTTGGGCTCAAACCCACAAGAGCTTGTTCATTCTTACTTTTGACGAAGACGATGGTTCCGCAAATAATCATATTGCAACTATATTCACAGGGCAGTATGTAAAGCCCGGATCTTATGCAACTAAAATAACACACTTTACAATTCTCGAACACTGGAAGATATGTATAACTTAGGTTATGCCGGACCTGCATTATCAGCTATTCCCATTACATATAGCTGGGATTAGGTATTTTTAAGAAATAAGAATTCTTATTTTAAGTATATACATTTATAGTCTTGTGATTAAGGAAAGATTTTGCTTTTCATTAAGTGAATACTTGGACTATACACTTGGAACCAGTACGGTGTTATTTTTATTGATGAAATATACTGAATGAAACATTTCATATTGTTTACAGGACACATGATTGATGCGAAGAACAGAGAAAATGCCCGTTTTCCTGCAAAGAAAGTAGGTAGTGTAAGAGAGGAGATCCGGAAGCATTTACTGAAAGTAAAAGAACTAACAAAGGATGAAATACAGGGTATAGGGGGAGGCGCATGTGGAGGTGATATATTATTTCATGAATTATGTGGAGAAATGAATATTCCAACTGAGATGTACCTTGCTTTGCCGGTTGCCGATTTTAAGAAAGCATCTGTTTCGTTTGCCGGTACGGATTGGGACCTACGTTTTGATAACCTGAATGAAAAATTACCCGTTCACATTTTGCCTGAAGAAAAGAATAGTAGTAACAATGATAATGTTTGGGATCGTACTAATTTATGGATGCTTAATACTGCTCTTGAAAATGGAGGAGAAAATATGACCATGATTGCTTTATGGGATGGGAAAATCGGTGATGGTAGTGGCGGTACAGAGCACATGGTAAAGATTGCGAAAGAGGAAAGAGGAAGGGTGGATATTATTGAGATAAATAAAATATAGACTTATGATCAAAAAAGTATTTGCCAGTTATGGGCATAGTGAAGATGTTTTCTATAAAGAATTATTGTAGAATAAAAAATGTAATACTATTTCGATTTTGAATTTGATTTGCGTTCTCCAGTTTAGCCTAATTTCACGATGAATTGATCTGCCATTAATCTCATATATCAAAACCGAATCTCAACCCTTCAAAAAAAACATTTCCATGGTATCAGAAAAAAAAACAATTCCCAATCCAAAACTGAACATAATAAATAAAGCAAGGGAAGTTATTCGCGGAAATCGAAATCTGAGTATTGAAAAGCTCAAACAATTATGCAAACAATTAGAAAAGCTGGACCAGTTTGCTTATGCTACAGAAATACTGCTTATAATAGTAAAGGAAGAGGAAAACGCAGGGCACACTTTTTCTTTAAAAAATTTCCAAACACTGGCGAAATATATTTATAAGGATCATTCATTGCCCTCCTCTTTTAAATTTGACAAAGCTTTAAACGAACTGAAAACACACGAGGATTTGTTTGTTACCGGTAAATGCGAATCACTCGGTCTTGCTGGCGCTATCTATAAACGCAAATGGCAGTTTGATCACCAATTCAGAAACCTGGTCCTTTCTCAGCATCATTATAAAAGAGGTTTCGAACGATGGAAATTTTTCATTGCAGAACAAATGGCCGGCAGGCCGTGTGATAAGGAATGCAATGATGATGGATATACTGCAATTAATTATGCCCATATCAGTGAATTAATAGCGGTGGATAAGTTGGAAGAATTTAGTGAATTGACAGGCCTTACAAGTGATATTACTAATAATTTAAATGAAGCAAAAGAAACAAGGGAATATATTTTGGATCAATTTATTAAAAATAGGAACAGCCCCGACCCTGAATTAAAACAAAAAGTAAATGACAATTCATGGATCATAGCTACAGTCGCTGAAGCATGGTTCGGATTACATAAATACGAGATTGCATTAACGTTCCTTAAACAATACATTGAGTTACCAGGTTTAAATCAATGGGAGATTAGAAGTTTTAGCCAGCAAATTTTTTCACTTGCTTACCTGCAGACCTATCAAAAGAAATTCTATGAGACCAAGGTTAAAAATAAAATTCCCGGGTACGAACAATTAGAAGCATTAGCAGGCCAAATCAGTGAAAAAAGAATGAATGCCTGCCTTAGCGTTTTTATGGGTAAACGAGTTAGTGGTGAGAAGAAAGATGTTAGTATTGAAATAAAAAAAGATGGTAAAGTGGGCCTTGCATTATCAGGGGGTGGATTTAGGGCGTCCCTGTTTCATATTGGGGTATTGGCTTCCCTTGCAGAAAATGATCAGTTAAAGAATGTTGAGCTCATTTCCTGTGTTTCGGGAGGCTCTATCATCGGTGCTTACTACTACCGAAAACTTAAAAAGGTTTTGGAAGAAAACACTGATGACAAGATTGATAAAAGTCACTATGTGCAAATTGTAAAAGAGATTGAAAAAGATTTTTTACAGGGTGTGCAAAATAACCTGCGTATGCGCATATTCAGTAACCTCTTTCTTAATTTCAGA
>JBPCQG010000391.1:0-2773 GCA_050998315.1 Chitinophagaceae bacterium
ATTCTATTGGTATCTCTTACTAAGATCGAACAGGATTTTGTTATCAGCTTCGGTAAGCGTTTTGCTACTGTCCTGCATTTCAAAATGACGTTTAAAAGCTCCAATAGCTGCAGATGTATCTCTAATATCGTATCCGATGATACGCAATGCCTGCAAGCTGCTGAAACTTTGGGGTAGAATAACTTTTGAAGTATCACCATACCACAAACCAAAACCTTTGCCGGCTAATTGTTGCCAGGGGAAATTTACATTAGGGTCATTTTTTCGGGTTGGCGCAATATCAGCATGACCAATAAAATTAGCAGCCGGTATAGCATAATTTTTTTTAAGAGCGCCGAGTAATATTAGTAAACTGTTTATCTGTTGCTCTGTAAAAACTTCAAACCCGTTATTATCTATTTCAATTCCTATTGATGAAGAATTTATGTCCGTTAAATTTCCCCATTTGCTGTTACCGGCATGCCATGCCCGTAAATAATCATTAAGCATATGATGTATGGTGCCATCTTTACAAATTACGTAATGAGCACTCACCTGTGTGCGTGGAAGTGTGAATGTTTGTAAAGTTTGCTCACAGCTATTTTGCGCAGTATGATGGATAATAACAAAATTTGGGCGGCGCATGCTAAAGTTAGTTGTGCCTACCCATTGCGATGCGGTTGTAAAGGAATCTGTAAGCGGAGATTGTCTTATTGTTTTTGCAAAATCCTTTACTTGTTTTTTATAACTTTTGTTGGTTGCGGCGTATTTATTGGAAGAGCATGAGCCAATAACAAACATGAAAATCAATATTGCATAATTTCTAAACATTCTCAGATTTTAAATAGCAGGTAATTAACTTACCCGTTTCCGGTTACTTGATTTTACCCATTCATATTTTTTACATTCAGGACAGTTATGTTTTGTTGCAGGTTTTAATTTTTCAGTATAGCCACAAAAGGTGCAGGAATAATAATCAATACCTGTAATTTTCTGTTGGGCTTTCTCAAGTGAATCAGGCATTATAGGCAATCCGTATTTCACTTCTTCGTCAGGATAAAAGAAAATACTGATATTGCCGGAACTTTCTTCAATTGCTTCTTCAACCTGACCAAGTTGAGATACCCCTTGCATTCGCAACTCAGCAAAAAATTCATCTTCGCCTAAAGCTTCCTTTTGAAAATTAGCAATAGAAAATATTCCGTCTTAATAAGACAGACAGGCTTGCCTTCTATCAGCTTTTCAAAATTTTTATTTTTGCCAATAGAATAAGTCACCAGGCTATAAAGGCCTACCACCATTGAAAACACAATTATAGCAGGTAATATGCCTACATCTTTATAAAACATAGGATCGCCTGCAGCAGAGCCTAAACCTATAATTACTACAAGTTCAAATATTGATAACTGCTTAACTCCCCGCTTTCCTAATAATCTCAAACTGATTAAGATCACAATGAACATAATTAAAGAACGTAGAACAGTTTCGGGCAGAAAACTCCAATCCTCACCCCCTAACATTAATTCTTTCCAATTGAATCCTGATGAAGTTTGTAAAAAATACATGTAAGGGTTGTATAAAATTTATTTAGGCGATAAGTGCTGCCAATATTTTAAATAGTATCATGCTGAAACCCTTTACATATTTCTCCTATACTGCCCCCCTACTTCGTACAACGCATGCGTAATTTGCCCAAGAGAACAATACTTAACGGTTTCCATTAGCTCTTCAAATAAATTACCATCATTAATAGCTACCTGCTGCAAACGTTTGAGCATTTCGTCGTTTTTATCTTTATGTCTTTCTTTAAAAGATTGTAAAGTGCTTACCTGGAATTCTTTTTCTTCAGTTGTACTCCTGATAACTTCCTGTGGTAAAATAGTTGGAGAACCATTTCTATTTAAAAATGTATTTACACCAACAATAGGAAATTCGCCGGTGTGTTTTAAGGTTTCATAAAACAAGCTTTCTTCCTGAATTTTATTTCTTTGATACATTCTCTCCATTGCACCAAGTACGCCACCACGTTCTGATATTCTTTCAAATTCTGCCATCACGGCTTCCTCTACAAGGTCAGTCAATTCTTCAATTAAAAAGCTTCCCTGGTTGGGGTTCTCATTTTTTGCTGTGCCTAATTCACGATTAATAATTAATTGAATTGCCATTGCCCTGCGTACACTTTCCTCCGTGGGAGTTGTTATCGCTTCATCATAAGCGTTAGTGTGAAGACTGTTGCAGTTATCATATATGGCATACAATGCCTGGAGTGTTGTTCTTATATCATTGAAATCAATTTCCTGTGCATGCAAACTCCGCCCACTCGTCTGGATATGATATTTCAACATCTGACTCCTCTTATTTGCACTGTATTTATATTTCATTGCTTTTGCCCAAACCCTTCTTGCAACCCGTCCAATCACACTGTATTCAGGATCCATTCCATTGCTAAAAAAGAATGAAAGATTAGGCGCAAAATCATCTATTTTCATTCCGCGGCTTAGATAATATTCCACATAAGTAAACCCATTACTCAATGTGAAGGCAAGCTGGGTTATGGGATTAGCGCCTGCTTCAGCAATATGATAGCCGCTTATTGAAACCGAATAAAAATTTCTAACTTTTTTATCAATAAAATATTGCTGTACATCACCCATAAGCTTCAAAGCAAACTCTGTAGAAAAAATACAGGTGTTCTGTGCCTGGTCTTCTTTTAAAATATCTGCCTGCACAGTTCCACGAACATTTGAAAGTGCTTTTGATTTTATTTGCTCATAAATTTCAGTAGGTAACACAT
>JBPCQG010000413.1:0-8783 GCA_050998315.1 Chitinophagaceae bacterium
ACGATGTTGGTAAGATCGCCACCATCATCAAGGATCATATTTAAAGGACGGTCGGGGCTGCCGAAGAATAATGTCTGCTCAATGCACCAGTCAGCTTCTTCAAGCGTTTCGCCTTTCCATGCAAAAACAGGAATACCTGCAGCGGCGATAGCAGCGGCAGCATGATATTGTGTTGGGAATATATTACATGAGCTCCAGGTAACTTCTGCACCAAGTGCTGTTAATGTTTCGATTAGTACTGCAGTTTGGATCGTCATGTGAAGACAGCCGGCAATGCGTGCACCTGTTAATGGTTTTGATTGTCCGTACTCTTCACGAAGCGACATTAGTCCGGGCATTTCTGCTTCGGCTAATCTAATTTCTTTGCGACCCCATTCAGCGAGGCTGATGTCTGCGACTTTGTACTTAAGGTTGACGTCGATTTGTGTTTTTGTTATTGTACTCATTTAAATTATGAATTATGAATTTAGAATTATGAATGAAGTGCAAATATATTCTTAATAGTAGAATATTCTAAGAGATTGTATAACTTTGGTAGAATATCCTTTTTATCTATTTAAAAAAGAATAAACATTCACTTTGATATGAGTAAGTCAACTTTAAAAGAAGAAACAACTATTGCTGAATTTGCATTGGATAGTAAAGACATTGCAATATTAAGTCTGCTGCAAAAAAATGCAAGGATAACGGTGAAAGAAATTAGTGATAAAATGCATTTGAGCACTACGCCCGTTCATGAACGCATAAAACGGATGGAAGCAAGTGGTGTGATAAAACAATATGCAACTCTCGTTGATCATACAAAAGTGAACAAAGGTTTGATGGTGATATGTTATGTCTCGCTAAAAGAGCATAGCAAGAATGCGGGAACAAAATTTATAAAACTTATTCATGCATTGAATGAAGTTATAGAGTGTTACAGCATCAGCGGTGAGTTTGATTTTATGCTTAAGGTTGTTTGCGAGGACATGAATACTTATTATGATTTTCATGTGAATAAATTAAGCAGCATTGAAAATATGGGTCATGTGCAGAGTGTGTTTGTGATGGGGAGGATTAAGGAGACGACGGAGCTGGCGCTCTGACCCCTCATCCTCCATCTCCTTCTCCACGGGTGGAGAAGGAGCGGTGCTTCATCGAAGAAAAGGGCATTGGATCTTCCACATCAGCTTTAGGTTTTATATTCAACACACTTCGGTAATGCTTAATTGTATTCAACGGAATAATTTGGCTGAGGAAATGTTTGGATATGTATAACTGTACCGCTCCCTCTCCAAAAGGAGAGGAGGTTAGGAGGTGAGGCAGCCTCATCCTCTTATCCTTCTCCTCGTGGAGAAGGACGGTTCTTCATCAAAATAATGAAGAGTATATCTTCCACATCATCTCTAGTTCTATATCCAACAAGCTTCGATATGCTTAATTGTTTGAATAGAATAATTTGGAAAAAAGCCTCATCCTCTTATCCTTCTCCTCGAGGAGAAGGACGGTTCTTCATCAAAATAATGAATAGTATATCTTCCACTCAGCGTTAGTTATCTATCCAACAAACTTCGGTAATGCCAATTGTATTCAACAGATAATTTGGAAGAGTTGATGTTTGGATATGTATAACTGTACCGCTCCCTCTCCATAAGGAGAGGGAGAAGGAGGGTGAGGTGATATGAGGAGGTTAGGAGGCTGGCTTTTTGTCTGAACCATGATTTTGGGTGGATTATTAGATTTACATGATTAAGGATTTTAACTTATCAATTAATCTTTTAAATCTCGCAAATCGTGGTTCAGACAATATTTCTTTCTTTATCTTTAAAAAAACATTCTTTATGAGAATTCTTTATGCTGCTATTGCACTTGGCGTATCATTAATTATTGCATTCTGGATTGCGGGTATTGCTTTTAAATACAAATCAAAGTCTACTGAAACAATTGTTGTCACCGGTCTGGCTGAAAAAGATTTTGTTAGTGACCTTATCGTATGGAACGGTTCTTATTCCCGTAAAGCCATGGATCTTAAGAGCGCTTATGCAGCCGTAAAGCAGGATGAAAATACGATCAGGCAATATCTTAAGGGTAAAGGCATTGCTGATAATGAGATGGTTTTTTCTTCGGTAGTTATCAACAAGGAATTTGACAGCAGAACTGATGAGAATGGGAGGCAATTGGGCCAGGTATTTAGCGGTTACAATCTTACGCAAACAGTTAAGGTAGAATCGAAAGATGTATATAAGATTGATAAGATAGCAAGAGAGGTTACTGAATTAATTGAAAGCGGGATTGAATTTAATTCCCAGGCACCATTGTATTATAATACAAAATTATCTGAGGTAAAAATGGACTTACTGGCAAGGGCTAGTGCTGATGCAAAACTTAGGGCAGAAACCATTGCAAAAAATTCCGGAAGCACATTAGGAAAATTAAGAAAAGCAAGCATGGGAATTTTTCAGATAACAGGTAAGAATAGTAATGAGGATTATAGTTATGGCGGCGCCTTTAATACGTCAAGCAGAAATAAGACGGGGAGTATTACGATTAAGATGGAGTTTGCGGCGGAGTAGCCCTCATCCTTCATCTCCTTCTCCACGGGGTGGAGAAGGAGCGGTAGTTCAGCAACGATCCATCATCAATACTTCCCCATCATCTTTAGGTTCTATTTTCAACAAACTCTGGAAGGCCTAATTGGATTCAACAGTATCATTTGGGAAAGATAATGTTTGGATATGTACAAAGGTTCTGCCTCCTCTCTGCAGGAGAGGAGGTCAGGAGGTGAGGCTTTTCTGCATTACATAATCATTCATGAAATAACCATTACCAATATCGATGTCTTCTTCTTTAATTACAATGAATCCAAATTTTTCGTAGAAATCTTTTGCAACATTATTCCTGTTCACATTCAACTCTAAAATTTTTGCATCTTTTGTTTTAATATCTGCAATAATGTGGTTTAATAAACACTTGCCTATGCCTTTGCCCTGCTGATCGGGAAGAATATAAATTTTATGGAGGCGGAAAATATTTTCACTGTTTTCTTTGGCAGAGTAGGTAGCAAATCCCACAGGCACAGCGTCATCAACAGCCAATACAGATTGAAACTGTAAGTCGTTGATTTGATATTGCAGGGTAGAATCAGAATAAAATTTTTTAAGCATGTAATCCATTTGTACAGGCTTCAATATATTTTTATATGCCACAGCCCAGCTACTACGTGCTATAGATTGTATAACAGGTATTGCATCAATACCTGCTGCCTGAATGGTGAGCATGCTTATTGAACTTTGATCTTTACATTAGGGGCAAAGAATTTGCGATTAAGTTTATCATTTACAATAATATCAAAAAAGAAAAGCTCTTCACCTTTTTGTAAGCCACCGCTAATATTATCCCGCCATACTTTTGGAAGCGGGGTGATCTTAAAAAGATCAGCAGTAGTGCCAAATACAATTTCCTTTCTACCTGTTTCCTCATTTTCTATTACACTTTTTTTTCTGTATAAAAATTGATATGAACTGATGGTGTACACATTATTTTTATCATCAGTAATTTTTAAAGGAAGGTTTACCAATTGATTGGCTTCATCTACAGTAACTGTAGCGTCCTTTTCATTTCTCCCCAAAAAGGTTTTTACAACAGGTGGCTTGAATTTAGTGACAGAAGTGATAGTTCCATTTTTTACAGGTTTTTTAGGTTGTGCATAAATACTATACGAAAGAGCGAATGAAACAAATAGGCAACTAATGAGTTTTACAGAGGTCATAATTTTTTAATTAAAATAAATTTACAACTAACTAAAAAAATAAAAGTGTTTGTGAAATGTTTGGCTGTTAAATAGTTGATAAACTCTCCTGGATGATCTTAATTTTTGTTTCAGCATCTGCTTTCTTTTTTCGTTCCATCTCTATCACTTCTGCCTTTGCATTTTTTACAAATTGTTCGTTGGATAGTTTTTTTTCTACTAAACCTAGAAAGCCTTTAAGATATTCGAGATCTTTTTCATATTGTTCTTTTTGACCTGTGTTGTCTATTGTATGATCTGTTCTTAAAAAGAATTTGTCTTTATTTACCAGTACAGATAAGCTGTTTTCAATTGCGCTCTTAGTGTATGAAATTGATTCTGCATTAACCTGCTTATATAAAATATTTTCAATGGCGGTGTAAGTGAGCTTACGCCCGGTTTGAATGTAAAGCTTGATTTTTTCTTTTGGTTTTATGTGGTTCTTATTTTTTACATCACGGATAGAAGAGATCACTTCTTTTAAAATATTGCCTTGTTCCAGGATCTTAAGGTCAGGCTTTCCGCGTTTCTCCAACTGTTTTATTGTAAGGTCTTCTTTTTGTTCTCTTAATATATGATAAACCTCCTCTGTAATAAATGGCATAAAGGGATGAAGCAATTGCATTAGCTGCTCCAAGAAATAAACTGTTTTGTTGTAAATAGCTTCATCAATGGGTTGTTCAAAGCCAGGCTTTATCCATTCCAAATACCAGCTGCAGAAATCATCCCATATTAAAGAATAAATAATTTTTAATGCCTCACTCAACCTGAATTGTTTATACAGACTTTCTATCTCAATTGTTACTTCGTTCAATCTGTTCTCAAACCATTGCGTAGCAAAATTTTCGTCAGGTATTATGGGGATTGGCAGAATGGGCATCATACCTAGTTCAACATTAACAGCTAACTGTGATAGCATTATTGCTTCAGATTGTACCGCTAAATTATTAGAGGTTCTTCCTTCCCATAATTTTACCAACTTTAACGCATTCCATATTTTGTTATTAAAATTTCTACCCTGTTCAAGACTTGCTTCATCAAATAAAAGATCATTACCGGCAGGCGAAGAGATCATAATTCCAAAGCGAACTGCATCTGCTCCATACTTATCTATCAGTTCCAAAAGATCAGGAGAGTTACCAAGTTGCTTACTCATTTTTCTTCCCTGTTTGTCTCTCACCATTCCTGTAAAATATACATCACTGAAAGGCTTTTCTTCCTTGTATTCCATGCCTGCCATTATCATTCTTGCCACCCAAAAAAATATTATATCCTGCCCTGTTACCAAAACCGAAGTGGGGTAATAATAGTTGATGTCATTATTTTTCGGTTGTGAAATTCCTTTAAAAACTTCCATAGGCCACAGCCAGGAGGAGAACCAGGTATCGAGAACATCTACGTCTCTCGTTAGTTGATTATTGATTATTGAATATTGATTATTGAATATTTCTTTTGCTTCATCTTCACTTTCAGCAACGACAAATCTCCCTTCTTCATCATACCACGCAGGTATTTGTTGCCCCCACCAAAGCTGGCGGCTAATGCACCAATCTTTTACATTCTCCAACCAGTACTTGTAAGTAGCTAAAAATTTTTCTCCCGGGTGAATTTTTATCTCACCGTCAATAACAGCTTTCAATGCAGGGTCTGCGAGCTCTCTCATTTTCACGAACCACTGAGTTGATATTTTTGGTTCAGCTACAGCGTTTGTGCGTTGACTGAATCCCAATCTTGTTTGGTATTCTTCTTCTTTTACTAAATGCCCTTTTTGTTTTAATTCCTCTACAATTTTTTTTCTTGCAACAAAGCGATCTTCGCCAACATAAATTTGTGCAGCTTCACTTAATGTACCGTCTTCATTTAATGTGTCAACAACAGCAAGATTATGTTTTAACCCGATGTTATAATCATTGATATCATGTGCAGGGGTAATTTTTAAAATTCCTGTGCCAAAATCCTTATCTACATATTCATCGAAAATTATTGGTATTGCTTTGTTAATAAGAGGAACTAAAACTGATCTTCCTTTTAAAAATTTGTAGCGTTTATCATCCGGGTTAGTACAAACAGCTGTATCACCCATAATTGTTTCGGGACGTTGGGTGGCGATAACAATTTGGTTGTCAGATGTCTCTCGTTTGTTGTCTGGATTTTCTTTACTGTCAAGTGTCAACTTTTCACTGTCATCTACTCCCTCTCCACTTGTGGAGAGGGCAGGGGTGAGGTAATATTTAATGTAATACAACTTCCCAGTTACCTCTTTATATTCTACTTCTTCATCGCTTAATGCAGTTTTTGCTACAGGATCCCAATTGATCATTCTTGCGCCACGGTAAACCGAACCTTTATTATACAGATCAACAAAAACTTTTATCACTGCTTTATAATAATGATCATCCATGGTGAATGTCGTCCTGTCCCAATCTACACTGCATCCAAGTTTTTTAAGCTGGCTGTAAATTATATCGCCGTATTTTTCTTTCCATTCAAAAGCATATTTTAAAAATTCTTCTCTTGATAAATTATTTTTATTAATTCCTTTTTCTTTCAGCATTTGAACAACCTTTGCTTCTGTTGCAATGGATGAATGATCGCTCCCCGGCACCCAGCATGCATTATAACCACTCATTCTTGCTTTGCGAATAAGAATATCCTGCACGGTTTCATTAAGTGTATGCCCCATGTGCAATACACCCGTAACATTTGGGGGTGGAATTACAACTGTGAAAGGCTCCCGATCATCCGGAGTACTTTTAAAATAACCTTTGTTCATCCAGTGTTTATACCACTTATCTTCCGTTTCTGCCGGGTTATAATTTTTACTTAATTCCATTTCTAAATAAAACTTTTTTAAGAATATCAAAGGTAAGAAACAAAAGATGCTTAAATATTATGGAGAATTGTAAATTTACTTTACAAAAATTTTTCTGATTTGCTATTCGCAATTGTTGATATTGAAACTACAGGAGGATATGCAGCTGCCGGCGGCATTACAGAAATTGCTGTAATTATTACTGATGGAGAAAACATAATTAACAGGTTTGAAACCTTGATAAATCCTGTGTATACAATTTCAAGATATGTAGAGTCATTAACAGGAATTACAAATGCCATGGTGGAAAATGAAAGGCATTTTAAAACGATTGCCTGTGAGCTATATGAATTGCTTTGCGATAAAATTTTTGTAGCTCATAATGTCAACTTCGATTACTCTTATTTAAAATATCATTTCAAAGAAGCGGGTTACGAACTTGAATGTAAAAAACTTTGTACAATAAGATTGGGCAGACAAATTTTACCTGGCTTTAAAAGTTATAGCCTTGGAAATTTTTGCAGACAGGTTGGTATTCCGATTGAACAACGTCATAGGGCTGGCGGCGATGCTTATGCAACTGTAAAACTGTTCCATCATCTATTAAAGAATGACAAAAACGAGCATGTTCAAAACATGCTGAAGGTAAAAAGCAAGGACCAACATATTCCTCCCAATTTACCAGCAAGACAAATTAAACAACTTCCGCAAAAGCCCGGCGTATATTATTTTCATGATAACAAAGGAAAAGTTATCTATGTTGGCAAGGCAAAAAATTTATCAAAACGTGTTAACAGCCATTTTACCAATGATAAACCGGGCAAACAAAAACAGGAATTTCTTAGAAATATTTACAGTATAACTTATAAAACATGTGCAACAGAATTAATGGCATTCATTCTTGAGAATGTTGAAATAAAAAAATTATGGCCACAACAAAATCGCAGTCTTAAAAGATTTGAGCAGGCATATGCATTGTATTCTTTCGAAGATCGAAATGGTTATATGCGCCTTGCGATAGAGAAGAAGAATAAAAATATCAAACCACTTTATACCTTTAATTTATTGGTTGAAGGTCATACATTGTTAAGAAAACTATCTCATCAGTTTAAGCTTTGCCCAAAGCTTTGTTTTTTGCAGCATGATAATATTGAATGCGAAGGAATAACAGATGGAAGATGTACAGAAAGCTGTGAGCGTAAGGATTCTCCGGAAGCTTATAACCGGAGAGTTGATGAATGCATAGAGACATTGCATAAAGAGTTGCATACGTTTGCTTTGGTTGATTATGGCTTGCACCATGAAGAACAAAGCTGTATTTTAATGGAGAAGGGAAGATTTTATGGGATGGGCTATTTACCATCACATGTTAGCATCAACGGTGTTGATGATCTTAAAAATTATATTACACCATATTTAGAAAACGATTATATAAGGGGGTTGGTTTACCAGCACGCAGTAAAATTTCCGCATAAAAAAATTGCCCTGGTTACTTGATTAATGTTCAGACATCACCTCTATAGTTGCGCTGATCCCTCTGTCTGTTATAGCATTACACATAGGTTTTAAAAAATCATAGCTACCTTCTTTTACGGAGTATTTGCCTTTGGTATGTATTATCATAGCACATTGCTCTGCCTGTTCCAGTGTGTGAGAGCAAATTTCGATCAGCGTCTGAATTACCCAGTCAAAACTATTTACATCATCATTCCATATTATTAACTGGCATCCATTTTCAACGTCTGTTAAAAGATCAGTTTCCAATAATTCCTTTGTATATGTGTCTGTAGCGGTCATATTATTTGCACAGCAAAATTAATATTTTTTTAAAAGAATCTTGATACCAAATATCTTTATACCTATAATCTATTATGGAAAAAGTTACGGGTATAGGTGGCGTCTTTCTCAAAGCTAAAGATCTTACATCTTTAGCAGCATGGTATCAAAAACATTTAGGCATTGAATTTGGTAATAATAGCTATGTTGATTTTTAAGTGGTTAAATAAAGATCTGAATACTCCCGGTCATACTGCGTTCTCATTTTTTAAAGAAGATACATCCTATTTCAGCCCGTCTGTAAAACCGTTTATGATTAATTTCAGGGTAAAAGACCTGGATGTTTTATTAGCAGAATTAAAGAAGGAAGGAGTTGAAATAGTTGGAGAAAAAGAAGAATATGAGTATGGAAACTTTGGGTGGATTATG
>JBPCQG010000463.1:0-8710 GCA_050998315.1 Chitinophagaceae bacterium
TTATAAAAGTCAATAGCTTCTCTTGCATTGCCACCAAAATGGATATAGGGAGTAAGTTTCATAAAATATTTTAATTATTCTTTGCTGCGTTCTTAACACACTCATCGATAATGGTATCAACTTTTTCTTTTGTAAGATGCTCACGATATGTTTTGCCAAGCTGCATCATCGGTGCATAGCCACAGGCACCAAGACATTCAACAGTTTTTAAAGTGAACAATCCATCCTGTGTTGTTTCGCCTATTCCAATATTTAACTTTTGTTTTATGTAATCAATAATACCATCGCTTCCATTAACCATGCAGGGACCTGTTTGGCAAACTTCAAAAACATATTTACCAACATGTTTTAAATTATACATTGAATAAAAGGTAGCCACTTCATATACTTCTATTGGTTGTATTTTAAATAAAGAAGCAACATAATCCATTGTGCTTACATCAAGCCAGCCCCCAAACTCCTGCTGTGCCAAATGCAGAACGGGCAGCAAAGCGCTTTTTTGTTTGCCCTGCGGATAATGAGACATCAGCTCGTTTACCTTATTTAATTTTTCCTGTGAAAATTGCATCATTTTATAATTACTTCTTATTTCTTTTTCTTAAAATTTTCTCAAGCATATCAGCATCTGCCAAATCCTTTATTCTTCCTGTGGCTTTCTTGTTTTTAATTAATTCATTTATGTGAATACATCTTATGCCAATCCCTTCATCCGTGTATATTTTACTTGACTGGTAAGCCTCTTTAAAAGTAACACCTGAAATGGAAGTAAGAACATCAATACGAAAAGGAACCCTGCCCATCATTATCACATTATCTTCTTTTAAAAAATCTTCTTTACCAAATCCGATTGCTGAACCCCAAAATTCCGTAATGGCGCTTAAAACCTTCTCAGCATTTTCTTCAGAAATTTCTATCAATAGATCAATATCTCCTGTTGTTCTGCCATATCCTTCAAATATAACTGCCCACCCGCCAACTAATACATATTTTACTTGATTCTTGTTTAGAAGTGATATGAATTCAATAAAATTCTCATTCAATATCATCTCTATCTTCTTTTAGAGTTGACTTTCTAATTATTTTTTCCATTCCCCCATTATACTCCTCATTCCAAATTCCTTTTCTCATCGTTTCAACAGTAGCACCACTTTCTTTCCAATCTACATTTGCATAATATTCTACAGTAGCTTCTTCTGCTTCAGCAAAAGTCATTTTTTTAACTATAGGCAATATTTTTCTTTTTTGTTTTTTCATCATGCATCCATTTCGCCTGCGATAATATTTAAACTGCTCATAGTAATAACTGCATCGCTTAACATTCCTCCTTTTATCAATTCAGTAAATGCCTGGTAATAAATAAAACAAGGTCTGCGAAAATGAAGGCGGTATGGCGTTCTTCCTCCATCACTAATTAAATAAAACCCGAGTTCTCCATTTCCGCCTTCTACTGCAGAATATAATTCACCCGCAGGAATATTTGTTTCACCCATTATTATTTTAAAATGATAAATAAGTGCTTCCATCTTTGTGTATACATCTTTTTTATCAGGTAAATAATATTCAGGAATATCGGCATGATAAACTTCTGCATCTGCACCTTTAAACTCCTGCACTTTTTGATATGCCTGTTTTATAAGACTCAAACTCTGCCACATCTCCTGGTTGCGAACTAAAAATCTATCATAACAATCTCCTGTTGTGCCCACAGGGATTGAAAAATCCAAATCTTCATAGCTACTGTAAGGTGTATGAACGCGTACATCATAATCAACGCCTGCTGCTCGCAAATTTGGTCCCGTAAATCCATAATTCAAAGCTCTTTCAGCAGCAATAGGGCCTACTCCTATCGTACGTTCCATAAAAATACGGTTACGAGTAAAAAGATTTTCAAACTCTGCTAAAACAATTGGCCATTCTTTAATAAATTTCTCCAGTTTTTCAAAAGCAGTTGGTGTAAAATTTCTTTCAAAGCCACCAATACGACCAATATTTGTAGTTAGCCTACTTCCACAAACTTCTTCATAAATTTCATAAATCAGTTCACGGTATTGCATTACATACAAAAATCCTGTGTATGCCCCCGAGTCAACACCGACAATAGAATTGCAGATTAGGTGATCAGAAATGCGTGCAAGCTCCATAATTATAACACGTAAATAATCAACACGTTTTGGAGTTTTGATATTTAATAATCTTTCGCAGGTAATGTGCCATCCCATATCATTGATAGGTGATGAGCAATAATTCATCCTGTCTAAAAGTGTTGTTATCTGGTAAAGAGGTCTTCTTTCTGCAATTTTTTCAAAAGCTCTATGAATATAACCAACGGTTTGTGTGGCATCCATTACACGTTCGCCATCAAGTTCAACAATATTTTGAAACACACCATGAGTGGCGGGATGTGTAGGCCCGAAATTGAGGGTAGTAGTTTGCTTTTCAAGACTTCCCTGTGGTAATTTAATATGCTCAGTTGCTTGCAATCTTAAATTTTTCTCTATCAACTTTATTTTTAATTATACTTATACTAAAATTCCATAAATCATGGTTCACTCATCCCCTCCCAAACATTTCATCGTCTTTATCAAGCCTGCTTTGATCCTCTAAAGGGAATTCTTTTCTCATGGGAAAATATTCCATTTCGTCAACATTTAAAATTCTTTTTAAATTAGGATGACCAACAAAATTCACCCCAAAAAAATCAAAGGTTTCTCTTTCCATCCAGTTGGCTGATTGATACAGAGCTGTTGCGCTGAAAACATCAGGCTTATTTATATTAGTGAATACCTTAAAACGAATGCGAATATTATCTACAAGATTATGAAGATGGTAAACAACTGCCAATTCGTTGCCTATATTATCAGGGTAATGTACAGCTGTAATATCAGTAAGGAACTGAAATTTTAATACAGCATCATCAAACAGGAACTGAAGAACTTTAAGATTTAGATCTCTTGGTGCAGAGAAAGTAAGCATGCCATAAGGCTCTTCCCAATCTATTAACTGGTCAACAAATTTTTCTGTTAGTTTTTGCCTGATTGATTCGTTCGTCATACCCCAACCCCTAAAGGGGCTTTGATTATTGGTATTAAAAAATAATTTCTTCTCCTTATGCCCCTTTAGGGGATAGGGGCTTATTGTATTCCGTAACTTTCAAGTAATTGTTTATACTGCTCCGAATTCCTTCTTCTTATACTTTCCTTACCTACCAGTTCCTGCACCTTCATAAATCCATCCAGTACAGCTTCTGGTCTTGGCGGGCAACCGGGTACATAAACATCTACAGGAATTATTTGATCGATTCCCTGCAACACTGAATAGCTATCAAATATTCCTCCGCTACATGCACATGCTCCCATTGCTAAAACCCAGCGTGGCTCTGCCATTTGCAGGTATACCTGTTTTACAATTGGCGCCATTTTTTTTGCTATGGTTCCCATTACCATCAAAAGGTCGCACTGTCGCGGAGAAAAGCTCACTCTTTCCGAACCGAACCTGGCAAGATCATAATGCGAACCCATTAGCGCCATGAATTCGATACCACAGCAACTGGTTGCGAATGGCAAAGGCCAAATAGAATTTTTTCTAGCAAGACCGACTACATCACTGAGTTTCGCAGCAAAAAATCCTTCTCCTGTAAAACCTTCAGGGGCATCAACAGTTCCAATAGGAACCTCCATAGGCTTTTCAAGAATATTATATTGTACCGGACGAGCCATAATTTTTAAAATTTAAAACTACTTTCTAATTTAAATAAGCAATTGGCAATAAACAATAAGCAATTGCCTGTTGTTAATTGCTCATTGGATTAATCTTCCCACTTTAATGCACCTTTCTTTATAAGATAAAAAAAACCTGCCATAAAGAATCCAACAAACATTAGTACAGCTACAAACCCATGCCATCCCAACTCTCTAAAATTTACGGCATAAGGGTAAAAAAAAATCACTTCCACATCAAACAAAACGAAAATGATTGCCACCAAAAAATATTTGATAGCCATTGGCTGACGGGCATTCCCTCTTGCTGCAATTCCACTTTCAAAATTCGTGAGCTTATCTGAAGTTTTTCTTTTAGGTCCGAACAAATGTGTTAATGCCATCATCCCTCCTATAAATACAATTGCAAAAAGCAATTGAATACCAATTGGAAGATAATTTGCCGTACTATTTATATTGTTAGAAGCCTGTAAGAAAAACATACAAGTGTTTTGTAACTGAGAGGCAAAATTAAGACAGCGATGTCAATTTTCAAGTATTTAAAAAGACGTTTTAAATGATTAAATAAGTGTTGAATTACTGTTTGCCAAAGCATTCATTTTGAAACAACACATAAAAACAACACCGGAATAAATCGGGGGTTTATATGACTCAAAAATCCTTTACTTTTTCTTTATCTTTGTTTTTGTTCCCTTAACTTTTTCTTTGGCTTCTTCTGTCTTCGTCTTGGTCTTGGTCTTATTATCGTCCACCTTTACTTTCACCTTGGCCTTGAGTGCGACGTCGTTTGCCACAGCCTGAGCATTGGTTGGATCAATAGCCAAAATTTTATCATTAAAAGAAATGGCAGCAGCTTTATCTTTCTTAACATTGTAATGATAATTTATCATGTAATTGTAGGCTGTAACTAATTGCTGCTTTGATCTTGCCGTATCTGTAGATACCGAAGCAAGCTGAATTATTTTTTCATAATCCGGTATAGCAAGCCCCATAGCACTTGTAGAATCTAAATTAGCTTTATTAATTGCGCCGTAATAATATCCTGTTATATCATCCGGATACTTTTGCTTATACAAATTAAAAACTGAATCAGATGTTGTATAATTTCCACCTTTGTAATAATTGTAGCCGGCATTATAAATGTCTGTTTTAGTTACATTCTTTTTTATTGCGAAAAGTTTGGTATACCAGTTAGCTGCTTCATTATAATTTTGAGATGCTAAATAAGAATTGGCAACCGAGGTTATGTACTCAATTTTATTTGCTTCCAATGTATCCAGTGCAATTGCCTTTTGAATGTAATTAGCAGCTGCCGCCTCATTTCCAGGAAACTTCAATAGTACAAGTCCATACTTCGCATAGTCGCCTGATTCTAACTTATCTGGCTTTTGTTTTTGAAAATACGTTTCAAAAAAAGTTTTAGCATTAGCTGAATCTTTTAATTTATCATAGGCAAATGCTTTTAAACCATACAAACTCGGATAAGGGCTTTGTCCTCCAGCAGTAATACACTCAGTTGCTTTGGTTATGGTTTGTTGAAATTGACCAGAAGCATATAAAAAAGATGCCTGATAATAACAGTTTTTAGTATCAGCATCAGCAACAGCAATATATTTATCAAGATATTCTCTGGCTTTATTTATATCTCTTTTATAATAATATTCAGAAAGCCAGGAATATACCGGGGCAAATTTGGGATCTTTTGCAATTGCTTCATTATAATATTTATTATAATATTGTTCCTGACTAAAACCCTGTGTTTGATAGATCCTGCCAATCATAAAACTAGCTCTGGCATAATTAGGGTCTGCTGCCAAAGCGCTTTGATATGATAATTGAGCGTTAGCGCCGTCCGTCATTTTACGGTATGCATCGCCAAGAGTAGTCCATATTTCAGCTGTTCTTTTATTCTCGGGAACGGTTTTTATTTTTTCTATAGCATAGATAGCGTCGCCGGCTTTTGCGTCAACGTTAGCACGGGCAATTGCATTTATTGCATTATAGTCTTTTCCTTTTCCAAGGCTAAGAGCAGTTTCAAAACGATTGCGTGCATCATTATTTTGACGATCCATCAGCGCTATTTGCCCCATTCCCGCTAATAATAATGGAGCGTTAGGGTTTGCGCTTAAAGTTTTTTGATACAATGTTTTTGCTGAAACACTATCCTCCTCGGCAAGATAAGTTTGTCCCAGCCAGTATACTGCATCAACGTTATTAGCGTTTGCGCTTATTAATTTATTAAATACTTGCTTAGCGCTATTGTATCTTTCGTAATACAAAAAACGTTTTCCTTCGTCGACTGTTTGAGCAAATAAAATATTGCCGGAAAAAAGAATGGTAATTAACAAGGTGATAATCTTTATATTTTGCATTTTGTAGTTGTTTTAGTGATTATAGATGTTTAATTAATTTTAATTCGTTGTTGCAGATCTAACATTAAAATTCATTCTTGTTGGCCCTAAGTAAGCCCGCCAGAATATGAGCTGACCTTTTTCGTATTCCATAAAATTTGCAAAACCACCTCCAAGCCCATCATAATTTTCTTTGAGGATATAATACAAACCGCGTACCAATGGATACCGTCTGGAGAGTATATTATATTGGTAGGGCTTTACAAAGGTTTTTTCCGGGCAATTACATTCAACTGCTGCAATTTTAACCTTTTTCAAAAAACTAAGTTGTGATGTATCATCTTTATTACCAATCCAACTTACGCCAACAAACCCTATTGCATTATCATTTGATGAAACATAATTAATCACATCCTGACTACTTTTAGCTGCAAAAACTTTTTTGGGATCGAATGATTTCCCTTTTAATATAGAATCAATAGCATACCGAACTGTACTTGTAGCACTTAAACCGTCAAATACTGCAATTTCTTTATCTCCCGTGGTTCCATCTAAAATACCTCTTATTTTTTGTAATGATAAAATTGTATCCTTTGACGTGTTATTCACTATCAATGCAACGGCATCATTTGCTACCTTATTCCATGTTGGTCCATACTTTAATGAATCGTTATAAAATTTTTCTTCCTGTTCAGTTAAGCCACGGGTAACAATTATCATCCTTGTGCTGTCTTTAATAAGATCTCTAAAACATTCAGCTTCAGGTTTGTATTCAGCAATAACTTTTGCCTCAGGAAATAATGCTTCAAAAACCTGAATCTGTGAGTCTATTACAGGTTTGAATGATTCATCAACGCTAATATGGATCACGCCCTTTTTCGGAGTATCAGTATCAGTACGCTCATGAGGACCATTACAACTGCTAACCGTATACATAACAATGCATATCAGCAGAACATGTTGTGTAAATATTTGTTTATACAACCTCATCTCTCTTTTAAATAATCTTTTTTAATACCTCTGTAAATTCTCCATAAACCATACAGCATTACCAAACCTGCAAAAATTTTACCCAGTGTACTTTCTACAAATTCATTATTAAGACCGATTTTTTTAGCAAATAGAATCACAAATCCTACCCCTATGTATATTAAACCCATCCCAAGATCCATTATACTCTTCATTAAAAGGTATCTTTTGGTTTTGGGATCTGTGTCGTCCTCAAATTCTTCCAGGCTCATGTTTATCATTTAAATGAAGATGGGAAGATAAATAAATTCCATAATCCTGAAGGCAAATCTTTACCCAAAAATTACGATTCAACTTTCATGCAGTCAATTATCTTTGTTGAATCAAAATTATGAAACCGCTTGCTGCTTAGAAAAATATGAAACCAACAATACCACAGGGCACCAGGGATTTTGATGCGCAAACCATTCGCAACCGGGAATATATTTTCAATACTATAAAAACCATTTTTGAATTGTATGGCTTTGAACCATTGGAAACACCGGCAATGGAAAACCTGGAAACATTAACAGGAAAGTATGGGGACGAAGGAGATAAATTAATTTTTAAAATTCTGAATAACGGTTTGGATAATCCTGCCAAATATCAGCAGGCGAAAGAAGATCTCGAAAAAATTTTAAAAGGAAGGAATGTAAAAACACTTACAGAACGGGCACTACGATATGATTTAACCATACCATTTTCCAGATATGTAGCTATGAATTACAGGCATCTTACTATGCCATACAAACGCTATCAGATGCAACCTGTATGGCGGGCTGACAGACCGCAAAAAGGAAGATACCGTGAGTTTTACCAATGCGACGCAGATGTGGTGGGAAGCTATTCGTTAATTAATGATGCTGAATTGGCTGATATATATTTAGAAGTTTTTAAAAAATTAGGAATTGAGATTGAATTAAAAATTAATAACCGCAAAATTCTAACTGCTCTTGCTGAGCTTTGCGGCGGCGCAGATAAAATGATGAGCATTACGGTTATAATTGATAAATTGGATAAGATTGGCTTGAATAAAGTAAAAGAGGAATTAGAAAAAAACGGAGTAGGTCCCAGGCAAATAAACATCATTGAAAATTACTTACTTATTAAAGGAAGCAATGAAGAAAAACTTACCAGTCTTAAAACGTTATTCGCAAATATTGAAGAAGGTAAAAAAGGAATTGAAGAACTGGAATTTATTTTAAATTTTCTAATTCCAGATCTCAAATCTCAAATTAAAATTGATCTCACTCTTGCAAGGGGTCTTAATTATTATACGGGCATCATCTACGAAGCAAAAGCAAAGAGCGTTGAGATGGGAAGTATAGGCGGTGGCGGCAGATATGATGATCTTACAGGTTTATTTGGTGTACCGGAAATACCCGGAGTGGGAATAAGTTTTGGCGTTGACAGGATATACGATGTTATGGAAGAATTAAATCTGTTTCCGCAAAAAATGCAATTAGGCGCAACGGTTTTATTCTTTAATATGGGTAATGAGGAAAGTAAATTAGCATTCCGGCGAATGCAGCAATTAAGAAGTAAAGGAATTAGCTGTGAACTTTTTCATGAGAATGCTAAAATGGATAAACAATTTAAGTATGCGGCAAAAAAAAATATACAATATGCAATAAT
>JBPCQG010000109.1:0-3865 GCA_050998315.1 Chitinophagaceae bacterium
CTTTTCGGAAAAGTTAACATTATTAATTGTTTTTGCACGAGTAACAGTAAGTTTTTAGCCGGGACAATCTCATAGATATTGCCCCTATAGAAAAGCAAGATAGTGTTGCTTGGGCGACTTAATAACAGAGATTTGAATTATTTTCCTCCGTTGGTGTTCCTTTCGCCTGGGTAAGTTGTTGAAAAGCCTTGGTTAATTGCAGCAGGAAAAAGGAAGTAAATTTACATATGAAATCTGTAGGAAATCTATAGAATTGAAAAGAAGAATTCTATTGACCCTGCATAAGGAAATGACTTGATTAAGAGGCTGAAGTAATTTTTTTTATTTGTTTTAATTTAGAAATATTTGTACAACAGTTTTTTAATTTTTTTTTAAGTTGATACCAATTAGGTTACATCAACAAAAGAGAGTTTAGTAATTAATTGATGACCCATCGTATTACGAATTTCTAAATCATCTGTCATCAAGGCATAGCTCATAAGATGGGCTATTTTTTTTATATTTTCTTTTGATACTTTTGAGTTCTTAACGAAAAATCTGCATTGAAAAATGCGATGCATTAAGGAACTGCAATTGCTAAAGGAGTCCGGGGTCTTTTTACCCATTTTTGATTAATCCAGTTTCTGCATGGTTTTTCTATTATATAATAAGTTACTGCTGATACAGCTGTTACTAACAGTAGGTAACCTAAACAAAGAGAAGCTCCGGTAAGAAATGGAAATATTATTGGACGTTGAGAACGTATATGTAATAGATTAAGTGCCGAAATTATTACTAAACATACAATTGCATGGGTTAAATAGATGGAATAGGAAATGTTACCTAAAAATTGAAGAATCCTATTATTAAAGACTTTGCTTACCGTAGAATTATTACATGCAAGAGAGAGGACCAAAATAGCAAACATGGGAATGAAAATAAGATCAGACAACCCAAAGTGCATAATAACTACAATAAGGGAAATGCAAATGACACAAAAAATATCAGAGCCAAACAACTTTTTAATAAAAATATTCAGATACAATAAATACATAAGCATTCCTGTCATAAATCCGGCAAGTCCTCTCAAAAATCCATAATTGAATGTAGCATCTAAAGTGGGTGGTACGATAGCAGCAGGGTTGAAGGGATCATGTCTTGGTAAAAAATACATAATAGAAATATAAGCCACTACGATAAATAAAATCATAACAATAATAGCTATCAATCTTTTTTTAAATAGGAACAAACACATTACCGGAAAGGCTACATATGCCCACCATTCTGCGCTAATACTCCAGGACGGTACATTCCAGGTTGGAAATTTATGTACCCCAAAGGATTGCAATAATAAAAGATTTGTAGGGATGGCAGCAGGATTACTTATACGACTGCCGCTGCCTCCATGCCTTATATAAAAAAAAGCAATTGCTATCAACAGGGTAAAAAAATGCAAAGGATAAATTCTTGCAAATCTCGCGATAAGAAAATTTTTAAATGCTTTAAGAGTAATTGCAGAAGTAAAAGTTTCTTTATAAACATGCATAATTATAAAGCCACTCATAATAAAAAAAAGATCTACCATCATATAACATTTAGCCAAAAACAAACTATTGGCAGGCTCAACAAAGGCTACTATCCATCCATTAAAATGATAAACTGCAACCAATAGGGCAGCTATACCCCTTAATGGTGTAAGGCTTGTAATAACTATTGGTCCGGGTTTCATAAGGTTTTATAATAAACTTTCAAAAATAATGCTTTCTTTTTTCAGTTGTAGTAGTTAACGAGAGCTATTATTTTGGGTATATACGCATGTGTATAGTAAATAAACGTAAATAATTCTATAACTAATATGTTACAGTAAATAATTTTATGCCGTACTATCTCATAGGTTTTTTACAGTACCTTAGCTCCCTCAAATTTTCTCAAACCTAATGAAGGTTTTAATTAAGAATGTTGTAATAATTTCTTCATCTCAACCCACATCATCCACAAATATTTTAATTGAGAATGGTACTATCGTTCAGATTGATAAGAATATAAATCTTTCAGCAGATAAAATTATTGAATACAATAATCTCCATGTATCTGTTGGATGGATGGATTGCTTTGCCAACTTCTGTGATCCTGGAAATGAACATAAAGAAACTTTGGAAACAGGCTCAAATGCTGCTGCTGCTGGCGGATACACGGAGGTGATGCTTATACCGAATACTAATCCTGTAGTTCATAATAAATCGCAGATCGAATATTTAATACAGAGAAGCAAGAATTTATCCGTTACAGTTCACCCTATTGGAGCCATAACAAAAAACACAGATGGACAAGAGCTAAGCGAAATGTATGACATGCAAAATTCCGGGGCTAGTGCATTTTCTGATGGTAATAATTCATTGCAATCTTCCGGAATTATTTTAAAAGCGCTGGAATATATCAAAGCAATTGATGCTACCATCATTCAATTGCCGGGTGACAAAAACATTGCTGCAAATGGATTGATGAATGAAGGTGTTATTTCAATACAATTAGGATTACAGGGTAACCCTGCCATATCCGAAGAGATTTTAATTGCAAGAGATATTGAACTTTTAAAATATACCAATTCAAGAATTCATTTTACCGGTATCTCAACAAAAAGATCATTGGAAATAATTACAAAAGCAAGAAATGACGGTTTGAATGTTAGCTGTTCTGTTACGCCATACCATTTATTTTTCAGTGATGAAGATTTAAAGGATTACGATACTAATTTAAAAGTTAACCCCCCATTAAGAACAAAGGAAGACATGTTTGCCATACGTGAAGGGCTAAAAGACGGGAAAATAGATTTTATTGCATCCCATCACCAGCCACAGCATTGGGATGATAAGACCTGTGAATTTGAATACGCACAATATGGAATGATAGGCTTAGAAAGTGTATTTGGAATTATTGGTATATGTGGAATTAAAAGCAGTGATTTTATAAAGATGCAAACTGAAAATATCAGGAATATTTTTAATGTAGAAATACCACAAATAAAATGCGGAGCTAAAGCAAATCTTACTTTATTTGATCCTGACGCTGAATATATTTTTCAAGAAGAAAATATTTATTCAAAATCCCGTAACAGTCCATACATAGGAAAAAATTTAAAGGGAAAAACGTTTGGGATTATTAACGGAGACAAACTATTTTTGTCAGCATCATGTCTGATGGAGAATAACAAAAACTAGTATGCAACAGAAAATTATTTCCACAACTATAAAAGGATTTATTATTGGTTTGATAATGATTGCAGTTTCTTTAGTTGCATCTTTTACAGGAATTCAGTCAAATAGCTCATTTCAGTGGTTTATATATTGCATTTTTCTGATTGGAGTTATCGTATCAATATTACAATATGGAAAACAAATAAACTATAATTCCACATTTGGAAATTATTTTGCTCATGGTTTTAAAGTAAGTGCTCTCGTTACGCTTATGATGATTGTTTTTCTGGTTCTTTTCATATCAGTCTTCCCCGACTTTAAAGAAAAAGCAATGGAAGAAGCCAGGAAAAGCATGACAACAAAAAATATATCAGAAGAACAGATTGAAAAGGCAATGGAAATGACAAGAAAATTCTTTACGGTTTTTTTAATCGGAGGCGCTTTACTTGGTTATCTTCTTTTTGGCGCAATAGCTTCAGTTATTGGTGCTGCCGTTACAAAAAAAAATCCTCAGCCTTTACAGGACTTAAATCAAATTGGCGAATAAATGGATCTCTCAATCATCATCCCTCTTATTGATGAAGCCGAATCATTACCGGAACTTTCTGTATGGATAGAAAAGGTAATGGTTGAGAATAATTACTCTTATGAAATAATTATGGTGGATGATGGCAGTAGCGATAATTCGTGGC
>JBPCQG010000176.1:0-3230 GCA_050998315.1 Chitinophagaceae bacterium
TTAGGCAAACTTCCGGTAGGTAAATCTTTTTCCCGTAACATGGCATCAAAATTTGAAGCCAGTTTAAAAGGTATGGTAAGCAAAAGCAGTAATTTATTTGAAGCTTTAAAGCTGCGATATTTTGGACCTATTGACGGACATAATATTACCAAACTGGTGGATACATTACAAGATCTTAAAGGCATCAGCGGTCCGAAATTATTACATATAAAAACCGTGAAAGGCAAAGGATATGATCTTGCGGAAAAAGATCAAACCAAATGGCATGCACCGGGTTTGTTTGATAAGATTACAGGTGAGATATATAAAAAACCTTTTGAAATTCCTCAACCTCCAAAATACCAGGATGTATTTGGTCATACTATAATTGAACTGGCAGAAAAGAATGAAAAGATATTGGCCGTTACACCTGCCATGCCCAGCGGATGTTCTTTGAAATATATGATGGAAAAAATGCCGCACAGGGCTTTTGATGTAGGCATTTGCGAACAACACGCTGTTACACTTAGTGCAGGATTGGCAACGCAGGGTATGAAAGTTTTCTGCAATATTTACTCAACGTTTATGCAACGGGCATACGACCAGGTAGTGCATGATGTTGCTATTCAAAATTTACCCGTGGTGTTTTGTTTAGACAGGGCGGGACTTGTAGGTGAGGATGGACCTACACACCATGGATGCTATGATATTGCATACATGCGTTGCGTACCTAATATGATTGTGAGTGCGCCAATGAATGAAAATGAGTTGAGAGACCTGATGTTCACTGCACAACTAGATAAAATAAAAAACCCTTTTTCTATTCGCTACCCCGGAGGCGAGGCTGTAAAGGCAGAATGGAAAACAGAAATGAAGGAAATTAAAGTTGGCAAAGGAAGAAAATTAAAAGATGGAAAAGACATTGCCATTTTATCCTTCGGGCATCCGGGGAACTTTGCAGCAGCGGCAATAAGAGATGTAAAAGCTGATAAAATAAATCCGGCACATTACGATATGCGTTTTGCAAAACCTGTTGATGAGGAAATGCTTCATGAGGTTTTTAATAATTACAATAAAATAATTACAGTAGAAGATGGAACTGTTGTAGGCGGATTTGGATCTGCCGTGCTGGAATTTATGGCTGCCAGCAATTATAAAGCTGAAGTAAAAATCATGGGTATTCCTGATAAGATAATTGAGCATGGCTCACCCAAAGAATTATACAATGAAGTGGGTATTGATGCCAACCATATTGCAGATGCAATAAGAGAAATGGAGAAAGTGAGTGTAGAAAAATTATTGAGTCAACATTAGAGCTTCCTCAATTCATAGACGTCGATAAGCCGGAGATTAAAAAAAAATTAGTTCAACATCGGCACTTCAATTGCCAGGAGATAAGTATCAGCTTTTATATTTATTTCAAAACCATCACTATCAGAAATTTCCATAGCATCTCTTTTATAAAATGATCTAACCTTCAGGGTTTCAAAAACCTTCAAGGTTCGTTGCAGCTTCTTCAGTTTCTGCACGTTCATCTTCTTCCCTGTTTTGGTTATACTCTATAATAAAATTATTTAATCCCTCGCCGGTAAGAATTGTAAAGTATTTCCCCTGTATCAGTTCCAGCATATTTAAAAAAAGAAAAATGGCATGTATTCGATTCTCACACACGTCAAATATATTTTCGAAAGAAATGGTTCTCTCTTTTTTAACAAGGTCAAGCATATACTCCCTGCTGCCTTCCATTGTATAATTGTATTGTACAACAGTATGCACAGGCTGGTGTCTTTTTTCATGAAGACGTTGTGCAACTCTTTCAAAAGCCTTCATCAACTTAAATAACGTCACTGTTTGTATCTCGGTTCCCTCACCTGCTTCCTCACCAATTTCAGCCAATTCATATTTAAGGTTACCACGCTTTACCATCATCATGCGCAAAGCTTCCATCTGCTGCATTTCGGCTGCTGCCTGTTTAAATTTTTTGTATTCTAAAATCTTATCTATTAGTTCCTGGCGGGGATCAATTTCATTTCCCTGCTGATCAATTTCTTTTCTTGGCAAAAGCATCTTTGCTTTAATACGCATTAAGGTGCTTATAAATAGTATAAACTCACTTCCAAGATCGATATTCAAATCGTCGCTGGTATGAATAAAGTCAAGAAATTCATTTGTAATTTTTGTTATTGGTATATTATAAATATCCAGCTCATCTCTTTCAATAAAAAATAAAAGAAGATCGAACGGGCCTTCGAATTGAGGTAATTTAATTTGATATGTTTCGGTATTCACAGATTTAATTTAAAAAAATCCCGATGAAAATTTCACCGGGATACAAAAGTATTAATTCTTTGTAAAACTATTTTTTTAATGAATCCCTTATTTCCATCAGCAAAACATCAGTAGAGGAGGGCGCTGCAACAATTGCTTCTTTCTTCTTCATCCTGTTAATGGCTTTTATAATTAAGAACATTATAAATGCAACGATAATAAAATTAATAATGGCTGTTATAAAATCTCCCCACTTTATTGCAACGGCTTCGGTAATAATTTTGCCTGAAGCATCAGTTACGGCTTGTTTTAAAACATACATTTGTTTTGACAGATCAGCGCCGCCTAACATTCCTATCAATGGTGCAACTATACCTTCTGTAAATGATGTAATTACTTTTGCAAATGCAGCACCCATAACAAATGCCACTGCAATATCAACAAGACTGCCCTTCATGGCAAACTCTTTAAACTCTTTAATAAAAGCCATAATTGTAGTTTTTAGTTTTTAATTTGGCTAAAGTAATGCTTTCGTCTTCATACCGGGAAATTTCATATCAAGATTTTTTAATGTATCAAAAACTTTTGTGGCAATTAAATATTCTTTATACCAGTTTTGATCGCTGGGTACAATGTTCCAAGGTATTGCATTACAATTAGAAAAGGCATCTTCATACATCTGCATGTAAATATCCCACAGCTTTGCTTCGGCAAAATCATTTTCGTTGTACTTCCACATTTTTGTGGGGTCCTTCATTCTTTCTTCAAGCCTCAATTGCTGTTCTTCAGGCGAAACATGCAGATAAAATTTAAGGATGTGTGTATTGTTATGATGAGTAAGTAATTCTTCCCAATCATTAATTGCTTTCATTCTTTTTTTTGCGGTTTCATCATCACACCATTTATGCACCCTTGTTATTAAAATATCTTCATAATGGCTTCGGTTAAAAATTTGTATCATTCCTTTTGCCGGGGCATGAGGA
>JBPCQG010000198.1:0-3094 GCA_050998315.1 Chitinophagaceae bacterium
GATAAGTATTATATGTATGGAACAGGCGGCGGTGCAAAACATGGCTTCTCTGCTTATTCTTCCAGTGATCTTATTAACTGGAAACCGGAAGGACAGGTTTATTTTGGCAACAACAAAAATGGCTGGGGTAGTTCTGAAAATGTTTGGGATGGTGCTTATTGGGCACCTGAAGTATATGAAGTGAAAGGAAAATTTTATATGTTTTACAGTGCACAATGGAACCATAATCCTACCAATGAACTGGAAAATTTTCGCATTGGAGTAGCCGTTGCTGATAAGCCTACAGGACCCTTTATTGACATGAAGAATAACCCTCTTTTTAATCCCGGCTATCCTATCATTGATGCAAATGTGATGTTTGACAAAAGCGGAAAACTTTACCTGTATTATTCCCGCTGTTGCTATAAACATGCTGTAGAAAGTGAAATAGCAGATTGGGCAAAATCTAAAGGTTGGTTTAAAGAGATCGAGGAAAGCTGGGTGTATGGTGTAGAGTTGAAGCCTGACTTTAGCGATGTGATTGGTAAGCCCGTGTTACTGTTGCGTCCGCCTGTAAGTATGAAAGATAAACAAGCCGAATGGGAAAGCCGTTCAGTAACATTAAACGAAGTAAACCGCCGCTGGACAGAAGGTTCTATTGCGTTTAAAAAAGGAAATACTTATTACATGATGTATTCTGCAAATTACTTCGGAGGTAAAAATTATGCGGTAGGTTATGCAACGTCAAAAATGCCACTGGGACCATTTACAAAGTCATCCAGCAACCCTGTTCTGCAAAAAAATATAGAGCAGGAAGGTATTGTTACAGGCACCGGTCATAACAGTATTACATATTCGCCTGATGGTAAAGAAATGTTTTGTGTGTATCATGGAAGAACTACTGCAACAGGAGATGAACGTGTAGTGTTTATCGATCGTATGAAAATTTTAAAAGATGGCAGCTTGATAGTGGAAGGTCCTACAACTGCGCCGCAGCCATTACCTTCGGGCGCCAGGAAGAAATTAAATACTCTGTCTGTTTCTATGCAAAATGAATAATACTTAAGGAATTAAGTTGATCAACCCCATCTAGAAAAATTACCTTACAGTTCGAAGATCTTTTTTATTTAGCCAGCCTTTGGATGTTTGTCCCTGGTGGTTAGTATACACTATATAAATAAATCCATTTCTTTCATCCATAGGATTTAATACTGCATTATTCCAATGATTAATAAACGCACTGCGGCGGGTACTGCTATTAGGTTGATTATGAAAATATGCTTTTTGTATAACTGTGTATTTTTCTTTGGCATCTAGTCCAGCAGATGCAGTTGCATCAGCAGGTTTGTTTGATTGTGGAGTGCTGGCATTTTTTTGTATTGCCAAATCGTTAACTGAGTTTTTGCGTGAAGTTATTTTACCAGGCAGTGCCTTCGGCTGGGTATTTATATTATCTCTCCATATTTTGTCACCTTTTTTTGATTTAAGGATAGGAAATGTATCAGGGAGCCGGGAATCTAAATCCGGTTTCGTTTTAATTGCAGTTGTTGGCACTGCATGTTTATTATCAGCAATTGTGTTGTCATTCTTATTTTTAAAATAGAAAAAATATACTAAGACCATACTTGTAAAAACAATCAGCAACATTGAAATTATTGCAAGCCTTTTTTTAGAGTAACGTGCTTTTAAAATTGGTTTCTCTGATACCGTTATTGGCTCTGCCGGAGTTGCATGGTGTTTGTATACATTATAACTTAAATTGTAATGATTACTTCTAATCTCATCAGCCGCTACAAAAAAGCTTTTATCCGATGTTTTTTTTAAGCTTTCTTTATCCGGAAGGTTCCATAAGCTTAAGATTTCCTGAACATCAGGGTACTCCTCTGTGTAAGCGGGCATGTTAGTATTTACATTGGTAAATGCATCCTGATCTTTCATATACTCCGCGTCTACTTCCATTTTATAATACCAAACTTTATCCGTAACATCTGATTTTGATCTATTAATAATAAGAATACTTGCACGGGAAAAAAGTGAAGTAGCATTACCTGGTAGTGAGATTACGGCTTTTAATGTATGCTCATTAATAATTTGTTGCCGGATCGATAAAGCATCTGTTCCATTATCATACAATATTTTTTCAGGAATAATTACAGCTGCCCGCCCGCCGGGTTTTAAGTTTTTTATGATAAGGCTCAGAAATCCTATTTCCTTTCTGCCGCCGAGCTCTGTTTTGGTCTCTTTTTCAACTGATAACTTATCTTCAGATGCTTTAAAAAATAAATTTGATATTATTAAAGTTGGTTGTTTCCTTAGCCTAAACTCTGGCTCCTGAAAAATATTTACAATTTCTAATTCAGGGTTATTAATTCCATTCAGCATCATATTCATTGCACCAATCCTAAGTTGTGTTAGATCGAAATCTATACCCTTAAAATTATCTGCAAAAATTTTACTTTTATTTCCAGGTGCAGCGTGATTGTTATTTACAATATAGTTCACGCTGTTCACTAATAAACTGCCATTCCCGGCCGAAGAATCCCAAATCAAATCATCAGCAGTTGGTTCCATCAGAGCTACCATCAGCTTTACAATATTATCAGGCGCAAACACCTGCCCGTTTTGCCCTGCTATCTCTTGTTTGTTTAGCAGGTATTCATAAATTGCAGCATGGCTCATGCTATCTTCTGCCTCCATGAATTTTATAAAATCCACGGTATTCATTAATAATTTTGGTGTAGGCGTTATCAGTAATGGTTCTTTCAAGTATATACTATATAAATGATTAGCCTGCCCATAATCATTCATGAAGTCAAGTACACCCTTTTCTTTTGTAAAAAGTTTATACAAGTTTTTAGGATCCATATCTTTAAACTGGGTCCAGCGCAGTTCATCGTTTTCTTTCGAATAAAGAAAGGTGTTACCGGATGAGTTTTTGCCGCTTTCAATTAATTGCTGCTCGTCTAGTCTTTTGATAAAAAGAAAATAAGCTACATAATCAAGGATCACTAAAGGTTTTACCTGGTTAACTGGCCAGAAAGCATTCCATTTATCATCAATTAGAGTACGTAGAGTTCTTGTAAGCATATGCGGTTCTATAAGGTAAATTTCTTAC
>JBPCQG010000233.1:0-12425 GCA_050998315.1 Chitinophagaceae bacterium
CCATTATTGTTCTCAATATTTTTTATGAGCCAATCTACTGTATCATAAGTATCACTGCTTTCATCTATGTCTGATTTTGATTTTTTATTTAGAATATGTGGAGTTACTTCAAGATTAGTTCCTTCGCTCATATAACGTCCACGCACATCCTGTTTTACTATAATATAATTTTCCTTCAGGTATGCGATATAATAGCTGCGCCAAAAAAATGATAATCTATTTTCTCCATAAGGTTGGGAGGAATAAGGAGTACGTGTCATTAAAAAAGGATGTTTTTCGGTTTTGTCGTTCGGGATATAAATGGAAGTGAATAGCTTTATTCCATCTCTCATAGGTATTTGTCTTTCTATTTTATAATAATTATTTGCAAACCAGGCACTATCAGCATTTTGAGCTGCGACAGAAAAGAAAAGAAAAAAGATAAATGAAATACATATGAGAATTTTTTTCACTAGTATAATTTTAAAATTCTAAATTTAAAGAAACTAAATTGTAAGTATGAATAATAATGAAGAGCTGATACAAACCTTTTACAATGCTTTTTCACGACTGGATTATACTACGATGCAAAATTGTTATGCGGCTGATCCCATTTTTAATGATCCTGTATTTGGAATATTGCAAGGTGAAGAAGTGAAAGCCATGTGGGAGATGTTATGTAAAAATGCTAAGGATTTTACTCTACAACCAGAAAAGATAGAGGTTGAAGGTGAATATGGTACCTGTAACTGGACAGCAACATATACATTCTCAAAAACAGGAAGAAGAGTTGTAAATAAGGTAAAAGCTCATATGCGAATTGAAAATAGTAAGATAACAGAGCATACCGATGAGTTTGATATTTATAAATGGAGCCGGCAGGCTCTGGGTTTGCCCGGCATTCTGTTGGGATGGAGCGGATATTTAAAAAACAAGATCAGGCATGATGCAAAAAGTAAGTTGAAAAAATTTATGGAGGAAAGTGATAAGTAAATAAAGTAATAAGTAAATAAAGTAATAAGTAAATAAAGTAATAAGTAAATAAAGTAATCAGGAAAAGTATTTAGTATCAGCAATATTTCTGAGTCACTTTATTACCCTTTTAAACTTATTTAACCTCTTAAACATAGATATCTTGTTAATAGAAAAAAGAGTTTGTAATTTTCTAATCTAATTCTTAACCAAAACTAATTTTATGATCTCACAAATTTTTAAAGAAATTAATTGGATTGCTGTATTAGTAGGCGCTGTAGGTTACTTTATGCTCGGTGCTGTATGGTATTCTTTTTTATTCCAAAAAAAATGGATAGAATATACAGGCATTAAAATGGAGGAGGGAAATTCAAAAAAAGGAATCCCCGCTATCATGTTTGGCTCATTTATTATGATGTTTATCACCTCTGTAGGGCTGGCAATACTGGCAGAATACATGTTTCTTCATGGATGGATGCATGGTTTAAAGCTTGGTTTATTAACCGGGATTTGTTTTGCTTTTACTTCTATGGCTATTAATATGCTATATGAGAACAAACCTGCCGGCTTGTATTATATCTACGGGGGTTACCAATTATTAGGAAATATTATTGCAGCTATAATTATTTGTTGCTGGAAATAAATTGATGTGCTGATTTTGATGTGCTGATTTTTGATGTGCAAATATGCAAATTAAAAGAGAGGCTTTTCATATCATATCTGCACATTTACAGTTTGCATATATGTTCATTTGCACATTTGCACATTTGCACATTAGCCCTCCACCTTGGTTATTTTAAGAGCATTTGTAGGTAAATGGAGATTAACAGGAATGCTGCCCGTGTTCACTACAAGATCGCCGGCTTTTAAAAAGCCTCTTTCTTTTAAAATATTTATTTCATCAAAAATTATATCATCAAGACTTTCTTCTTCGTTATAAAATAGTGCTCTAACTCCCCAGCTCAGGCTTAATTGATTTATCAAACTTTTTTCTTTGCTAAAAATATACAATAAGGATTTAGGACGGTAACTGCTCAGTACAAAGGCTGTATACCCGGTTTGTGTCATGCCAATTAAGGCTTCTGCCTGAACATCCTGTGCAAGTTTGCAAGCGCTGTAACATAAGGCATCACTTAAAAAAGAAGGGGAGTGAGGTTGCGGAGCAAGTATATCATCGCGGTCATAATCGTATGCATTTTTTTCTACCTCCAGTATTATTTTGCACATTGTTTCTATCACTAAAGTAGGGTGTTGCCCTGTAGCAGTTTCAGCGCTAAGCATTAACGCATCAGCCCCTTCCAATACTGCATTTGCCACATCCGTTATTTCACTTCTATTGGGCTTGATACGATCTATCATGCTTTCCATCATTTGCGTAGCTACGATAACAGGTTTTGCACGGTGCATGCATTTACGGATAATTTCTTTTTGTATTAAGGGAACCTTCTCAACAGGAAGCTCCACACCGAGGTCACCACGGGCAATCATAATTCCATCGCTTTCAACAATAATATCCCGAAGGTTTGTAAGCGCTTCAGGCTTTTCTATTTTAGCAATAACTTTCGATTTACAGTTCCTTTCTTTTAAAATATTTTTTAACCCTGTTATATCTTTTACCTGGCGCACAAATGAAAGCGCTATCCAATCAACATTCTGTTCAATTACAAAGTCAAGAACAAGAAGATCTTTTTCGGTTAATGCAGGCAGAGAAATTTTTGTATCAGGAAGATTTATTCCTTTTTTAGAAGACAGCATACCCCCCATAACGACAACAACCTTTACGTCATTGTTGGGGGCAATTTCTACAACCCTTACTTCCAGTTTGCCATCATCAATCATAATACAGTTACCCAACTTTACATCTGAATGGAGATTAGGATAACTGACATATATCCTTTCTTTAGTGCCAATACATATATCATTAGTGAAGGTGAGTATGTCTCCCGGCTCAATATTCAAAACATTATTTTCTATTTCACCTACACGGAGTTTTGGACCCTGCAGATCTGCCAGTATTGCAATGTTATAAGGTTCTGTTTTATTTATCTGGCGTATCAATTCAATGATCTTTGCTTTACCCTCGTGTGTGCCATGTGAAAAATTAAGGCGAAAAACATTTACCCCTGCCTTTACAAGCTCTAACAATTTATCGTATGTGTCGCAAGCGGGACCTACGGTTGCAACAATTTTAGTTCTTTTAATTGCGTGTTCAATACCTGCCTGTTTATCCATATTACGGTGCAGGTATTTACTTATATTTCTTGCCATACTTTAAGTTGATAATATTTTTACAATTTTCATCCATTCTTCACTAATTCTTTGTTTCTTTTTTACAGCCTCATTCAATGGAATGTAATGCATGCGGTTGTTTAATATACCGACAAATACATTGTATCTACCCTCCAGCAAACATTCAACAGCAGCGTAACCCATACGGCTTGCCACAAGCCTGTCGAAGCAACTCGGAGAACCTCCACGTTGAATATGCCCGAGTATACAAACACGTACTTCCTGCTGTGGCATCCTTTGTTTTATAACCTTTGCAACTTCATTGGCACCACCATATTTTCCTTCAGCAACTACAATAAGGTTTACAAGCTTTTGTCTTCTTTCCTTTTCAGTAAGGGCATCAAGTATGCCTTCTATATCTGTTTCTTTTTCAGGTATTAAAATGTTTTCGGCACCAGTAGCAATACCGCTATGTAAAGCAATGTATCCGGAGTCCCGACCCATAACCTCAATAACAAATAAACGATCGTGCGCATCCATCGTATCCCTGATCTTATCGATAGCCTCTACAGCAGTATTAACTGCAGTATCAAAACCAATAGTAAAATCAGTTCCCGCAATATCTTTATCAATGGTACCGGGCAAACCAATGCAGGGGATATCAAACTCATTACTGAAAGTTTGCGCACCACGAAATGAGCCATCTCCTCCAATAATTATAAGCCCGTTTATATCAAATTTTTTTAAATTCTCATAAGCTTTCTTTCTTCCTTCCGGTTCAAGAAATTCATTACTTCGCGAAGTCTTTAAAATGGTTCCGCCTCTTTGTATAATGTTAGCTACACTTTTGCCTTCCATTTTTAAAATATCACCATCTACCATTCCGGCATAGCCACGCATTATTCCAAAAACTTCTAAATTATTATAAATACCGGTACGTACTACAGCCCGTATGGCAGCATTCATTCCGGGAGCATCACCACCCGAAGTGAGTACGCCGATCTTTGTTACTTTTTTAACCATGATTTATCAAGGGTGTACTTTTCTTAATGAGGTGTCAAAACTACATATTTACCAATAAACATATTTTTTGAGAGATTTAAGAAACAATATTTAATTTCAATTCAAATTAAAAAAATGAGAAGAAAATATTCCCTTCTATTTATTGCGTTGACAGCTATGCTGTCATCAGTAGCTCAGATAAAATACCCTGAAACAAAAAAAGTAACCCAGGTTGATGATTATTTCGGCACTAAAGTTTCTGACCCTTATCGCTGGCTGGAGGATGATAAAAGCGATGAAACCGCCGCCTGGGTGGCTGCAGAAAATAAAGTAACACAGGATTATCTTTCTAAGATTCCATTTAGGGAAGAGGTACGTAAAAAGCTGGAAGAAATGTGGAATTATCCAAAATACAGTTCTCCGAGAAAAGTAGGAGAATATTATTACTACTATAAAAATGATGGATTACAAAACCAAAGTGTCATGTATCGCCAAAAGGGATTGAATGGTACGCCAGAGGTTTTTATTGATCCTAATAAAATGAGCAAAGATGGCACTGCTGCAGTAGGTTCACCTGCGTTTAGTAAAACTAAAAAGTATGCAGCATACACAATTGCTCAGGCAGGAAGCGATTGGCAGGAAGGATATGTAATGGATGTTGCTACAAAAAAACAACTGACTGATAAAATTCAATGGATAAAATTCAGCGGACTTACGTGGAAGGGTGATGATGGGTTTTACTACAGCCGATACCCCGAAACTGATGATAAAAGCAAATTGAGTAAGCAGAATCAATTTCATACCGCTTACTATCATAAATTAGGAACACCTCAATCCTCTGACATAATTATTTATGAAGATAAAACGCATCCGCTTCGGAATGTAGGTATAGACCTTACTGAAGATGAACGTTTCCTGATGCTGTATCTTTCTGAAGGAACCAGTGGAACAGAAATATGGGTAAAGGATCTAAAAAATAATCAAAAAGATTTTTCTCTTTTAATAAAAGGGTTTGAAACAGAAGCTGGAGTTGTAGACAATGATGGCGACAGACTGCTGGTGCAAACAAATGATGGCACACCAAATTATAAAGTAGTTTCTATTGATCCCAAAAAACCTTTAAAAGAAAACTGGCAAACCATTATACCAACGAGAACGAAATTGTTGAGTGGTGTAGGAACAGCCGGCGGCAAACTCTTCCTTAATTATCTTGAAGATGCATCAACCCGGGTATATCAAACTAATTACAAAGGAATATTAGAGCGTGAAATAAAGTTGCCTGGCATAGGCTCTGCAGGGGGTTTTGGGGGGTATAAAGAAGATAAAGAAATATTTTTCACTTATTCATCATTCAATTATCCACCTGCAATTTTCCGGTATGATATTGCCTCCGGTAAATCAGAGCTCTTTCGCAGGCATGAGGCAAAAGTTGATGCCAACAATTATCAAACAGTACAATCGTTTTTTACAAGTAAAGACGGTGCAAAGGTTCCCATGTTTATCACTTATAAAAAGGGGTTAAAATTAGATGGCAATAATCCAACATTGGTGTATGGGTATGGTGGCTTTAACAGCCCGTCAACTCCTTTCTTCAATATTTCAAATGCTTTCTTTTTGGAGCAGGGAGGCGTATTTGTTCTGGTTAATCTCCGTGGCGGAAATGAATATGGAGAAGAATGGCACAAAGCAGGCATGCTGCAAAACAAACAAAATGTATTTAATGATCTTATAGGCGCTGCAGAATTTCTTATTAAAACCAAATATACCAATCCACAAAAGCTCGCGATGCGTGGCGGCAGCAATGGCGGATTATTGGTTGGTGCGGTAATGACACAGCGGCCTGATCTTTTTAAAGTTGCCATACCACAGGTTGGTGTAATGGATATGTTGCGGTATCACACTTTTACAATCGGACATGCATGGGCAACTGAATATGGAAGAAGTGATAAGGAAGAAGACTTTAAAAATCTAATTAAATTTTCCCCCCTGCACAATTTAAAAAAAGGAGTAAAGTATCCTGCAACGCTCATCACCACTGCCGATCATGATGACAGGGTAGTGCCTGCACATAGCTTTAAGTATGCTGCCACCTTACAGGAAATGAATGATGGCACTAATCCTGTATTGATACGGATTGAAACCAAAGCAGGGCATGGCGCAGGAAAGCCAACCAGCAAACAAATTGAAGAGGCTGCCGACATCTGGAGCTTTGTCATGTATAATTTGGGAATGGAATTTAAGTGATGATTAGAATGCTAATGTGCAAATAGTTGAATTCAAAAGAGACGAAGTCAACTTATGCATTGTTAGCGGTTATTACTTTTCACTTTTGTTGTACTCATCATTAAATAGCCGGATGATATACCGGGCACACTCTATAGTTTCAACTGAACGTTTTATTGAAGGCTGCACATAGTATGAAGTTTTTATACTTAGGAAATGTTTGCAGTCATCATTCCTTATTTTTATAGCCTTCAGCAATACTGGATGATACTTTTTCGGCAGGTGTTCCAGGCAATAATAGCCAGCTCCTGTTTTTGATGTAATATTCCCCGTTTTAAGTGTATACAGTTGTCTCGCCACTCCTAAAATAACCCATTCTGTTAACCTTGGAATGAGAACCAGTAGTATTTTTTTTTGGCTGGCAGATGCATGTTTATTAACCCAATTATTCCAATATGAGTTGATATTGTTTAGAAGAAAATCATTAACGTCTTTTTGTTCAATAACGACAGGCAAGTGATGAGCAGGAATACCACATACCGTAATTGCAACGGTTTTTAATTCATAAAGTGTTGTTGGAGCCATTTCAAATGCAGATTCATGTATTCGCCCTTCCTCAAAAGACAACGTTTTAGTGGTTTGTACATTATGAAAATTTAAACCATCAGGTGTTATGTAGTAACCATTCAGGTTTGTTTTTTTGAATTTTCTATCAATAGAATTATGAACCTGTTTTATTTTTTGCTGAAGGTTTCTTTCAGGAAACTCTTTACAAAGAATCAGAAGGTCAATATCGCTTTTATTTGGATGGAAGTCGTTTAAAGGTATCGAACCGGTAAGGTACATTCCTATAATAAGGTCAGCCTTTATCTTAGTGATCCCGGAAATTAAGTCCTTTACAATTATGTCTGCAGTTATCGGAATCGCTTTATGCTCTGAAGATACTTGCATGGTTGAATGAATTGCCGCTAACACATAAATGTAAAACGTTTTCCAAAGACCTTACTTTTTCAACACTATTTATTTTCATATCGTTAGAATAGTTTTTTGCAAACATTTATGCAGTATAAAAATTCCACCTCACATTCTCTCCGGCACTTTAATTCCCATCAATTGCATACTGCTTTTAATAACATTGGCTGTCATGGCAGCTATGTGTAAACGAAGTTGTTTTTTCTCTTCACTTTCTGCATTGGCAATGGAGTGCTCGGTATAAAATGAATTAAATGTTTTGGCAAGTTGAAAAACATAATTCGCAATTACAGATGGGTTTAATTCATTGGCTGCTTCAGCTATTACAGTTGAATACCGTTCCACCGTGAGAATTAATTCTCTTTCAAGAGGAAGTAAATTGGTTACCGGTTGCCGGTAACCGGTAACCGGTAACTGATCACTGGTAACTTGTATCTGTTCACCAACCTTTTTCAACACCGACTGTATTCTTGCATACGTATACTGAACAAAAGGTCCCGTAAACCCATGAAAGTCTATACTCTCTTCAGGATTAAATATCATTCTCTTTTTAGGATCAACTCTGAGCAAATAAAATTTCATTGCACCAAGTCCAATGGTTTCAAATAAATGCTGCAATTCCTGGCTTTCAAAATCTTTTACTTTACCTAATTCTTCTGTATGTTGTTTTGCAGTGGCAACCATTTCATCAACAAGGTCATCAGCATCAACTACTGTTCCTTCGCGGCTTTTCATTTTACCTGAAGGCAGTTCAACCATCCCATAACTCAAATGGTATATGTTTTTTGCATTTGGCAAACCAAGCTTTTCTGCAATAAGCTTTAAAACTTTCATGTGATAATTCTGTTCATCTCCAATTACATAAATACTTTGATCAATTTTATACTCCTCATATTTTTGCTTCGCAAGACCAATATCCTGTGTTATATAAACAGAGGTGCCATCACTACGCTGAACAACTTTTTTATTCAGCCCGTCCGCGGTTAGATCGATCAATATACTGCCATCTTCTTCTTTTGCAAAAACTCCTTTTGCTACTCCATCTTCCACTGTTTGTTTTCCTAATAAATATGTATTGCTTTCGTAATAAGTTTTATCAAAGTCACTACCAATTCGTTTATAGGTTACATCAAAACCTTGGTAAACCCAACCATTCATTTTATTCCACAAGTTCAATACTTCGGGTTTATGACTTTCCCAGTCTAATAACATCTCCTGTGTCTGTTGCATAATAGGAGCTTGCTTTTCTGCATCTTCCCTGTTAATTCCTTTGCTTATCAATTCTTCAACTTCGCGTTTATATTCATCATTAAACTTCACATAGTATTCTCCGACAAAATGATCTCCTTTTTCTCCGGTGGATTCCGGTGTTTCACGATTTCCAAACTTTTGCCATGCTATCATGCTTTTGCAAATATGAATACCCCTGTCATTTACAATGCATGACTTAATTACATCATAACCATAAGCCTTTAATATTTCAGCAACACTCCAGCCTAAAAAATTATTTCTTAAATGACCAAGGTGTAAAGGCTTGTTGGTGTTGGGTGAAGAATATTCAACCATTATTCTTTTACCATTATTTGCATATTTGCCAAAACATATATCGTTATAATTCTTATCAAGCAGATTCAATAAATAATTATCAGTAATAGTTAGATTCAAAAATCCTTTTATGATATTGTATTTTGAAAATACGAGTGAATGATTTTTGATTAGTTCGCCTCCCAATTCGTTTCCTAAAATCTCAGGTGATATTTTTAAATTCTTTACCAATGAAAATAATACAACTGTGTAATTGCCTTCAAACTCCGGTTTGGTCTGGCTTACCTGGAAATCTTTTTCAGTAAAAGGTTGATTGAATAAAGATTGCAAGCTTTCCGTAACTGCTTTTTGTAACGTTTGTATTATGGTCATCCCTTAAAAATTCTTTTGGCAGTAAAGGTAATCTGTAAAATCGTTCCTCTTACATCATACATCATACCTCACAAAGCCTTACCTTTGCGCCTCTTAAAAAAGGGAGTGAATGATAAGTGTAAATAATGTAACGCTTGCGTACGGTAAAAGGGTTTTATTTGATGAAGTAAATCTTGGTTTCACTAAAGGAAATTGCTATGGAATCATCGGTGCAAATGGTGCAGGCAAGTCTACGTTTTTAAAAATAATTAGTGGGGAGATTGAACCTAATAAAGGGAATGTAAGCATTTCGCCGGGGGAACGTATGGCTGTACTGAGGCAGGACCAATTTGAATTTGACGAAGTATCGGTTTTGGATACGGTATTAATGGAGCATAAAAAAATGTGGGATGTGAGGCATGAAAAAGATACTATCTATCTTAAAGAAGATTTTAGCGAAGAGGATGGAATGAAGGCTGCTCACCTTGAAGAAGAATTTGGAGAAATGGGTGGCTACACTGCAGAAAGTGATGCCGGAACTTTGCTTAGTGAATTAGGTGTAGAAGATGAGTTTCATCAAACATTGATGAAAGATATTGGCGCTAATGTAAAAGTGAGAGTATTACTTGCGCAGGCACTTTTTGGAAATCCTGATATTTTGTTGTTGGATGAGCCTACCAATAATCTTGATGTTGAAACCATATCATGGCTGGAAAATTTCTTAGCCGATTATCAAAATATTGTTTTGGTGGTGAGCCACGATCGTCACTTTTTAGATGCCGTGTGTACGCATGTTGCAGACGTTGATAAACAAAAAATAAAAATCTACACTGGTAACTATACGTTCTGGTACGAGAGCAGCCAGTTGGCAGCAAGGCAGGCAACTGATAAAAATAAAAAGCAGGAGGAAAAGAAAAAAGATCTTCTTGAATTTATTGCACGGTTCAGCGCCAACGCTTCAAAAAGCAAACAGGCTACATCCCGTAAAAAAGCATTAGATAAATTGGTATTTGAAGATATAACACCAAGCAACAGGAAATACCCTGGAATAATCTTTAAGCCCGAAAGAGATGCCGGTAATCAAATTTTAAATGTTGAAAAACTTACTAAAAAAAGCGATGGAAGAACACTGTTTAATAATATTTCTTTTGATGTGGTGAAGGGGCAGAAGATCGCCTTTTTAAGTCGGGACCCTGTTGCACTTACTTCCTTCTTTGAAATAATAAATAACAGGATGAACGCTGACAGCGGAAAGTATGAATGGGGTACAACCATTACAACTGCGTATCTGCCTAATGATAATACAGAGTTTTTTACAGGCACGCTTACTTTAATGGATTGGCTTAGGCAATATGTACCCACGTATGTTAAGGATGTTGATGAAGATTTTTTAAGAGGATTTTTAGGTAAGATGTTATTTAGCGGGGATGAGATATTAAAGAAGACAAACGTATTAAGCGGTGGCGAAAAAGTTCGCTGTATGGTGAGCAGGATGATGTTGCAAAATCCTAATGTAGTTGTTCTTGATGAGCCAACTAACCACCTTGATCTTGAAAGCATCACTGCATTTAATGATGGAATGGTAACTTTCCCCGGAATGGTTTTATTTACAACACATGACCACCAGTTTATACAAACGGTGGCCAACCGTATCATCGAAATAACTCCGAAAGGCTTAATAGACCGATTATATACTTATGATGAATATATCGCTGATGATAGAATTAAGTTATTGCAGGAGGAAATGTATAATTAACAAAACATAGGCTTACTGTGGTTGCCATCGTTTTTAACTTTAACCCATAAAAAAATTCTTTATGAAAACAATACTCGTATTACTATTCGCATTTTTTTTAAACGTATCTGCGGTAAATGCACAAACAAATAATTCTTCTGATTACAAAACTGCATTGGGTGTTAAGTTCTATCCAACGGGTGTAACCATAAAACACTTTATCTCGGCTAAACATGCGCTGGAAGGGCTTGGTTATTTTTATAATGAAGGTGCACGGATAACAGGCCTATACGAGATATATGGTGATATCAATAATGCCGGGGGGTTAAGATGGTATGTAGGTCCCGGTGCACACATTGGCTTCTATAATAATAAATATGGAGGTGCAACTTCAATAGGTGTGGATGGTGTTTTAGGGTTGGATTATAAAATAAACTCTGCTCCAATAAATATTTCGATCGATTGGCAGCCTTCTATTGAATTTGGAACCGGTTACAACAATGGATTTTCGGGTAACTGGGGAGGCATAGGTCTTCGATATACACTTAATTAATTTTTTTTCCCTGGAAATGCTGCAGACCTATAAGGCTTTTAAAACCTTATAGGTCTTTTTTTATTACCGCTTTTTTTTAATTAATGTTGTAAAAACTACCTTCGGTTTATAAATAATAGTGTTGCAGAAAAAGATAAAAGAATTCATAGATTATTTTTATCCTCCTTTTAAAAGGCTGATGCCCATTCGTACTTTTCGCTATGCAGTATGCGGCGGAAGCAATATGCTGCTGGATGTTCTCATTTATTATATCAGCTACAACTTTATTCTCCACAAGCAAATCCTTGATCTTGGGTTTATTGCTTTTAAGCCACATATCGCTGCACTGTGGATGGCGTTTATTGTAAGTTTTCCGGTAGGATTTTTACTTTCAAAATATATCGTCTTTCACACTTCTCAATTAAAAGGCAGGATCCAATTATTTCGGTACATATTAATTGTTGCTGTTAACCTGGTTTTAAATTATGCCTTCTTAAAAACTTTAGTTGAATACATGAATTTTTATCCAACTATAGCAAGAATTTTTACAACCTGCATTCTTGTAACCTTTAGCTTTCTTTCCCAGAAACATTTTACGTTTAAAGAAAGAAAAGAGAGCCATGAATTATAATTTCTGAACCATGATTTGGGGAGATTAGAATGATTAAGCGGAATTAAAAATCGTCTTTGGTAATCATCCGAATTTTGTTAGATTAAAATGTTATAATCAATAACACACTGCATTTTTTAATCATATTAATCATATAATCCTATAAATCATGGTTCAGACCTTCTCCTGCCATTTTTGCACTTAATCTCCCTTGGCATAAACATTGACTATTCATTATAAAATTATTAATCATGGGAAAAATAATAGGTATAGAC
>JBPCQG010000248.1:0-7125 GCA_050998315.1 Chitinophagaceae bacterium
TTTGTGTTTATTTTTTTAAGAATAATTAAGCATGGTAATTTTAATTAACTTCAACTCTAAAAATCTAACGTATGAAAAAGTATTTTTTCTTTTTATTGATAAATACGCAGGTAGCGTTTGCGCAAAATAAAGATGTAATAACACCCACCCCAAATTTAGTTGCCCAGGGTATTCCCGATATCCCGGTATCTATAAAAAATGATGTGTTACGATATACTGAATCAAGGGCCGCCTCTTTTGCAGATTGGCATCCTGTAAAAAGAAACATGCTGATAAGTACAAGGTTTGCTAATGTGCCTCAAATACATTTGGTAAAAATGCCTTTAGGTGCAAGAAAACAAATTACGTTTTATGAAGATGCAGTTGGCGGAGCAACCTTTGAACCGGTAAATGGAGATTATTTTTTATTTACCAAAGATGTAGGTGGTAATGAATTTGGGCAGATTTATAGATATGATGTTGCTACAGGGAATGTTACTATGCTTACTGATGGAGGACGTTCACAAAATGGAGGAATGGTATGGAGTAATAATGGTAAATGGATTGCTTATGGTTCTACCAGGCGTAACGGAGCTGACAGGGATATATATATTATGGACCCAAAAAACCCTTCATCAGATAAATTAGTGTTACAAAATACCGGTGGCGGATGGGGTATTCTGGATTGGTCGGCAGATGATAAAAAATTATTGATCGGTGAATACATTTCAGCCAATGAATCTCATTACTGGTTACTAGATATTGCATCAGGTAAAAAAACTGAATTAACTGATCGCAAGCAAACAGGCATTTCCAATGGAGGTGCAGTTTTTAGCAAAGATGGTAGAGGAATTTATTTTACTACAGACAGGGATAATGAATTCAGCAGGCTTGCTTATATGGAGATTGCATCAGAAAAGATTAAATACCTCACTACCATTCCGTGGGACGTGGATGGGTTTGAACTTTCAAAAAATGGAAAGCACATCGTATTTGTAACCAATGAAGCCGGTGAATCTAAATTATATCTTTTGCACACCAATAACAATCAATATAAAAAGATAGAGGGATTACCACAAGGTGTTTATGGTGGGCCTACTTTTCATAAAAACAGTAAAGATGTAGCGATAAATATAAACTCAGCCCGTGCCGCTGCTGATGTTTTTGTAATAGATATTTCAACAGGAAAATCAGAACGATGGACAGAAAGTGAAATGGGAGGATTAGTTCCTGAGCAACTAAGTATGCCATCATTAATAAAATGGAAAAGCTTTGATGGTAAAGAGATAAGCGGATTTTATTATAAACCTGCAAAAAAATTCACAGTTAAAACACCTGTTCTTATCAATATTCATGGTGGACCGGAGGGGCAGTCAAGACCAAATTATTTAGGTTCAGGCAATTATTATTTAAATGAATTGGGCGTAGCAATAATTTTTCCCAATGTAAGAGGGTCATCGGGTTATGGAAAAACCTTTATAGCCCTTGATAACGGTATGAAAAGAGAAGAATCAGTAAAAGATATCGGTGCTTTGCTTGATTGGATTGAAAAGCAGCCTGAGCTTGATGCAAGCCGTGTAATGGTTACCGGCGGAAGTTATGGTGGATATATGACATTGGCTGTAGCAACTATGTATAACGATCGGATAAAGGCTGCGCTTGATGTAGTAGGTATATCAAACTTTAATACATTTTTAAAAAACACCGAAAGCTATCGTCGTGATTTGAGGAGAGTGGAATATGGAGATGAAAGAGATCCGGCGATGCATGAATTCTTTGAAAAAATCGCTCCTTTAAATAATGCACAAAAAATTAAAAAACCAATGTTTATTGTGCAGGGAGGTAATGATCCCAGGGTTCCCAGAACCGAAGCAGCGCAAATGGCAGATAAAATAAAAAACAATGGTGGAGTGGTTTGGTACCTTGAAGCAAAAGATGAAGGGCACGGTTTCAGGAAAAAAAATAATGCCGATTTTCAGCGGTATGCCACTATATTGTTTATGCAGAAATATTTATTAGAGAAGTAATTTGTTTATGTAAGGTTATTTCAGTCTTTAAATATTTCGTTTTGCTTTGATCAGAATAAAAAGAAAAGAATAAACAATCGTTTTGAGAGAAGCATTTCAATAATTTATTTGGAGTGTAAACATTCCTCTTTCTCGAATATTAAAGAAGTAGGAATCAAATTTTTACTTTAAAAGTATAAATAGCTTAATAACAGGTAGTGAAGTTACTTTAACACTGCGCCCTGTTCAATCCAGCAGCGAATAATTTCCCGTTCTTCAAGGGTCATATTGGTTTTATTATTTTGCGGCATTGTTTTAGTTATCACTACCTGCTGCATAATTTTATCTTTAAGTTTAACAAGATTATCAGGAGTATCATACGTAACTCCATTCGGAGGGGCTTTAATAACATCATCAGTCGGCATGGATGAATGACAGGTGATACATCTCTTTTGAACAATTGCATTTACTTCGGCAAAATTAATATTGGTTTTACACTCACCGGGTTTTGGCGGCGCAGAAACATAGGCTGTGGCTAATAAAATCAATACTGAAACAGGCATTACCCAAACACTGTATTTCCCTTGTTCACGTAGATTAAGCCAATGTTTTATTCCGGCACTTCCTAAAGATATTGCAGCTAAAATGATCCATGGGTATTCAAAACCAAACGTAGTCGGAAAATGATTACTAACCATTACAAACAATACCGGCAGCGTTAAATAGTTGTTGTGCAGCGAACGGAGACCTGCATGTTTACCAAGTTGTGGATTTAATGGTTTACCTTCTTTTGCAGCTTTTACCATAGCTTTTTGCGAAGGAATAATCACAAAAAAAACATTGGCTACCATTATAGATCCAAGCATAGCGCCAAAGTGAATGTATGCTGCCCGTGCACTAAACACATAGCAATAAAACCATGCAAACGCTGTGGCAATTATAACGCCGACAATTGTAAACCATATGCCTTTCTTTATTAGAGATGTTTTGCAAAGAATATCATACAAAAGCCAGGCAACAACAAATGAACCTATGCCGGTGGTAATTGCTGCAGGCGGGCTCATGTCAAACACATTCGTGTCAATCAAAAACCCTTTAGCATTAAAATAATATACAATAAACAAAAGACTAAAGCCGGATATCCATGTAAAATATGCTTCGTACTTAAACCAGTGAAGGTGCTTTGGTATTGACTTTGGGGCTGTTTTATATTTTTCAAGATAATAAAATCCGCCGCCGTGTATTGCCCACAAATTTCCAGCAAGCTCATCCCTTACGTTTTCAGTTCGGTTCAGCGCATTCTCTAAAAAAACAAAATAAAAAGAAGCGCCGATCCATGCGATTCCGAAAGTTATATGCATTACTCTTACTACAATATTCAGCCATTCCATTACATGACCTTCCACAGGTGTACCTTTTACTATTAGGTATGTGAAAACTAAAATAGTTACTATCACCAAAACAATTGCAGCATAAATAAAGTTATGAGAGCTTAGTAATCCATTTTTATAATTCTCAGATTCAGTTTCATTTGCTTTACCATTATCATTTTCATTTGACAGGGAGCGAAAGTGATAGGTCATCCATATCAGCATGATAAGAATAACCAGGAGAATACCATAAACAACAAAGTGAAACATATAGCGCCCAATTTAAAATTTAGTTTTCTATTTTTAATGATTCATTTTAGATTTAAATATTTTACCTGTGTTTGATCTTGCAATAAAAACTAAAAGAATAATAACTCCTGTAGGTGAAAACCAAGGCATAGTAATTATAAAAGATGGGATCATAACAGATGTTGTTGAAACTTTGGATAATGAAAATGAATGTATAGATATAGAAGATAAAATTTTAATGCCGGGAGTTGTTGATCCTCATGTGCATATAAATGAACCGGGAAGAACAGATTGGGAAGGTTTTGATACTGCCACTAAAGCTGCACTGGCAGGCGGCATAACAACGTTGGTAGATATGCCCTTAAACTCATCGCCGGTAACCACAACTGCAAATGCATTTCACAGAAAACTTGCTGCTACAAAACGTCAGCTACATACTAACTGTGGCTTTTGGGGAGGCGTTATACCGGGAAATGCGAGTGAAATTGCACAATTGATAGATAACGGTGTTCTGGGTTTCAAAGCATTTTTAACACATAGCGGCATTGATGAGTTTCCAAATGTAACTGAAGATGATCTGAGAAAAGCAATGCCAATAATTGCAAAAAATAATTTGCCACTGCTTGTACATTGTGAACTGACTTCTCCCTTCTCCACTTGTGGAGAAGGGCTGGGGATGAGGTACCAAAATTATTTACACTCCCGTCCACGCAAGTGGGAAGATGATGCTATTGCCTTAATGATTCGTTTATGTGAAGAATATAACTGCCATGTTCATATCGTTCATTTGTCGTCAAGTGGTTCCATTGAACAAATTGCAAAAGCAAAACAAAAAGGTTTGCCGCTAACCGTAGAAACCGGTCAGCACTATTTATATTTTAATTCAGAAGAAATTAAAGATGGACAAACGCAATTTAAGTGTGCTCCCCCCATTCGTGAAAAAGAAAACAATGATAAACTCTGGAAGGCATTGAAAGATGGAATAATAGATCTGGTGGCCACAGATCATTCACCTTCAACACCAAACTTAAAAGAGTTGCAAAGCGGCGATTTTATGAAAGCATGGGGCGGGATAGCTTCGCTGCAAGTTGCATTGCCGGTTTGGTGGAGTGCGGCGAAAAAAAACAACTGTACTTTAAATGATCTTGCAAAGTGGCTTTGTGAACACCCTGCAAAGCTTATTGGTAAAGAAAAAAACAAAGGGAAAATTGCAAAAGGTTACGATGCAGATTTAATTATTTGGGATGACGAAAAAACCTTTGTTCTTACCGAAGATATAATTCAACACAAGCATAAAATAACTCCATATTTAAATGCAGAACTTTCCGGCGTTGTAGAGCAAACTTATTTATCAGGAGAAAAAGTATTTGATACCGGAAAGTTTTTACTTTTGGATAAAGGCAAAATAATTTTTAATAAATAATATTTTAAAAAGTTTAAATATCGCACTGCTCCCCTCTCCACTTTGTGAAGAGGGGTTGGGGGGTGAGGTTAAAATTATGGATACACTACAACCTGCTTTTACGAAACTCACGGACCTTGCAGCCGAACGATTAGGCGGTAAAGCACTTTTATGTAGCGATGATTTTTTTGCGGAAAAAGAAAACTTACTTAGGCCGGGCAGGGGAATTTTTATTGCTGATAAATATACTGACAGGGGTAAATGGATGGATGGTTGGGAATCACGACGCAAAAGAACCGCCGGCAATGACTGGTGCATTATAAAACTCGCAACTCCGGGAAAAATTTATGGTGTTGATATCGACACGAATCATTTTCTTGGCAATCATCCGCCCCATGCCTCTATTGAAGCATGTAATATTGCGGAGGGCTCAAATATTGATTTAGAAAAGGCTGATCCGCTAACTATCGGGTGGGCAGAAATTCTACCTAAGTCATTTTTAAAAGCAGGCTCACAAAACTTTTATGAAATAAAAGATAAAAATATTTATACCCACCTAAGGTTAAATATTTATCCTGATGGAGGTGTGGCAAGATTAAAGGTGTATGGAGAAGTTTTTAAAGACTGGAGTTTGAATAATGAAGACGAGGTGATTGATCTTGCTGCCGCTGTTAATGGCGGTAAATCAATTTTATGTAATGATATGTTTTTCTCTCATATGGACAATTTAATTATGCCCGGCAGAGGAATTAATATGGGTGATGGGTGGGAAACAAAACGTAATCGAACACTAAACAATCGTGATTGGGTTATTGTAAGGTTAGCTCATGAAGGCGTAATTGAAAAGATAGTAATTGATACATGTCATTTCAAAGGGAATTATCCCGATAGTTGTTTATTGGAAGGTTGCCATATTTCACCACGGGATGAAGCTAAAATACAGACCTCCGAATTTAACTGGACAACAATTCTTCCTCAAACCAAATTAAGTGCAGACGATGAGCATAATTTTGAAAGTGGAAGTAAGGAACCATACAGCCATGTTCGTCTATCTATCTTTCCTGATGGAGGTATAAGCAGGATGAGGTTATGGGGAAGGGTTAAGAAATGAGAAATCCAATTGTCGCTCTGAGCTTGTCGAAGAGTTGCTCACCATAAGTAACTTCGCTCATCAAGGCTTCGACAGGCTCAGTACAAACTACAAACTATAATATGACTATAGCAGGATTTGATCATTTACCAACCGAAAAAAAACAAGAGTTACTGAGGCAATGCTGTGATTCATCTCAATGGGTAAATAAAATGCTTACGGTGTTTCCGGTAGAAGACCTTGTGGAATTATTAGAAGCCGCTGAAGAAAAATGGTATGAATGTACTGAAGCAGACTGGCGGGAAGCATTTGAACATCACCCCAAAATTGGAGATATTAATTCCCTAAAAGAAAAGTTTGCAAACACAGCCGAATGGGTTGCAGGCGAGCAATCAGGCGTAAACAATGCAGATGAAAGCATTTTACATGAGTTGGTAAAAGCCAATGATGAGTATCAAAATAAGTTTGGCTTTATTTTTATTGTTTGCGCTACCGGTAAATCTGCAGAAGAATTGTTGAGTAATTTAAAAGCACGCTTAAACAATGCAAAGGATGAAGAAATTCAAAATGCTGCTTCAGAACAAAACAAGATCACCAAACTAAGATTAGAAAAACTATTTTTAAACAATTAATTCCGTTTCCCATCTCTCCCGATAATTTCGGGATGGAGAAGGGTTAGGGTTGAGGGCTATGACCAACATTACCACACATATTCTTGATACCACCAAAGGCAAACCTGCTGAGGGAGTTACTATTATTTTATACCAGGGTGGCAATGATGAATGGACAGAACTCTCAAGAGGAAAAACTAATACAGATGGAAGAATACAAGATCTTGTAAACAAAGAAATGACATTACAGGAAGGTATTTATAAAATGCGTTTTGAGACAAAAGATTATTTCGATAAAAACCATGTAAAAACTTTTTATCCGTATGTTGAAATTATTTTTGAAATAGAACCTGATCAACATTATCATATTCCATTACTGCTGAATCCGTTTAGCTATTCCACTTATAGAGGATCCTAA
>JBPCQG010000316.1:0-6564 GCA_050998315.1 Chitinophagaceae bacterium
AACACTGGTGCCATTATTAAACACTTTTGTATACCGTACTCCTGCACTAAATGCAGATGCGAATTTTGTACTCGCTTTTCTCTTTTGCAGATAATTAATGCTTGCTGTATCATCATAACTTTTATAACTTTCGAAGGCATAGTCAGGGCCGGCGTAAACTTCCCAATACTTTTTGTTGCCTGCAGCATCTTTTTCAATAGCAGGACAATCAGGTAATTTTATTTCAGCATCAAGAGTTCCGGTTCCGGATAATTCTCTTGCATTGTTAAATCGGAATGGAGAAAATAATTTAGTATTGGTTAGTTCCTTATTGTCTTCAGCAATAGATAGACCGTTTTTATTTATCTGATCAGCAGCATTATCTTTATTATCATCAGCATTCTTTATTCCCCTCTTACGATTTGAAAGGGTGTAGATATTATTTCGGTTTGATGAATTGCCCGGAGTTATAGATATCTCATCAGAAATAACATCGGTAATATTTTTTTCTTCCTCAACAAATTTATTGCTTGAAGTTGCAGATTCATAGCCAGGAGAAGTTGGTTTGTCTTCACTAAGATTTTTTTCAGGAGATGTATTTACTGTTTGAGAGGAAGAAATACTTTTTGGTGTTACAATATTTTTTGCCGAGGAATTATCGCGGTCTGAAGAAAGTAAAAAATATGATGTGCCTCCTCCAATAAAAAGAATGAGGCCAAAAATTAAAAGATTGCTTCCTCTAAACATATTCATCCAAAATCCTTTTGGCTTTGATTTTCGTTTAGCTGAAATAATATTCTCCAATATATGCCCGGGCACGACAGGTGAGTAGGCGTTGAATTGCTTTTTCACAAAATCATCAAAAGGTAAATTATCCCTCATATCGCAATTCTTTGTGTCAATAAGATTTGTTGTTTCAACATATTCCTTGCTTTTACTAGTTGGCTTCTTGATGTGCCTGATTGTATTTTAAGCATTTGCGCAATCTCTTCGTGCTGATAGCCCTCAATAACATAAAGGTTGAAAACCAGGCGATAACCATCGGGCAAATTATTTATCATACCAAGCAATTCTTTTTCATTTAAATGAGAATATGCTGAAGCCTCTATTGAACTCTCATTCCTGTCTGTAATTTCATAGCCACTTACTTCTTTATCAAACCGGATAACCGTATACTTTTTTAAAGCAGTATTTACTACAATCCTTCTTATCCAACCTTCAAATGATCCTTCTGATTTAAATTGAAAAATCTTTTCAAAAACTTTTATAAAAGCATCCTGCACAATATCTTCGGCATCTGCTGTATTACGTGCATAACGCTGGCAAACTCCTAGCATTTTGCCTGCGTACCTGCGGAAAAGTTCTCGTTGGCATGATTCATCTTCCTGTACACATCCTTTTATTAAGTCATCATCTGTCAAAAAAATATAGATTTTTCACCCTATTTTTACAAATTAAGATACCCTGATAACCATATACGCTGCCCCAAAGCATTTATTGTATCAAAAGTTAAGTAAAAAAGGCATCACTATGAATTACCTGTAGAAATAATTAATTCACATAACCAGGGGGTTTTTAATTTCATTACTTAAATAAAGGCTATATGTGGATTTGGTGGATAGTGTCAATGGTAATTTTAACGATTTCTATACTAATATCTATATACATTTTCTACAACAGTTATAGGGGATCACCTGAGAAAAAGGATTTTTCATTAAAGACAAATGATACCAATCTTAGTAGATTTATTCCTGGTACAAAACAACAGGTTATTTCTTCCTTAAAACTAAAATTACAATCTGTAGAAAATAATTCCATGCTTTATTATACTGAATTAAAAAACCTCCAGCAACGAATACAGGCGCTGGAAAAAAATAAAGGAACAGTGGATCAAAAAGACAAGAGCATAAATGATGATGAAAACTGGGAAGAGCTTTATTATGATTTACATGATGAGAAAGAAAAAATGGAAAGTGAGCTGGACCTTACCAATCAAAAACTGGAAGAAAATGAAAATCTTGTTCTTGAATTAAAAAGAAGGGAAACATTATGGAAAGAAAAGAGAAGTGAGCTGGAAAATGAATTAAACCAAGCGCAAACTCTACAAAATAAAATTGGAGACCTACAGCGTGAACTTGAAGGTGCCAGGGGCCGGGAAAAAGATTTACAGCAACAATTAGAAGCACAAAAAGAGCTTTATAAAGATTTTGAATTATTACAGCAGCAATATGCTTATGTACAGAGTGAGGCAGACGAATTAAAGAACAGGATAATGGACATAAATAACAGGGATATATTATTACAACAAAAAATTAATCGATTAACAGAACTTGAAAGCACCATAAAAATATCAGAATATGAAAAAATGGATATTAGAAAAAATATAGAAGAAATTATTAAGGAAAATGAAGCGTTAGTAGCTAAATTACAGGAGTTGCAGGAGAAGCTTAATTCGGAAAAATATGTGTAACCAGAAGAAACTTTATTTGTAAACATTTGTGTTCGATAAAACATTTTTATTTTTTTTAAAAAACTAAAACTTACAATTATGAACTTTCAAACAATGAGCAAACAACGAAAATTTGTTTTAATCGCCGCGTTAGCTGGCGTAATTGGTATGTTTTTACCGTGGTATTCCTTCTCCCTTTTTGGAGCTTCGGGATCAATTAATGGCATGCACGGAAATGGGATTTTAGTTTTTATTTGCTTTGCGGTTGCAGGAGTTATGGCGTACATGGGGGATCAAACAAAAAATCTGCCATCCACCTCATGGATTGTAACATTAGTATGCGGTGCCATTGCTGTTCTCTTTCTTGGATGGAATATGATTCAATCAAGTGATTATGGATTAGGTTCGAGTTTGAGTTTTGGTATTTACCTGGCTGCTATTGCTGCAGTTGGGGTGGTAGCAGCAGCATTTATGTTTCGCTCACCAACTGATACTATAAAGGGAGGCTTTGATAGTTTTAGAAAAGATATTGATGATAAAATGAAAAATACCGGAAATAATACAAATCAAAATAATCCCGGAAATACAAATCCACCTCTTTAATTTTTTAATTTAGCCATTATCATAGGCCCTGAATGTTCGGGGCTTTTTATTTAATGCATATTTGTTAGCTGTTATACATTTGTAACATTTATATTGGTATATTAATTTAAAAAATGACAGAACCAAATATCGCAGCTATCAGAAAAGAATATAAGCTTCATTCGTTACTAGAAAAGGATGTAGATCCGGATCCAATAAAGCAATTTCAACAATGGTGGAACGAAATTATAATGAGTAATATTGAAGAGCCAAATGCAATGACACTTGCTACAACCAATAAAAAAGGAACGCCCTCTGCAAGAATTGTTTTATTAAAAGGGTCTGGCGATGATGGATTTGTTTTTTTTACAAATTATGAAAGCAGGAAAGGAAATGAACTGGAAGAAAACCCGCAGGCTGCGCTTCTTTTTTTTTGGAAAGAATTGGAGAGACAGGTGCGGATAGAAGGCTCCGTAAAAAAATTAAATGAAAAGGAAAGTGATGAATATTTTTTATTGCGGCCCGAGCAGAGTCGGATTGGAGCCTGGAGCTCTCCTCAAAGTAAAATTATTAAAAACCGTAGCGTTTTGGAGGATATGTTTTTAAAATACACACTGCAATTTTCCGATGGAGTAATTATTAGGCCGCCGCATTGGGGTGGCTATATAGTAAAGCCTTCACTTTTTGAATTCTGGCAAGGAAGACCTAACAGGCTGCACGATCGTTTACAATATACTTTTAGTAATAACAGATGGATAATAGAAAGGCTGGCACCGTGATTGGAGGAAATAAAAGTAAATAAAGTATACTAGTATCTAAAGTTTTGTATCGGGTTTTACTTTTTATACCTGATTTTACTTTATATACTATAAATAAACTATCCTTCTTTTTTAATAGCAGTTTTTTTGGAAGTTTTAGATGTTCTTGTTTTTCCAAAGGAGCCTTTAAAAGTTTTTCCTTTTTTTGTTTTTTTGTCGCCACGTCCCATATAAATATTTTGAATTTATTTCTTAAATCAAAAAGCAAGATACAAAGGTGCATCTTGCTTTTAATGCATAGTAAGGGTTACATCTTACTGGATAATTCTTTACCTGCCTTAAATTTAGCCACTCGTTTAGCTTTAATTTTAATAACCGCACCTGTTTGTGGGTTACGGCCATTGCGGGCAGCTCTTTTGCTTACGGAAAACGTACCGAAGCCAACAAGAGTAACTTTTTTGCCACCTTTTAAAGTTTTTGTAACTGCTTCTACAAAAGAATCTATTGTAGCATTAGCTTGTGTTTTTGTGATGCCTGCATCATCAGCAAGTTTTTGAATTAATTCTGATTTGTTCATAATTTTTTTTTTGAATTTTTTACTTGGACAAATATAGACGGTTTTTACTTGCAACAAAATTTTTGAGACTATTTTTTAAAAATATAACTACCCTTGCAAATCCGCATGTGGCAAGGGTTTATAAAGGTATGATGTTTGATATTTTACTTTATATATTATACTACTTCTGCTGAGATGAAGTACCACAAAGGGTTTCAGCTAATCTGATTCAAAATCCTTTACAGCAAAGGCTTTTACAGAGATGAGTAAGAAAATTTTGAATAAATAATAATTAATGATTTATGCACAATTACTGCACAGATTGCATTAAACTTCTAAAGGCAAAAACGCCATCACCCCATTTTACAACAGCCTTTTCTCTAAACACAGAAGCATACTTCTGAATGTATTGATCATAGTTTTTTCTTACCTGCGTATAATATTGAAAAACAAAAGTCTGCCCGTCAGTGTCATCCTGATCAAGCAGGCGAAAGAATTTGTAATTATCAAAAAGATTAGTAGACATAATATCGGGAATATGTTCATCCTTTTGCCATTCTATCCACTCTTCTAAAATGGCATGGTCCACTTTAATAGTAATATTATATACGAACATTAAATGTCAATTTCAAGCAATGTGGGGCAGTGATCACTGTGTTTTACTTCGGGAAATATTTTTACATTCTTAATTTTGCTTTTTAAATTTTCGGTTACATTTAGATAGTCAATACGCCACCCTTTATTTTCCAACCTTGTTGTAGGACGTAGAACATTCCACCATGTATATTGATGGGGTTCTTTATTTAAAACCCGAAAGCCATCAACAAAGCCATTTGCCAAAAATTTATCGAACCATGCTCTTTCCTGGGGAAGAAATCCGGTTGTTTTTTTATTGGAAACAGGATTGTGAATATCAATTTCTTTATGGGCAATATTGTAATCACCACAAACAATCAATTTATTCCTGGTCTTTTTAAGTTCATTCAAAAAATCTAAAAACTCATCGAGCCAAACATATTTATACGCTTGTCTTATTTCTCCGCTGGTGCCTGATGGAAAGTAAGCATTAATTAAAGTAACATCACCAAAGTCAGCACGGATAACTCTTCCTTCAAAATCGCTTTGCTCAATGCTGCAGCCTTGCACAGTATTATCGGGTTTTATTTTACTAAGGATACCAACCCCACTATACCCTTTTTTTTGAGCACAAAACCAATGAGTATGAAAACCTAATGCCTCAACAGCTGCAACATCAATATCCCCTCTGTGTGCTTTCACTTCCTGCAAACAAATAACATCAGCAGGATTGGTTTTAAGCCAATCAATAAAACCCCTTTTAATTGCTGCCCTTATGCCATTAACGTTGTAAGAAATAATACGCATACATTCTTCTATATTCAAATATACAAAGTGCACATTTGGTGAATGTGCACTTGTAAAAAATCTATCAGAAAATATTTAACCCTTACAGTTTAGAATACTTCCAATACTTCTTTTTAATGAAGTAAAATATTAATACAGCCAATACTAAAATTATTGTGACGTATAATAAAATAGTTTTATTAAAAGGACGGTGAAATACAAAAAAATTATTAATACCGGCACTCTTTTTAACTATGGGCCCTGAAAAATAACAATGCTCAAAAACACAATTACCTTCAATCTTCATTGGTGTTTTTTCACCATAATATCTAAAATTACAACTGCGGTAAACTATATTTTCGCCCCATGAAGTAATTAGGGTTTGTTCACCTGCAACTTTTGGATATTCAAAATCGATATGGCAATCAGAAATTTCACATGCCAGCTCAGAATTTATTGTACCCCACGTTCCCAGACTTTCAGCAAACACATGGCTGATATAAGTTGGAAAATATCCATGCTGATCATTATAAATAAACCGTACAACCGCCCCGGCTATATTCGCATGGTCTATATTCCAGTTACCCGCCATTCTTTCCCCGCCATATAATCCTGTGGCAAATATTGTATGTGTACCACCCCAGCAATAAATGTTTGAAACAACATTTGCTTTCTCCTGTTCTTGTCCGCCGGAAATGCATAGCTTACAATTTTCGAATTGGATTTTATTAATGATTGTTATTTCCGCATTTCTTGTAAGTCCATTAGGAGAAGAACAAATACCTACCACAAAATTATTAATGATCATTTCGTCAATCTCAATTCCTGTACTTCCTGTATTTGTTGAAAATCTATTGAATAGACCATAATAAGAAAGC
>JBPCQG010000317.1:0-5588 GCA_050998315.1 Chitinophagaceae bacterium
TGGGTAAATAAATAATTATTTACAACCACCCCGACCGTTTGAACAATAAATATAGAAGCATGCAGCAGGCTAATGTAAAAAGTATTACCGCATAAAAACCATACTCCCACTCTGCTTCGGGAATAATATTGAAGTTCATTCCATAGAAGCCGGCAACCATTGTAGGCAAAGCAATAATAGCAGCCCAGCCGGCAAACTTTTTTGAAACATCACTTTGCGAAATGGATGTGAGTGAAAAGTTCGCCTCCATCGCCGTGTTCAATAATTCTCTTGTATTTTCAACCATTTCGTTAATGCGTACAACATGATCGTACACATCGCGGAAGTACGGACGTGTTTCTTCGGATATCCATTTAATGTCGAACCGCATAAGCCGGTTGCAAATATCAACCAGTGGCGATACAGCCCTCTTTACTTCAAGCAGTTCACGCTTTAAGTCGTATATCTGTTCAGTGGTTTCACGGCTTGGCTTTTCTTTAAAAATTTTATCTTCTATTGACTGCAACTCCAGTTCCATTTCATGCACTACAGGAAAATATCTGTCCACAATAAAATCCATTACAGAATACAAAGCAAAGCCCTGCCCTTTGCTCAGCAGGTGTGGAGTGCTTTCGCAACGGGAGCGGACTTCAGCGTACGAGACGCCTGAGCCATGACGAACGGTAACAATGAAATTGGGGCCTACAAAAAAATGTGTTTCACCAAATTCAGTATGACGCTCCTTGTTTATATGCGCTGTACGCAGCACAATAAAAACTGAATCGCCATACAATTCAACCTTAGGACGCTGGTGTGCACTATGAGCATCTTCCACAGCAAGGTCGTGCAGGCCGAACTCACGTTGCACTTTGCTGAGCACTTCTTCAGATGGCTCATGCAATCCTATCCACACAAATTGGTTATTGGCTTTAAGCACATCATGAACCTCATTAAGTTCAACATCGGCAACCCGTCTGCCCTGCGAATACGCGGCACAATTAATGATCTCTTTCATTCATTTATTTTAAAATGATGAATACAGGTTAAAAGTAAAATGTTTGAAATTAATAACGAAGTTTAGTTTTCCTAATCCGGTAAGCCTGTTAACTTCGCCATTAGTTACAAGCACAAACCAATACAACAACAAAAATGGTATTCAATGATATTCACTTTGAAAATAAATATTCTTATATCAAACGGCACAGTTAATTATGCAATACAACCAGGCAATCTTCAATTACAATTAAATATTGACTCAAACTTTATTTACCGAAAAGTGGATTAATTTTATTAAGGATTATCTTACTAATTATTTTAAACTATAAAATTAAAAATATGCCAATCGTAAAAGTAATAGAAGTAATTGCTTCTTCAGAAAAAGGTATTGATGACGCCGTTCGTAATGCCGTAGAAGAAGTGTCTAAAACAATTAAAAATATCGATTCAGTTTATGTAAAAGATATAAAGGCGCATGTAAAAGATGGCAAGGTCACTACTTTTGGGGCAGTGTGCCAGATTTCATTCCGGGTTGAAAATTAAAATTATCTTTTTCAGGCTGATTAGGAATGGAATAGTTAAAAATTGATTTGCAATAAACAGACGCAGACAAATTAATGTTTAAAAAATTGCCTGCAACTGATATAAAAACCCGTAACTAAATTTTGCAAATTAAAAAATGCAATCATCAAAAACAAAGCAAATATATTTAGCCGTTATAGCAATTTTAGGCTGGCTTGCATTGGCCCTTCAGTTTTATCTGATCATTCAAAACAGAGTAGTTTCAATTCCTGAAACCATTATTCGTTACTTTAGTTATTTTACTTTGCTTACCAATATCTTAGTCGCTTTATATTGTACTCATGTTGTATTGACTCCTGATTCACGTTTGGGAAAATATTTTTCAAGGTCTGGGGTGGTAACAGCAATCACTGTTTATATTACTGTAGTAGGAGTTGTTTATAATATAATATTGCGGTATTTGTGGAACCCTAAAGGGTTGGAAATGATTGTTGATGAATTATTACATTTGGTAATTCCGATATTGTTTTTATTATATTGGCTGCTATTTACTGTAAAGGGAAAATTGAAATGGAATATTTTTTCATGGTTGATTTACCCACTCGCTTATTTTATATGGATACTAATATTTGGAGCATTAACGGCATTCTATCCCTATCCCTTTATTAATGTTACTGAACTCGGATATAATAAAGTTATTTTACATAGCTGTGTATTAACTGCCGGATTTCTATTGCTGTCCCTCCTTTTTGTAGCAATTGATAAATTGATGAAATCCAGAACTATATGACAAATTCATTTTTATACAATACTCCTGCTGTTTTAATTGCCTTTTTACTTTTTGCGGGGATAATTATATTTCACATTTTTGGCTTTAAGGTAATCACATATCAAAAGAAAAAAAATCCGGAATTCATAACAACAGGACTTGGGCCTCTTGAAGGTGCGCTGTTAGGCTTGCTTTCCTTACTGCTTGCATTTACATTTAATAAAGCTGCATCCAATTATGATACACGCAGAGCATTTCTTGTTCAGGAATCCAACGACATTGGTACAGCATTACTGCGTTGCGATTTGTATCCTGATTCTATACGGCAGCAACTCAGAAAATATTTTAAAGACTATATAACTGCAAGAATTGGTTACTATGAAGCAGGCAGTGATGAATAAAAATCCAATCAGCAATGAAGAATGCAGCAGATATTTCTTTAAAAATATGGCGCAATGCTGCACTATTTTTACGACAGTCAGGCGCAGACAACCGGGCGCTGCAATTGATGCCTGCAGTTAATAATATGATTGATATAATGAGTGAACGGGAAGCATCACGTGTTGCCAATGTACCTGAATCAATTTTATGGCTGCTGTTTTTGTTAGCTTTAATCGGGAGCTTTATTGTTGGTTATGCCAGCAATGCTAAAAAAGTAAACTGGATCGTTATTTCACTTTATTCATTAATGACAGTGATGACCATTTATTTAATTCTTGGCCTGGACCGTCCGAGGAGAGGATTAATCAGCACAAACATAACGCACCATAATATGGAAAAGCTTCTTGAATCTTTTCAGGAGAATAAAGCAGAAATGCCATAATAATAAATCATCTTTTTTGATAATTCTACTTCACAAATAAACCTATAGATTAATTTTATTTGATTAATCTGAAAACTATAATTTCAATTCTTATAATCACAATTGAAATTCGTGTTTGTATCTTAGTTAATAAACTAATTATTGAATACGAATGTCCATACTGAATTTTGAATTCAAAGCAAAGACAACTGAATTAGATAATTTAGAAAAGAAATTATTGCAACTGAATCCAAAATTTATTGGAGAAGATAATCAAACCGATACATATTTTAATTTAGCCCAAGGCAGGCTAAAATTAAGAGAAGGCAATATTGAAAACTCTCTTATTTATTATGAAAGACAAAATACTGCAGGCTCAAAACAATCTGACGTTTTATTATACCAGCACAATCCCGATAAAACGCTTAAGGATATCTTAATAAAGTTACATGGCATTAAAGTAATTGTTGATAAAAGAAGAAAAATATATTTCATTGACAATGTAAAATTTCATTTTGATACAATTGCAGAATTAGGAACATTTATAGAAGTGGAAGCCATTGACAAGGATGGTAATTTAGGATTAGAAAAATTAAAGGAACAGTCAGATGAATATGCCTCGTTTTTCAACATTAAACCTTCAGACTTTATCTCACTTTCTTATAGTGATCTGATTTTAAAAATTACAGAGAATAAAAAAACCGGCGAATAACTTATATGCCGGTTGCAGCATCATTCAAAAATTAACCTTACTATACTTTACCGCATTACTTTACTATCTCCCATCGCCATCAAGCATATTACCTAATCCGCCTAATATGGTTCCCTCATCTTTCCGCTTATAAGTGCCATAGGCTAATATCCTGGAGGCAAGCCTGCTTATCGGTAATGATTGTATCCAGACTTTACCCTGCCCTGATAAAGTTGCGAAGAAAACGCCTTCACCACCGAAAATTGTATTTTTTATTCCACCCACAAATTCAATATCATAACTAACAGAACTGGTAAATGCAACAAGGCAACCCGTATCTACTCTTAGCTTATCACCGTGTTTTATTTCTCTTTCAATAATAGTTCCTCCCGCATGAACAAATGCCATTCCATCACCTTCCAGTTTTTGCATAATAAAACCTTCACCACCAAATAAACCTGTTCCTAATTTTCTTTGAAATTCAAGCCCAACACTAACACCTTTGGCAGCGCACAAAAACGCATCTTTCTGGCAAATTAATTTTCCACCGATCCTGCTTAGATCAATAGGGATTATTTTACCGGGATACGGTGAAGCAAATGTTACCCTTTTTTTCCCGGAGCCTGTATGGGTGTAGGCAGTCATAAACAGGCTTTCTCCTGTAAGCAGGCGCTTTCCTGCAGAAAAAAGCTTATTCATAAATCCGCCTGTTTGTTGGGAACCATCACCAAAAATTGTCTCCATCTGTATTTCCTGTTCCATCATCATAAAGCTGCCTGCTTCAGCAATTACAGTTTCCTCTGAGTCAAGTTCTATTTCAACACACTGCATTTCTTCACCGATTATTTTGTAGTCTATCTCGTGATTTGTTCGCATAATTTTTTATTTGCAATTTACAAATTCATTATAAAAGAATTTTTAAGTTTTATTTTTGAGGAAACATTTATCATCATGAAAGTTGATATTAATAACAGGAAAGAATTAAATAAATTAATTGAAGCACTTACAGAAACTACAGCCGGCTCATGGGGAGTTATGAAAGCACAGAACATGATAGAACACCTTGCCATGATCATAGAATATTCAAACGGCAAAAGAACAATTGAGCAAATAACTACCAATGAAGAAGCAAATGCTATAAAACAAAAAATGATCTATTCAGATATGGAAATACCACAAGGCTTAAAGAGTCCTTTACTTCCGGAGGAAGCAGCGCCTTTTAGATTTTCAAATGTGGATGAAGCGAAGAAAAATCTGATTGAACAACTGGATGATTTTGAAATGTTTTTTAAAAATAATCCGGATGCCAAACCTATTCAGCCAAGAATGGGACCCTTAAATCATAATGAGTGGATTATATTGCATAATAAACACCTTGCACATCATTTTAAACAGTTTGGATTGATAGAATAAATCACCAAACAACTTTTTTTATTGGTTGCTTATAAGTAAGGTCGGTGGGGACAACGACAATGGAGGAGTAAGACCAACCGAATGAGACGCAACGATATCATGAAGAAGATACTCGAATAATTATAAGATAGAGAAATCTAAGTTATTTCTACTGTCCAAGCAGGGTCTTCGTTTCATAGTTTTTGTGTGTTGGCACGAGACCTTGCTGTAGAATAAACTGCAAATATCTAATAGCCAAAATTCTTTTCAGCATCGGGGTCTCGCTTTCGCACAAGCTCTGTTATGGAAGAGTCGAGTAAGCAAAGGCATTTCAGCCCAAGCTTCTCACAGAACCGTGCTTGAGATTCTCACCTCACACGGCTCTTGTTATCCAATCATTTTATTCCCAATTTCCAATGGTAAAACAAATCCTTATA
>JBPCQG010000345.1:0-8989 GCA_050998315.1 Chitinophagaceae bacterium
GCAACATCTATTGGCAATAAATTATCAGGGTTATTGGCAACCTTGTGGGATGGCTATGAAAACAAGGCCAACTTCTTTTGGGTAAACTTTTTGTTGCTGATGATTGCAACTATTATCATGTTTGCTATGTTGAAATGGCTTAACAGGATAATGAAAGAGAAAGGAGTAAAATAATAATAAAAACAAATTCTATGGATCTTACAGAACAGGTTCAGGCAGGGAAACATTCTACCAAACAACCAAAACAGCTTTACCTGTTATTTTTTGCTGAGGTGTGGGAGCGCTTTTCCTTCTATGGAATGAAGGCCTTACTCATCGCATACATGACAAGCCAATTACATTATGATGATCCTAAAGCTTATGCAATATTAGGATCGTATGCAGCACTTGTTTATACCATGCCGATGTTTGGTGGTTTTATGGCAGACCGGTTTATTGGCTACCGGCGTGCAATTATGTTTGGAGGTATTTTAATGACCCTTGGACATTTTATACTGGCGCTGCCAAATAATTGGAGTTTTTTTTATGGCATGGCATTTATAATTTGTGGTAATGGTTTTTTTAAACCAAATATTTCAAGTCTTGTAGGAACGCTATATGGAGAAAATGATCCAAGAAGAGATAGCGGTTTTTCAATATTCTATATGGGAATCAACATTGGTGCAGCATTAGGCGGCGCTCTTTGTGCTTACGTTGGTACTGAGATAAACTGGCATTATGGATTTGGGCTTGCGGGTATTTTTATGTTTATAGGGCTTGTGGTTTTTATTTTAGGTAAAAGATCTTTAGGACAAAGAGGGCTTCCACCAAATGAGGAAGCATTGCACAAAAATGTTTTTGGATTCGTAAAACCTGAGTGGCTCATTTATGGTGGTACGTTATTAGTTGTGCCTTTGGTGGTAACATTATTTCATCAATATCATGTGATGGATTATATCATGTTTGGGTTAGGAATCATTTCTTTGATATACGTTCTTTCTATTGCAATGAAACTTGATAAGGATGCAAAATTTAAATTATATGCTGCGCTGGTAATGATTATTTTTTCAATCGTCTTCTGGGCAGTGTATGAACAAAATGCAGGATCGATGAATTTATTAGCAGAAAGAAATTCGCAAATGACCTTATTCGGTATCGATCTTCCTGAACTAGCAGTGAATAATTTTTTACCGCCGGGGTGGGTGATTGTACTCACATTACTGGTTGCGCCATTATGGCCGTGGCTAAATAAAAGAGGTAAAGAACCAAGTACGCCACTAAAATTTGCGATCTCATTTATTTTCCTTGGTATAGGCTTTTACGTTTTTTATTTAGGATGCCGGGCCCATGTGGATACAGGTATCATTCCATTATGGCCATTTCTTCTCGGCTATATGTTCATAATTCTTGGAGAGCTCTGTCTTTCACCCATTGGGCTTTCAATGGTAACCAAATTATCACCTGTAAAAATTGTTTCCATGATGATGGGAATCTGGTTTTTTGCAAGCGCTATTGGAGAATTTCTTGCAGGTAAGATCGGATCACTAATGAGTGTTCCGCAGGAAGTACTTGCTAAAAATGACCCTGTGCTTTCATTACCTTATTATGCTGATGTAATTCAAAAGATCGGCATTGTATCTGCCGGCATTGGTATCCTGCTATTATTTACGGTTCCGTTTTTAAAAAGATGGATGGGAAATATTCATTAAAAAGTTAGATAAATTTATTATAATAAGATAAAATTATGCCCATAAAAGCGCTTAAATATCTTTTACCTGCAATTGTATATCTTCTAGCTTTCATTGCATTTACTTTTTCAGGATGGCTTACATGGATTGCTATGATGTATGCCTGGTTATTTTTACCCTTGGTTGAGTTAATAATTAATCCTGATGCGAAAAATTTAAATGAAGCAGAAGCGGAAATTGCAAAGGCTGATAAGTATTATGATTACATGCTCTATTTTTTTGTAGCGCTGCAATTTATTGCGCTCCTCTATTTTTTATTTGTAATGAGAAACATTCAGCCTCTGAGCTGGTGGGAAGTTGTAGGACGAATTGCAACAATGGGATTGCTCTGCGGAAGTTTTGGAATTAACGTTGGGCATGAATTAGGGCATCGGGGAAATAAATTTGAGCAGGCATTAGCAAAAGCTGCGTTGCTTACTTCATTATACATGCATTTTAAAATTGAACACAATAAAGGTCATCACAAAAGAGTGGCAACACCTGATGATCCTGCAAGTGCACGTTATAATGAGCCGGTATATTTTTTTTATTTCAGAACAATCATCTTTTCTTATTTATCAGCATGGCATATTGCTAATTCAGAAGTAAGGAAGAAAGGGTTTCCGGCTTTACATTTTAAAAATGAAATGCTGCAGGCTCATATTACCCAGCTTGTGTTCATTGGGATATTGTGTTCTTCTTTGGATGGGTGGTTACACTATATTATTTATGCGCAGCATTTATGGGAATTATCTTACTTGAAACGGTGAATTATATTGAACATTATGGTTTGCAGCGCAAACAGATTGCAGAAGGAAAATACGAGAGGGCAATGCCGCAACATAGCTGGAACAGCAATCATATTTTAGGGAGACTAATGTTGTTTGAGTTAAGCCGACATAGCGACCACCATTATTTGGCAAGTAAAAAATACCAGTTGTTACAACACCATGATAATGCTCCTCAATTGCCAACAGGCTATCCTGGCAGTATGATATTATCACTTATACCTCCTGCCTGGTTTTACATAATGAACAGGAAAATAAGAGAGTTGCAAAAAGCTAACTAATTGATGTCATGGCTGCCAAAATAGCTATGTAGCACCTTAGGCAACTTAATATTATTTTCTGTCTGATTATTTTCTAAAAGGGCAGCAACAATTCTTGGTAAAGGCAAAGAAGAACCATTCAATGAATGAAGTAGTTGCATTTTACCATTCGCATCTTTAGAACGGATCTTCATTCTATTGGTTTGAAAACTTTCAAAGTTGCTTACAGAACTAACCTCCAGCCATTTTTGCTGTGCGGCGCTATATACTTCCAAATCATAAGTGAGTGCAGAAGTAAATCCCATATCACCGCCGCATAAACGTAAAATACGGTAAGGCAGTTCCAACGATTGTAAAAGCTTTTCAACGTGGGCTACCATCTCTTCCAAAACATCATAACTTTTTTCAGGATGTGCTAATTGAACAATTTCCACTTTGTCAAACTGATGCAAACGGTTTAATCCACGAACATCTTTTCCATAACTTCCTGACTCTCTTCTAAAGCAAGGGGTGTATGCAGTCATTTTTACAGGAAGCTCATTTTCTTTTATTATTTCATCCCGGTAAATATTTGTAAGAGGTACTTCCGAAGTTGGTATCAAATAAAAGCCGTCATCCTGTATATGGTACATCTGTCCTTCTTTATCAGGAAGCTGCCCCGTACCATAGGCGCTTGATTCATTTACCATCAGGGGGGGCTGATATTCTGTGTAGCCTGCTGCGGTGTTATAATCCAAAAAATATTGTATCAATGCCCTTTGCAATTTTGCTCCGTTGTTTTGATAAACAGGAAATCCGCTGCCTGTAAGTTTATTGCCTGCTTCAAAATTTATCAGATCATATTTTTTTGCAAGTTCCCAATGTGGAACTGCGCCGGAAAATAGCTCCGGTTTATTACCACATTCTCTTACAACAATATTTTCTTCAGGTGTTTTTCCTGCAGGTACAGATGTATGTGGAAGGTTAGGTATTGTGATAAGTTTATCATGCAGGGTTTTTTCAATTTCAGCCAGTTTGGTATTTATTGGATGTAAGGATGATTTAAATGATGCCACCTCATCTTTCCTTTTTTCAGCAGCATCTTTTTCTCCCTTAGCCATTAATTGTCCTATCTCTCTTGAAGCAGAATTAATTTTTGATTGTGTTTCTTCTAATTCAAATTGTAATTTTTTTCTTTCATCATCCAGGGAAATAATGCTGTTCACCAGATCCAATTCTTTAAAATTTCTTCTCTCTAATCTTTCTTTTACCAGCGTGGGATTATTGCGAATAAATGCAACCTGTAACATCTTTAAAATTTGCTGCGAAAATAGTTCTATTTGTTTTATTTGGGAGGCGGGCTGTATGCCATCCATCTTTCAGGCGTAGTAAACGGGACAAATCCAAATTGCGCATATAATGAATGTGCATCTTTTGTTGCAAGCATAATCCTTCGCAAACCCTGCAGGTCGGGATGAGCAAGAATTACTTTTATCAGCCATTTGCCCAGCCCCTTATTACGGTAGTTTTCATCAATGAAAACATCAGCCAGGTAGGCAAAGGTTGCAATGTCTGTAATCACTCTTGCAAAACCAATTTGTGTATTGTTGTAATAAACCCCAAAGCATAATGAACCTTCAACCGCTTTCTTTACTGTTTTCATGAGTATGCCTGGCGACCAATATGACTGGGTTAAAAATCCATGTACAAAATCTATATCAATTTTGCTTTTGTCTGTTGAGATAGTGTATTCATTTTTTATAACTGTGTAATCCATGCTCCTATTTTTAAAACAAAGATGCTAAATACAATTAATTTTGAGGGATGCAAAGTGCAAAAGATGATCTACAATCAAGATGGTGGAAGCTGGAAGAAAAACTAATAGAAAAATTTGGCAAAAAGCCTGACATGGAAGCAACTCTTTTTTTAATTGGTCTCCAGGAATTAGGTAACATAAAAAATAAATTCAGTAAGGAACAAAAGCAGGATTTGATGCATATAGCGGTTTGTTCTTTATTATCACAAAGCGGATATTATAAACTGGAAGGGAATGACGAGGAAGGATGGCCGCACTTTTTGCAGCTTAAAGAACTGCCACAATATAATATGATTGAACAGGAAAACTTTTTAAAAGATCATGTGCTTCTTTACTTTGAAACAAACCAATTGATTACATAATGGTAAAAAAATTTTTTTCTGTAGGGATATTTGTGTTTTTGATAGCATGTTCCTCCACCCGAAATGCTGCAAATTCAAAAATTCCGGGTACAAAAATAAAATTAGCTACCGATTCAGGAGAGATCGTTCTCAGGTTGTATAATAAAACACCGTTGCACCGTGATAATTTTATTAAACTGGTTAAGCAGCATTATTTTGATAATCTGCTTTTCCACAGGGTAATAAAAAATTTTATGATACAGGGTGGCGACCCAAACAGTAAAAATGCACTGCCTGGTATAAGACTGGGCAATGGAGGCCCGGGGTATACGATCCCTGCAGAATTTGATACAAGCCTGTTTCATAAAAAAGGTGTACTTGCTGCAGCAAGAGAAGGCGATAGCCTGAATCCGAAAAAAGCCAGCAGCGGCAGCCAGTTTTATATTGTGCAGGGTAAAGTATTTACTGATGCAGGGTTGGATTCTGTAGAAACCTTTCGATTAAATGGAAGGAAGTTGCCAATTGATCACAGAGAAGTTTATAAAACCATTGGTGGCACTCCGCACCTTGATTTGAATTACTCTGTTTTTGGAGAAGTAGAAAGCGGTTTGGAGGTGGTTGATAAAATTGCAGCAGCAGCAAGGGATAGTAGCAACCGGCCGTTTACAGATATAAGAATGAAGATGAAAATTATCAGAAGGAAATAAATTCGCAAGCCTTACGTTGGGGTAGGAAAAAATAAGAAATAAGAAATTCTTATTTTGCAGATTAAATTCTCAAATTATCATTTCAAAAATTCTTAATTAAAAAATATGACAATCCCCGAAAACTTACGTTATACCAAAGATCATGAATGGATAAAATTGGAAGGCAATGTTGCAACTATTGGCGTTACAGATTTTGCCCAAAGCGAGCTTGGTGATATTGTATATGTGGAAATAGAAACTAAGGGTAAAGCCTTAACTGCCGAAACTGTCTTTGGTACTGTGGAAGCGGTGAAAACAGTAAGTGATCTTTTTCTCCCTGTTTCAGGGACGATCACTGAAGTAAATCCTGCGCTGGAAGCTCAGCCGGAATTGATAAATACGGATCCTTATGGAGAAGGATGGATGATTAAAATGGCAGTAGATAATCCGAATGATGTACAAAATTTAATGGATGCTTCTGCTTACGAAAAGTTAACCGGATAGTTTACTTTCTTGGTATTTGCTATAGACAATACATGAAAATATTTCTTAAAAAATTTATACCAGGCATTGCCTGGTTTTTCATTGTTCTCTACATCATGTGTTTACCCGGCAGTGATATACCTTCAGCAAATTGGCTTAGCTCTATTTACTTTGATAAATGGGTACACGTTGGTGTTTTTGCTTTACTGGTTTTACTATTATGCTGGCCATTTTATAAATCATCTTTTAATAAGGCAGAATGTTTGCAATATTTTATTAAAATTGCAATTGCAGCAAGTATATGGGGATTAACAATAGAGTTCATTCAAAAATATTTTGTTGCCGGCCGTGAATTCGACCTGCTGGATTGGGCAGCTGATAGCCTTGGCGCTTTAATCGCTTTTTGGTTTTGCAGAAAGAAGCTTATCAAATTTAAATTGTAAAACAATAAACTCGTACATCGCTCAAGGATTTCCGGTGAACATAAAACGTTTTTTTCAAGACTGTGGTTTTAATTCATTATACTTTTCTTCTTCAATCCTTTCAGCTTTGTTCCACTTCCTGATTTTAGTAAAAGGCATTTTAAAAAGATTACCGATGGTTAATTCTTTTTCATCTGCATAAGCCGGTACACCTGTTACAATTTCATTTTGATGGATATTCAATCGAACTGTTTTATGCATCCTGTCCCAGAAAGAAAAAATAATGGAATAATTGCTATCTGTTTCTCTCTTTATCATGGAATGATGAATACCGTGCATTCTTGGTGTTACAATCAATGTATTCAATACTTTTTCTAACCGAAACGGAAGTTTTGTATTGCTGTGATGAAATTGGGTAGCTGCTTCAAAAGCAATTTCATAAATGAGCACTATTGCAGGTGAAGCCCCAATTAATATTACAGCAGCGCCACGAAATAAAACTGAACCTATCATTTCACCAAAATGAAAACGGAAAGCTGTGGTTATGTCAAGGTCAAGGTCTGTGTGATGAACCAAATGAAACCGCCACATGAAGGGAAGCTTATGCAGTAAAATATGCCAGATATAATTACTGTAGTCGAGCAATACAAATACTATGACAGCTTCAATCCATATTCGTAGGTCATACAAATAATTTAATCCAAAATGCCATTGCTGATTTTTAACTGCCAGCCAAATCATTGCAGGAATAAATAGTAGTCGCAGCAATACAAATGCAGGAATAGAAACAATAAAATTAATTACCATTCTTTTCCATCTGTTCTGAACTCTTTTTCTTAATTGAAATTTAGTTTCAAGAATGAACAGAATGATGAACAGCCCAATTAATATTGGTGTGCCATAACTATCAAACATCGCATTAATCATATCTTATTTGTGCTACTAATAACTATGTTTTCCTGCACTCCATCCCTTCTTTTCCAGGTAAGTTTTTCCTGATTGCAGTGCTGCATTTTCAAGTGGAGTACCCATGGAATCGTTCCAGCGATTAAGGTAACCAAACAGGCTAATAACCCCTAAAATTTCTACAATTTCTCCATCATCCCAATGCCTGCGAAGATTATCTGCTACTTCATCTGTAACAGCATTTGGAACAGAGCTGGCAGTAATAGCAAAATCGAACGCTGCTTTTTCGGCATCATTGAAGGCGGGATGAGTTTTATATTCCCAAATATTGTTCAGCTTTTCCTGTTCGGCTCCGTAACGTTCAGCAGCACGTATGGTGTGCGCCTGACAATACATGCAACCTGCAGCATAACTGGAAAGATAGCCGATTAACCGCTTTAGTGAACTGGTTACCCTGCCATCATTTTTCATTACAGCCATATTAAGATTGACAAAAGCCTTTGCAAGATGCGGTCTGCGCTGCATGGTGAGCACACTATTAGGACAAAAGCCAAGTGTTTCATTAAAGAATTGCACCAACTCTTCCAACTCCGGATTACTGACGGTTGATAAAGGTTGTACTAAAGATTTTTGCATGTTATAAAATGTATTGGTTAAATAAAAACAAATACTCGGAGCAACTAATCGTCTCTTAATTTTTCTCCTTCTCCTTTTTTAGGATGCCATGTTGCATCTTTATTTAAATTAAGATCGTCCTGAATTTTGGGAGAAGAACCTTTAGGCGCATTACCTACCATCATTTTAAAATATTGAATGCCATCCTTTACATCTGCCCATAAATGACCTGGTTGTACATGACCATAAGCCCTGTATTTATTTGGCGGCACTTTACCTTTTTGTTGAACAAAGGTTGCAAATTTATTTACCCATTCATCGAATGTTTGCATAAACTCATTTTCGGCTATCATATCTTCTGCCTGGTTGTTGCTATACTTTTTCCCTTTGCCACTTGTGCAATGTTTCCATAAATTATCAGGCACTTCCACGCCACCGTAACGGCATTGCCAAACTAAAGGAGCGTATGCATCTCTTTCATTTCCGAAAGGCTCTTTTTCAGGATCAAAATGCTTTTTATGTTGTAAAATTTTTGGTCTGCCTGTTTCATCCATTTCATCACCCCCTTCATCACCATAACAAAAGAAACCTGCTGTCCTTCCTTCCAAATGATTTAAGCTCATTTCCTTCCATTGCTCCGTGTGCTCTAATGCCATTGCCTTTTCCGCATTCTTATGACCAATTGTTTTTTCGTCAGGATTACCGCCGTTCATACAAACCAACCGATCAAACATTAATTTTAAATTGCTGCTGCAGCTATACCAATTAATAGGGCCGATGATTGCCCATGCATCTGCCATATCAAGCCTTGCATACAAATCTAAATTCCACATAAGGTCGGGTTCTTTTTTATTGTCTTTGGAATAACAATTACATGGCCACACACACAATGCCATTGAAGTAGAAACGCACGCATTACAGCTTTGTATTCTTTCTCTTGCGTAAACATTTCCCAGATCTTCATAGTCAATTTCCCAATCCTGCGGA
>JBPCQG010000437.1:0-5188 GCA_050998315.1 Chitinophagaceae bacterium
TCACTCATGTCGTGACGTAATTCCTTTTGCAAACGTATCACCATGTCAAAACGCTTTTCTCCTTCAAATACTACTCCTGCTACATTACCTGCGTAAGCCGTTTTCAATATCATGTTTACATCAGAGATACTTAAACCATATTGAGCAATCTTTTCCCGGTTATACTCAACAAGTATCTGTGGCAATCCGCTTATTCTTTCAACAAACGGTTCTGTTACGCCATCTACTTTGCTGATGATGGCTGCTACTTTATTTGACTGGCTTAGCAGTTCATCAATGTTATCACCAAAAATTTTTATTGCAACATCCTGTTTTACACCTGATATTAATTCGTTGAACCGCATTTGCATAGGTTGGGAAACTTCGCCACTTAAACCCGGAATAACTGTTATGGCTTCTTTTATTTTTTCTATCATTTCTGCCTGTGTTGTAGCCGTTGTCCATTCATCTTTTGGTTTCATTGCCAGCATCATATCACCCCCTTCGATCGGCATTGGGTCGTTTGGAATTTCAGCAGAACCAATTCTGGTTACTGCCTGTTTTATTTCCGGTATTCGTTGTCTTAGTATTTTTTCTGCTTTGCTATAAAGTTCTATTGTTTGTGATAATGACGTTCCTTGTCCTAATCGTAATTCTACTGCAAAATCACCTTCTTCAAGCGTTGGAATAAACTCTCCACCCAAGCCTTTAAATATGAAATAAGTAATGACTAATAAAACAAGTGAAAATGCAACAACTGTTTTTTTAAAACGCAATGCACCGTTTAAGAATGGTAAATACCAACTCTTTAATTTATCAATAATGCGGTCGGAAATATTTCTTTTGTGTTCTGTTTTTTTGCTTAAAAACAAAGAGCTTATCATCGGCACATAAGTAAGCGAAAGAAGAAAAGCTCCTAATATGGCAAAGGCAACTGTTTCCGCCATCGGACGAAACATTTTTCCTTCAATGCCAACCAATGCAAGAATGGGCAGATAAACAATAAGAATAATTATTTGACCAAAAGATGCCGAACCCATCATTCTGCCTGCACTTTTATACACCTCTTCATTCATCTCTGATTGCGTAAGTTTTTCTTTTGATTTTTTTGAATAGAGATGATGAAGTGTTGCTTCTACAATTATGACTGCTCCATCTACAATAAGCCCAAAATCAATTGCGCCTAAACTCATTAAATTTCCCGATACGCCAAACAGAAGCATCATAGAAAATGCAAACAACATAGCAAGTGGTATCATGGATGCTACAATCAGCCCTGCTCTTAGGTTTCCCAATAAAAGCACTAAAACAAAAATCACAATTAATGCTCCTTCTATCAGGTTACGCTTTACTGTACCAATAGCCCTGTCCACTAATTCTGTACGGTCAATAAATGGTTCAATAACTACACCTTCGGGCAATGATTTTTGAATTTGCACCATTTTTTCTTTTACTCTTTTAATAACATCATGGAAGTTTTCTCCTTTCAGCATTAATACTATCCCTGCAACTACTTCACCTTTACCATTGTAGGTGACAGCGCCATATCTTGTTGCTCCTCCATATTGCACTTTGGCTACATCCTTAATCAGAACTGGAAAGCCATTTACATTTTTTATAACAATTTTTTCTATATCACTTAATGAAGTAACCTGACCCAATCCCCTAATGTAATAAGCATTGTTTTGTTGTTCAATGTAAGAGCCACCTGTATTTTCATTATTCTTTTGAAGCGCTGAAAAAATTTCCGGTATGGTTATACCCATTGCATTTAGCTGCTCGTTATTGATGGATACTTCATATTGCTTTACAAAACCTCCCCAGCCATTAATTTCTGCAATGCCGGCAGTTCCTGCTAATTGCCGGGTAACAATCCAGTCTTGTATAGTTCGTAAATCTGTTGCTGTATATTTATTTTCGAAGCCCGGCTTTGTTTTAATTACATACTGATAAATCTCTCCTAAGCCCGTTGAAATGGGTGACATAGTTGGTACACCAGCATCATGCGGTATCTCTGTTTCTGCTTCTTTTAAGCGTTCACCAACCAGTTGCCTTGCCCAATAAATGTCTGCATCATCAGAGAAAACCACCGTAACTACAGAAAGCCCGGAACGGGAAATAGAACGGCTTTCAATAACCTTTGGGATGTTTGCCAATGACAGTTCAATCGGTGCTGTAATGTATTGCTCTACTTCCTGTGTACCCAGTGTGGGAGCAAGGGTGCTGATCTGTACCTGGTTATTGGTAATGTCCGGCTGTGCATCAATTGGAAGATGTGTAGCTGAATAAACACCCCAAATAATTAACGCAATAGTCATAAAGCCTATGACTAATTTATTGTTGATTGAAAAATGGATAATGCGGTCAAATATGTTCATTAATTAGTAATTTAAAATCAGAGATGAATAAATCATAAACTATTTCTTTACAACAAAACGCACCCTTTCTATATTTTTTTGTTTGCCTTTTTCTAATTTAACCCGACAGCAGGAAGTAAAATATTTATGTTTTTCAAGTAACTCTAACGTTTGTTTATCCCAATTATCAGGCGAAGTATTATTTCTTAATTCAAACTCCTTCTTTAATAATTTATCAGTGGTAATAAAATATTTGTTTCCTAAATTGTAGGTATCTGCATCGCAGATGATTTTTTGTAATATAGTTTTGGGCTGCTTTGATAATTTTGTTGCAAGAATACAGCCCTCAATTATTTTGATAATTTCTTTCTTAACTCCTTTTGTTTTTAAATAATGTTTCATGATGGAAACACTTTTTTTTTCATGTTGATTGTCTTCGCTAAAAAGTTGTCCGGTATCATGAAACCACGCAGCCATTGTAAGAATAAATAATTCAGTTTTGCTAAGAGAATAGTGAGCGGCTATTTCACGGGTTCTTTTTACCACAGATTTAGTGTGAGTAAGATTATGATATTTTAAAGCTGATGATTGATATTGCTTAAAAAGAGCGGTAAGATAGTTGGAGGCTTCTTGAGCTAACTTATTGTAATTCATATTAGAGATTGATTTATATTTCTAAAAATCAAGTTGATTAAAAGCACCACTTTTTAATTTTCTTAAAACTGATATTGAACTCTGCATATAAAGTTGTTACTACTTTGGTATGGCTTATTTTCAATTAGTACTTTTTGCCTGAACATGTACTTTGAATAATTCAATATTACCTTTACATCATCATTTAAATACCAGTTGATGCCTCCTGTAAATGCCGTTATTTCATCCGTGCCTTTTGCCATGTTAGCAAACAAAGCCGCATCTGACAAAATTGTTTTCTCATATCTTAAAGCCAGCTCAAAAGCTCCCCATGCTCCTTTTTGAGGATCAAATTCCTGCTTAGGTTTTACAAGGTCATTTCTTTTTTTATCCTCCCCTGAAAGCAAATAAGTGAATGCTACATGGTATCCGGTGGAGGAAAGATCAAGCATTGCAGAATTATTTTTTAGATGCTTTCCTTTATAATTAATATATTCTGCCTGTGCTGAAAAACGTTTGACATACCACGCCAAATCATAACCATAAATAGTTGTTTCACCATCCCGAAAGACACTATCATTGAAAGTAAAAACAGGTATTTCCGTGCCTGTTTCAAAAGCCTTTTGGCTCATATCATCATTTTGTTTTCCGTTTGCCACAGAAGCGCCTAAATAAAGCTTACTCAAAGCAGATTGTTCTGAGGAAATGAATGGTGCAAATTCTACACGACCGATTATATATTTGGAGTTATTGTTTTCCGGCTGATTTAAATCTCTGCCGTTAAACAACCCAAAAGCATAATTAAAATGTTTACTCTTTTCATCGCCAAAAACCATTGCTCCAATATCATAAGACGGAGAGAAATTTTCAACAATAAAGGATCGGCTGATAAAATCGAGTTGGGCATCTGATTGAAGATTAGTAAGACTAAAGGGAACTTTAAATTGTCCTATCCGTACTTTAGCAAAGGAAACATGCCTTGATTCCAAAAAGGCTTCCTGAAGCGCTGCCTTGCCTTTATCAAAACTGGCGTTCAGCATATACCTGAACTTCTTTTGAAAAAAACCCGTAGCGGCAAAACGGGCTCTGCGAATAAGGAACTCGGAAACACCCGGGCTATTATTTACAGGGAAATATCCGTCAGCCTGAACATAACTTTTAAATTTTAAAAGGTCATCTTGCCCTACAAAAAAATAACCTTCATCAAAACTTCCCGGTCTTGGCAGAGTATCCTGAGCCAATAAACTGAATGGAATAGATACAATTCCGAAAAGAATTATTATTTGCTTCATAGTTGATTATTGTTTTATTGAACTATACATTACTCCACTGATTTAGAAAGGAATTGCGAGCAATGAAAATGCAAATAAGACCAGTGATGGTCTTTACTAAAGTCAAAAACAATAAATCATATTCTCCATACCGAATTGCGAAGGAAGAGTTTGGGAGGATTGTAATTTAGATAATAAGAATACTCATAACGGATTGGAGTAGCATTAGCATTGTAAAGTGAGTAATATGCAAGAAACAGGGATGCAAAGATGTACGTATTCTGATCTTGATATGAAAAGGAAGATTGATTTACAGATACCTTCTCTTCTCTTACATAAGTATCGTATTCATCACAAAATGTATTGTGGCATTCTCCCAAATTCATTTCTGTTGCGGAAATAAAAAAGGATAAGCTGATAACCACAACTAATATTTTCTGAAACCACTTCATCATTTCGAAACAAAAATAAAAGTTTTATCTCAATGCAACAATCATTCGCTTTGAGCTGTTGGTTTTTGAGCAACCATTATAGTTACCAGTAAAGCTATTCCTCCTAATACAGCACAAATTACAAAGCCCCACTGTAAGCCTAATGCCTGTGAAATTACCCCCATTAGTAAAGGACCTATCATATCACCCAATTCTTTAAAAGAGCCTGCTACACCCATTGTTGCTCCCATTTCATTTTCTTTAGCAAGTTTACTAACCAGTGCATCAGAGTTTGTCCATACAACACCGATGCCTATGCCTGCTACAATACAAGTAATAATCAATAATGTTCCTGTAACAAAAGGTATGGCTGCAGTTGATACGATAGATAATAACATTCCTAAACGTAGTATTAAAACCTGGTTATATTTATCAGCCAACCATCCCGCAACAGGCTGCACTAATAAATAAGAAACAGTTGTTACTGAAAGCAACAAACCTGTATCAAAAGGATTAT
>JBPCQG010000475.1:0-13771 GCA_050998315.1 Chitinophagaceae bacterium
ACCGCGGCTTTTAATGAGGGTACGTTCACAGCTAATTTATTACTCATACCCCCGCCCCAGCAAAAACCTACACAACCAACATTGCCGTTAAAATCTTTACGCCTATTCAGATATTCAAAAACATTTACAAAATTTTTCAAATTGTCTTCAGCTTTTAATTCACCAAAAAGTTTTCTCGCCTCGTCTTCATTTGCAGCCGTTTTGCCAAGCGCTTCCAATGCATTAGGTGCAATTGCTAAATAGCCTTCATTTGCTGCACGTCTTGCTACATCTTCAATATGTTCATTTAATCCACGGTTCTCATGTATCACGATTATTGCCGGATATTTTTTATCTTTTTTTGGTCTAGCCACATAAGCTCTCATTTCATTAGGCACGCCGGGGTAAGTGATGTATTCTGTAAACAGGTCATCATCTTTTGTAACAGCAGCATTTGCATAATTATTTTCAAGTAATGGCAGCAGGCTCATGGCAGCGACTGTACCTCCGGCTAATACAGCAAGGCGTTTTAAAAATTCCTGTCGGTTAAGAGGTTTGTGTGTGTACTCATCATAAAGATTTATTATGCGCTGGTCCATATAGCTTTGTTTAATTATTGGTGCGTGAACTTTTACTTTTCCGGATTTAAAACAGCTTTAATATAGTTCTGCATATTGAAATATTTTTTTGCAGTTTGCTGAAGATCCTGAACACTTAATGCATCCAACTTTTTTGAATAATTAAGTACCCACATAGGGTCATCACGTTCAATCCAGGCAAGGCTTAAGCCTTCAAGCCAATAATTATTTTGGGCTATTTGATCCTGATATTGTTTTCTTAATGTCTCTTTCACTTTATCAAGATAGCTCTGTTCAATTCCATTTGCCTGGGCATTTTTAATAAGATCTAACGCAGCTTTTGTAAGTTTATCTACATTTTCGGGTGCGCAGGGGAAACTTACGGTAATAGTGTAATGATTATAAGGACGTTTAATAATTCTTCCGCCCATTCCGCCACCATAGATTCCACCCATCTCTTCCCTCAGTTTCTCAATAAACTTTATGTTCAGTGCTTCCGTTAATGTCCGCAATTTCAAATTTTCATCCTGGCTATAGGGTGCTTCACCGGTAAAAATTAATCTTACCTGGCTTTGTTTCGCGGCGCCTTTGTTAATGGTGGCTTCTACAATTCCTTTAACAGGCCTTAGCCCTTCATCAGTAAATTTATTTTCTTTTTTTGATGAAGGAAGACTGCCCAAATATGTTTCAAGCAAAGGTTTTATTTTGTTGATGTCAATATTGCCAACGAATGTAAAGTGCATCCCATAAGCATTACTAAAAATTGATCTGTAAATACCCAATGATTTGTCAAGATTTATTTTATCAAAATCCGAAGCCTGCGGTAAACCGGGTGCCCACGGATTATTATTGTATTCTATTTTGCTTAAAGTATCTGCAAAATAACTGGCTGGATTTGCTTTCATATTTGCTACAAATCCTTTTTGTGAGTTGATGAATGACTGGAAAAGATTCTGATCTTTTCCGGGCTGAGTAAGATATAAATTTACCAATTGTAAAAAAATTTCGAGATCTTTTACACTGGTGGTTCCTTCTATTCCTTCATCATACGGGTTAATGTACGGGGTTACATTAACGGTTTTGCCTGATAAAAATTTACGAAGATCAATGGGTGACATATCTTTTATGCCCATTGCCGATACAATTTGAGCAGCATTTTCAGCATTTTGTTTATCGGCAAGCCCATAATTATGTGAACCTCCCCAACGCCATGCATCCATTTGTACATCATCATTTTTAAATTGGGTAGGTTTTAAAGTAATGGTAATTCCGTTGCTTAGAGTAAGTTCTGTAGTTCCCAATACGCTATTCGGTTTTTCACCGGTTATCTTACCCGCTATTGGTTTTTTATTCATCAATGTTGTTGCTACTGCTTTTTCCTGGTATTGTTTTACAGGAAGATTGTGAGCAGTTGTAACTAAATTTAATAACTCAGAATTAGATGGTAATTGTGCGGCACTATTTTCAGGTGCAAGAAGCATTGCAAATTTCCCCTGGGTTGACTCCATTTTTTTAGCAAGTGCATTTACTTCAGCTAAAGTAATAGTTGGCAAAACCTGCTTTACAAAAGCATAACGGTTTGTAATACCTATAATGGGCGAACCTGTAAGATAATTATTAATATATCCCTGTACTATAAGGGCAGATTCAGTTTTGTCTTTATCCGCAAAAGCTTTTTCAGTTTGCGTAAGTAAGGTGGCTTTAGCCCTGTCTAATTCAGTTTGAAGAAAGCCAAATTTTTTCACGCCTTCAGTGGTGCTCACCAATGCATCTATTGCATTCTTTACAGGCTTATCACCTATAGCTGCAACTGAAATAAAAGCCCTGTATCCCCTTATAAAATTTCCAAATGAAGTGCTGCCAAATAAAAAAGGGGGATCTGCTTGTTGTGTCAGTTCATTCAACCGCTGGTTAATAAGAGAATTAAATAATCCTTCAACAATTGTCTCTTTATAAGTTGCCCAGGTATCAACAGGCTTGGCTTTTTCAACATAATTAAATATCTGCAGAATTTTTATCGTTTGCTCTTTGTCAGTTAACACCATCCCTTTATTCTGTTGTCTTTCCGCCATAGGGATTATAGCAGGTCTGGGTACTGGCTGAGCAGGGTTTTTTAGCTGGCTGAAATGTTTTATAATTTGCTGTTCTGCAAGTGCAGGATCAATATCTCCAACCACTACTACTGCCATCAGTTCAGGACGATACCATGTTTTATAAAAATCAATGAGAGAGGTTGCTTTAAAATTTTGCAGTATGCTGTCCTTACCTATAGGTAACCTTGTTGAATATTGAGAGCCATTAAATAATTCAGGAAAATATATTTTGCCCATTCGCTCCTGTGCTCCCTTGCCCAGGCGTGACTCTTCCAATACAACACCACGTTCTTTATTTATTTCTGCAGTATCCAATAATGCATTTCCTGCCCAATCTTCCAGTATTGTGAATCCTTTCTCAATTTTATCAGGATCATCAGAGGGTATTGGCAGTATATAAACAGTTTCATCAAAACCTGTATAAGCATTAAGATCTGCACCAAATTTTACACCGATGGATTGCAGGTAACTAATCAGTTCATTTTTTTGAAAATTTTTGGAGCCATTAAAATTCATATGCTCCATCATGTGTGCCAGCCCTTGCTGATCGGGTTGTTCCAAAACCGATCCGGCATTTACAACCAATCTTAATTGAACTTTTTTTTCAGGCTTTATATTTTTTCTGATGTAATAAGTTAACCCGTTGGGGAGTTTGCCAACCTTTACATCAGGATCAACAATCAATTTTCCGTTAAGATCAAATTGAGAAAATGAAACCTGTGTAATAAAAGTTAACAGCAATAGCCATACGGTATGACGCAGTAATTTCGTGTAGTTCATGATAAGTAATTTTATGATTAAACTTTCTGTAAATTAATTAAATTATTCAGATGTTGTTCAAATCTACAATATGCGTAAAAAAAGCGGAGTCTGTTAAAAAGTAAAGCAATATTTGGAGGTTTTTTGTGCCCAGCCTGTTCTTCAATTCCGTTTGTTGAATTTTATTCTATTCATGGCAAAAATGCAGCAGTATAAAAGAAATAATCTTTATAAAAGTTCGTTTGAAAATAAGTTCTCCTGTTATTAAAAAACGCATCGGCATCTTCCATTGTATTAAGAAAACACGTGAAGACAGGCTTTTCTCAATAATACAGCAACAAAACTCCTACAAGCCAAAATCTTACCATTGTGCGACTTGAAAATTTATTTGTTACAATATTAAAATACAAAATGTTGATCCCATAAAAAACTTCAAACGTTAACAATCTTCTACTTATAATACGCTTTATTCCATCTCAATTCATTTTTTAACTGATAAAGATTTGTGTCATTACCAATCACCACATATTCAATGTTTGCAATGATGCAAAATCCACATATTTTTTTAAAGAATTCATTTATCTTTTTTATCTGGTAGAAACCTGTTGTACTAACTTATTTGGTGAGATGATCTCATTTAGTTCGGTAAAGTCTTTTGCAAATTTGATAACGTTTGAATAGTTTTTAAATTCATCCGGTTGATGCAGGGTTGTAATAACAATTGCTTTCATTCCTGCATTCAGACCAGCCTCCACTCCTTTTGGAGTATCTTCAAAAACAATACATTCATCAGCAGGAATATGCAATTGATCAGCGGCTTTTAAATAAGTTTCAGGATCAGGCTTGCTATGTTTTACTTCTTCAGCGCTTATTACAGAATCAAAATATTTCCGAATGTGAGTTCCATCAATTACAAAATCTATATTGAATTTGATTGCTGCGGAACCTATAGCCATTTTAATGCCGGCAAATTTTGCAACTTCCAGAAAATCTTCTAACCCATCAATCAATTTTAATTGCGGACGAAAAGCTTCCTGGTAAGCTTTCTCCTTTTCAAAACTCATTTTGTTCTTTTCTTCTTCAGAAAATCTTCCGGGAAAAATGCGGTCAAGTAATTCGTTGTTCTTTCCATAGCATTCATCTTTCATTCGCTCCATTGAAATTCCTGCACCGAGATCATTCAAAATTTTATACCACGCTTTAATATGATAATTCATATCGTTAATCATCGTACCATTCAAATCAAATAAAAATGCCTTTGGGTTCATCTTAACTTAATATACTTTTTTATATAGAGTGAAACTCTCTTACCATCGGCCTGAAATACAAAAGCCCGGCACAAAAAATTACTTTTTTAATATACTTTCAATTGCATTCAATTCTTTTTCGGAGAAATTGATGTTCTCTTTGCACATCAATGAATCGAGCAATTGTTCCGGCTTGCTTGCACCAACCAGCACTGATGTAATTCTTATGTCTTTTAAAAGCCAAGACAGTGCCATCTGTGCAAGCGTTTGCCCTCTTTGCTCTGCAATCATGTTCAGTGATTTTATCTGGGCGATTTTTTGTTCATTTACATGTTCCTGCTTTAAAAATCCTACTCCTTTTGCAACCCGTGAATCTTCGGGAATGCCATTTAAATATTTGTTGGTAAGCAGCCCCTGTGCCAATGGTGAAAAAGGGATGCACCCTACGCCTTCTTTCCCTAATAAATCAAGCAAACCACCTTCTACCCATCGCTCAAACATAGAATATTTTGGCTGATGAATGATGCATGGGGTGCCAAGCTTTCTCAAAATATCAAATGCATTTTTTGCCTCGGCAGGTTGATAATTCGAGATGCCAACATATAATGCTTTGCCCTGCCGAACAATAAGATCAAGAGCAGTCATCGTTTCCAGTAATGGAGTATCAGGATCAGGACGGTGGTGATAAAATATATCAACGTACTCCAGACCCATTCTTTCTAAACTCTGGTCTAAACTTGAAACCAAATATTTTTTAGATCCCCACTCGCCATAAGGCCCGTCCCACATAAGGTAGCCGGCCTTGGTGGAAATAATCAATTCATCCCTATAATTACTAAAATCTTCTTTTAAAAGCTTTCCGAAATTTATTTCGGCTGAACCCGGCGGCGGACCATAATTATTGGCAAGATCAAAATGTGTGACCCCATTATCAAATGCAGTGTGTAGTATATTTCTGCAATTCTCATAATCATCAACATCGCCGAAGTTGTGCCACAAGCCTAAGGAAAGTATGGGCAGTTTTAATCCGCTATTTCCGCAGCGGCGATATTCCATTTTAGTGTATCTATCTTTATTTGCTGAGTATTTCATTTATTTAAATATTTTTTAATCCTGACCCCTTTGCCCGCCCGTACCGGCACAGGTGAACGAAGTGAGGGAACGTAGAATGAATTTTCATTCGTTATTAAAATTATTTTCCGTGTGCTTTATTTCCATTCCTTATCTGCGAATTGCAAATACTGCTGCCAATCGTACAACGTTACATCATGCTTTCCTGCACGAATATGATAGCGAATACTATTGCCAACCGGCTTATTCAAAGCCGGCATACTGTCAACATCAATTCCTTTTTTGCCGAATAAAGCGTACACATGTCCGGCTTCTTTTGCACTCAAAAATTCCCCTTTTGGGTCAGACCATGTATCGCCTTCGGCACTTGCTACATACAACGGACGAGGCGCTATTAAAGACAACAACATGTGACCATCCATTGGCATAGCATTACTGCTATCTCCATACGTTTTGTATTTAGCAGCAAACCAGTGAGGAAATTTTTCATTGATTATTTTTACTGTTTCTCCATACCACCTTTTAGATAATGTTGCGCCACCTTCACCGGATTCGTTTGAAACGACCAATGCAAAACGCTTATCAGATGCTGCAGCCCACAAAGCGGCTTTGCCTAAGCGTGAATGCCCGATAAGTGCCACTTTATTTGGGTTGATGTCTTTGTCTTTTTGCAGATAATCAAGTATTCTGCTCAGCCCGTAGGCCCATGCTCCCATCGCACTCCATTCTTTAGGTTGAATTTTTAAAATATCTTTTAATGTAGTGCGAACGCCTGTTTCCCATCCACCAGGATTATCGGGTTCGAGATCGCCATAGTAAGCAGTTGCAATTGCATAGCCATGAGATAAAATTTCTTTCACCTGCCATTGAGAAGCTTCGGCGCCTCTTGAAGAATCGGTTGCTTTATTATTAACTGCGCCTTTTGATTTTGTGGGAACCCAGGTTTGTGTAAGCATTATTCCAGGATCATTCTGAATTTCATTGTTGCCCGAAAAATTATATCCAACAAAAACAGGAACAGGTTTTTTTATATTGTTGGGAAAATAAATAAGCACATCAACATAAACACTTATATCATTTGGATGCAAATAAATGCGTACCTGTTTTCTTGTAGCTATTCCTGCTAAAGCATGTTCGTCTTTTTCCAACAAGCTATACCTGATGGAAATTTTATTTACAGGATACTTTCCAAATTGATTCTCTTCATACAAATGATAAATATAAGGCCGTTGTATCTTGTTCCATTCCGGTGAATTACTTACCTCTCTGCCATTTTTCATTTTTAAAACGTCAGGCAAAGTGTATGGCGGAACTTTAGATTCATCAATGTTCGAAGGATACGTTTGCACATTACCGTTTTCAAAAAAACAAAAGCAAACAAGAAAAACAAAAAATATAATTCTTTTCAAGATCAACATTTATTTCAATTTATTCACTTCACTTCCTGGCAAATATAAATTTTGAGAGAGTTTTTATTTAAACGTGAATTTAAAATAAATTTTCACAGTGCTATAAATCGGTTAAAAATTTTTTTCATTTTTTCTTTAGCAAAAAAGATTAAAGTAACCTCTTCAACATAAAAGGATAAATTAATACTGCAAAAGCTAATACGCAAAGCGAGACTTCATGTTCTTTTACTTTTCCTTTATTTGTAACAAATAGAAACGTATTTGCAACAAGTAGGAAAGGCTTTGTTAAGAAATTTATCTTTACTTTGAATCATCAAGGTTGAATGTAAGAAAACCCTTATTTAAAATTTATTAGAGAGTAATCGACAATTGAAGAGGTCATAAATAATTGCCTTTACTATAAATATATACAACAACTTCGTAAAGATAAGTATAGTAATTTTTTCTTCTTATAGTCTTTCAGGATATTTTATTCAATCATAGGGACCTTTGATTGGACGTTTTATAGTCTGAACATTTTATTTACAAACCAGAATATAAATATTTTTAGATATTTCATAGTTTTGTTTTCATCTTCACTTTTTATTAATAACTATTTTTAAAAACATATTATGTATAAAGATGTAGCCATTGCACTTTGCGCAGCACTTTTTTCTGTCAGCGCATGCAATTCACAAAAAAAGGCATTATCAGCAACACAAATAAATACATTAACGCGGCATGAACAAAACAATGGATGGAAATTGTTATTTGACGGCAAAACAACAAAAGGCTGGCATACCTACAACAGGGATACTGTAAGCAAAAATTGGAAAGTAATTGACGGTACTTTGGTGGCGAATCCAAAAGAGAAAACAACCCGTGAGATGGAAGATATTGTAACCAACAACCAATACGAGAATTATGAACTTGCGTTAGAGTGGCGAATTTCAGAAGGCGGAAACAGCGGAATAATATTCAACATAAAAGAAGACCCTAAATTTACTAATACCTATAACACCGGCCTTGAAATGCAAATTCTGGATAATATAAAAGCTTCAGATAACAAAAAGGAAACTCACCTGGCGGGGTTGTTATATGATATTTCAGGAACTGCTGCTATGTCAAAACCGAAACCTGTTGGAGAATGGAACGCAGCAAGAATTATACAAAAGAACGGCCGTCTCACTTTTTATTTTAACGGTGTAAAAACGTTTGATGGGCGACACGAAAGCGAAGAATGGAAAAATATGATTGCCAACAGTAAATTTAAAACATGGGAAAACTTTGCTCTTTCGCCAAAAGGTAAGATTGCTTTTCAAGACCATGGTCACGAAGTCGCTTTTAGAAATATTAAAATCAAACAATTGTAAGTGGCGGATTAAATAAAAGTTGCTCACTAAATAATCCCGGTAGTTTTCATTATAGCACAGCAATTATTTTAAAAGTTATATTGATGCCGGCATCTCCGTTATGAGCTTTGACATTCCTGCGCCACCAATGCCTGAAAATAAATAAAAAGTATAATTTTTCTTAAATGAACAGAAATATTTCTTTGAGCATTTTGCTTGCTCTCTTGTTATTAGGTTGTTCGCATAAAATGCAACAAAGCCATGGAAAACTTACTTCCGGTAATCCTGTTTTCAATGGCTGGTACGCAGATCCTGAAGGAGCAATATTTAATAAGCAGTATTGGATTTACCCTACCTACTCTGCCCCTTATAACGAACAAGTGTTTTTAGATGCGTTCTCATCTAAAGACCTTATAAACTGGAATAAGCACAGCCGCATATTAGATTCAGCGAATGTTAGTTGGGCAAAAAGAGCTGTATGGGCTCCCGCCATTGTTGAAAAGGGCGGTAAATATTATTTGTTTTTTGGAGCAAACGATATACAAAATAATGATCAGCAAGGTGGTATCGGTATTGCTGTTGCTGATAACCCCTCCGGTCCTTTTAAAGATTATCTTGGCAAACCTTTAATTGATAAATTTTATAACGGTGCCCAGCCTATTGATCAGTTTGTTTTCAAGGATAAAGACGGGCAATACTATATTCTTTATGGAGGTTGGCGGCATTGCAATATTGCAAAACTGAAAGAAGACTTTAACGGTCTTGTTCCTTACGACGATGGGACTATTTTTAAAGAGATCACGCCGAAAGGATATGTAGAAGGTCCGTTTATGTTTATCAAAAATGGCAAATATTATTTTATGTGGTCAGAAGGTGGATGGACTGGGCCGAATTATTCGGTTGCCTATGCGATTGCAGACTCTCCTTTTGGACCTTTTGAGCGGGTAGGAAAAATTTTGCAGCAGGATTCTGCTATTGCTACCGGTGCTGGACATCATTCCGTAATTCATGCAGAAAAAGAAAACAAATGGTTCATTATTTATCACCGCCGCCCGTTAGGCGACACTGATGGTAACCATCGGGTAACCTGCATAGATGAGATGTTCTTTGATGAAAAAGGTTTTATAAAACCGGTTAAGATGACCAACGAAGGTGTTAGGAAGCTTTATTTAAAATAGGGTCATAATAAACTCCTTATTGGCTACCCGATCTTTGATGAGGTTGTTGAAATATTAAGCGCATCAACAACCTTAAATCTTAATCTTTTATTTATTTTTAAATGAAACTAAACAAGCTCACGAAATTGAACATGACAACCATAAGATTAATAGTTATAAGTTTTCTCGTCTTAACGCATATTACTTACGCACAAAGTACAGTTACAAAAAAGCAAAGTAACGCACCTACATCTCAAACAATATTTTTTGATGATTTTTCGGGATCGGCATTAGACCGTTCTAAATGGAACGTAAGAATTACAGGAGAGACAGTAAATAACGAACAGCAGGCTTATGTAGATTCTTCCGCCACCATTTATACTGTTCATGGGAAAGAACCTAAAGGAGCAAAAAATGGTGCCTTGGTTATACAACCGCGTTTCTCTGCGGGATTTATTACTAAAGAAGGGAAAAAGTTTGATTTTCTCTCTGGAAGAATTGATACACGTGGCAAGGTTGAGTTTACTTACGGTACCGTTGCTGCCCGAATAAAAATGACAGAAGGCACTGGCTTTTGGCCTGCATGGTGGATACTAGGTACCGGACATTGGCCCGAGACCGGGGAGATTGACATTATGGAATTTATAGGCCAAAAAGAATGGACAAATGTGGCCTTACATGGTCCTGGTTATTCCGGCAATACACCTTTTGCTAAAAGAGATTCTTTTGCAGCAAAAGACCCGGTTACCAATTGGCATATTTATTCTGTAGACTGGAAACCTGATAGCCTCATGTTTAAAGTAGATGGAAATGAATTTTACCGGGTTACCCAGACCATGGTAGAAAAGTTCGGTAAATGGTCTTTTGATAATGCCAAGTTTCTTATTTTGAACTTTGCCCTGGGAGGAGAATATCCTGGTGGAGTAAATAAAGTTAAAGAACCGTATTTTGGTCTTCCAGCCCCGAGCGTTGATTTAATTAAACAGGGTAAAAGTAAAATATGGATCGATTGGGTAAGAGTAACACAGAAATAAAACATCATAAAATGAAAGCACTGATTTGCTTATCGTTACTGCTCTCCTTTGCAGGCAGTAACATCACTAATGCACAAACAAAAACAAAGAACGGGTTGTCTTTATTTGATGGTAAAACCCTGAACGGCTGGAGAAATTCCCAACGTGATACCTTACCCGACAATGGGTGGTATGTGGAAAATAGGGAGCTCATTTTTGATCCTGCCAAAGGTCATGGTAGTGATATTATTACTACAAGTTCTTTTAAAAACTTTGATCTTTCTGTTCAATTTAAACTTTCTGAAGGGGGCAATAGCGGCATTAAATATTTTTTATTGCCCAACACTTCTTTAGGTTGTGAATACCAGGTGATAGATGACAGCAGGCACGCCGATGCAAAGTTAGGCGTTAACGGAAATCGCAACACCGGATCTCTTTATGATATCATGCCTGCAGATCCGAACAAACCTTATAAGCCTGCCGGTGAATGGAATATAGGCAGGATAGTGGTAAAAGGCAACCGTGTACAGCATTGGTTGAATGGTGTAAAAATATTAGAATATGAAAGGGAAAGCGAAGCATTTAAACAAGCTATTGCAAAAAGCAAATTCAAAACTACAAAAGGATTTGCAGAAGCCGATTCTTCACCTATTTTATTACAGGCACATGGCGACAAAGTTTCGTACAGAAATATAAAAATCAAAGAACTTTAAATTGAATTAATTATGAAAAATTCAAGAAGAAAATTTATTAAAAATATTACAGCCGGTTCGGCAGGCGTTGCGTTTGGGGGTATGGGCTTAGGGTTCTCTTCAAAAAGCTATAACAATATCATGGGCGCTAATGATCGCATAAGGATAGCCGTTATAGGCGCTAATGGCAGGGGTTCGGGTATGGCTGCCATCTTTGCAAAGCAACCCAATACAGAAGTAATTTATGTTTGTGATGTAGAAGAGAAAGCAAGACAAAAAGGAATTGATGCGGTAGTAAAAGCAGGTAAAGCTGCGCCAAAAAAAGCACATGACTTCCGCAGAGTATTGGTTGACAAAGATCTTGATGCTGTATATATAGCTACACCTGACCACTGGCATGCGCCAGCTACCATTATATGCTGCGCCGCAGGTAAGCATGTGTATGTTGAAAAACCTTTGTCTCATAATCCGCATGAAGGAGAAATGTCCATAGCAGCAGCCCGTAAATATAATAGAGTGGTTCAAATGGGTGCACAACGCCGGTCGTGGAAACTGCTTACAGAAGGGATTAATGAATTAAAGGGTGGGGTTATTGGTAAAGTACACATGGTAAAATGCTGGTACACCAATTCCCGAAAATCTATAGGGATAGGTAAAGAAACCGCTGTAATGCCCGGGCTTGATTATGAACTCTGGCAAGGCCCTGCACCCAGAAGGCCATATAAAGACAACCTTATCCATTACAACTGGCATTGGTTCTGGCACTGGGGTACGGGGGAGGCATTAAATAATGGTACGCATGAAATTGATGTGGCCCGTTGGGGATTGGGTATTGATTATCCGCTACGGGTGAACTCTACCGGTGGCCGATACTTTTTTCAGGATGACTGGCAAACACCGGATACCCAACTGATCACTTATGACTGTCCGGAAGCTACAGTACTATGGGAAAGCCGGAGCTGCCAACCGTTTAAAGTGGAAGGGACTGACCGGGGCGTTTTATTTTATGGTGAAAAAGGCGTGATGCTTACCGGGCACGACGGATATACAATTTATGATGAGAAAGGAAATACAGTGAAAGGTATCAAATCCAATGCAGTAATTGACGGACGTAACACCGCCAGCCCCAATGAAGGTTTGGACAGTGTACACATTGCAAATTTTTTGGAAAGTATCCGCTTAACCAAAACACCGAATGCAGATGTGGAAATTGGTTTCAAAAGCACCTTGTGGGTGCAGTTGGGTAACATTGCGCACCGGGTTGGGCATACCTTAAATATTGATAAAGCTAATGGACATATTGTTGGAGATAAAGAGGCTATGAAACTGTGGAGCCGCCAGTACCAGCCGGGATGGGAACCCAAAGTATAAAACTTCAGTCAGTCTAAACTCTATTTATTTATTGAGTGTTTGGTTTGATTAACACCACAGTTTTTCCAGTTTACTAACTCATATGTTTTTGCCTGGTCGCACCAGGCCTTCCAAATTAATAAGCAAATAAATATTATACTTCATTGCAGATTGTTCCATCTTTTTGGCGTGTGCCAAAAATGAATGACCATCACAACACTCTTACCTTAACCTCTTTAAAAAAAACTTTGCTCGCCGGGTCATGGCCTTGTAAAGCAAACGTGCCGCTGGATAAATGTTTTTGTGCCCTGTCCGGCAATTGCTCTACATTATCAGGTTCTGTATAATTAACTACGGTTTTATCATTAATTTTTATGATGATATTTTTACCTTTTACAGTAATGTCTTCGGTGTACCACTCATTATCTTTTACATAAACTTCCTTTACATCATCAACACCGTATAAACTGCCTGTTCTTCGCCAATCAGTGTGCGAATTATTAACCTGTACTTCATACCCTTTCGACGGCCACCCATTTTCCTGGTATTGCGTGTGTATGAATATGCCGGAATTAGACCCAGCCATTGTCATCACTTTTACCTTTAATTCAAAATCTTTAAAATTATGATTCATTAGGGGCCCTTCATAAAACAAATGTGCACGGGGTCCGTGAACAACGATCATTCCGTTTTCAACAGAAAACGTTGCAGGATTTTCGCTCGCCTTCCAGCCGTCTAACGATTTTCCATCGAACAGATCAATCCATCCATTGTTCTTGTTTGCCTTTTTAACTGTAGAGCAAGCGGCAAAAAAAAGAAGTATGATAGAACCGAGCAACAATTTTTTCATGATAAAAAGTTTAATCTTCGTTATTAATAGGTACACAAAAATAATTGTACAAATAATTGATGCATTTCTTCTTATTGCCTCTTTGAGAATTCATGTAATAATAATTATGAAAAGAAAAATACAGGAAAGAAATTTCTTATAAACTAATTTTATCTGTTATGTAATTCGAAATTTTTAAATATTGCTATCTCACCTTTAGTACCTTTTGAAAACAAACCTACCCTAACTGCTCTATCCCACGG
>JBPCQG010000001.1:0-21463 GCA_050998315.1 Chitinophagaceae bacterium
ATCATTTTTGTATTGGTGGGTAAGCCAAGGGAGTTATTAATTTTAGCAGGTGCTGTTAATGGGTTGATACTCCCGATAGCGTTGGCTGTTATTTTAGTTGCTGCTACTCAAAAGCGTTTAATGAAAGGTTACCAGCATCCGCTGTGGATGCAGCTTTCTGGGTGGATTGTTGTAGTGGCTATGAGCTGGATGGGGTATCTGGCGGTGATGGAGATGTGGGGGAAAATGTGACCTCACCCTCATTCCCCTTCCACAAGTGAAGAGGGAGGTCTGGCAGCAAATCTTTATCATCGGAGCACTAACATATTATCAAAGAATAATTATCGGCATTGTGTGTTGGCAAGTCTCCCCTTTAGGGGAGATTTAGAGGGGGCTTTTTCACCTCACCCTCATTCCCTCTCCTAAGAGAGAGGGAGGTCTGGCAGCAAATCTTTATCATCGGAGTACTAACATATTATCAAAGAATAATTATCGGCATTGTGTGTTGGCAAGTCCTCCCTTTAGGGAGGATTAGAAGGGTGCTAATTTTTTCTTAATTTCAATAACTAAATTAACTGTATGAGATTTAAAATTTTATTGTCTGCGTTTCTGTTTATTGCAATAAGCAGCTTCAGCCAAACAAACCCATTTCAAAAAAAGTTTCCACTCATTGATCGCTATATGGATAGCTTGTTGAAAGAATGGAACGTGCCCGGGCTTGCGCTTAGCATAGTTTATAAGGATAAATTAATTTACGCAAAGGGATATGGCTATAGAGATCTTGAAAAAAAATTACCGGTAGATAGCAAGACAATATTTCCAATCGCATCCAATACAAAACTGTTTACTGCTACTGCAGCTTGTATGTTGGCAGATGAAGGAAAGTTAAGTCTTGATAAACCGGTAAGAATGTATATGCCATCTCTGAATTTCAATAATGATGAATTAAATACAAAAATTACTTTACGGGATATGCTTAGTCACCGCACAGGCTTACCACGCTATGATGGGATATGGGTTGCCTCACCCTTTACACGTAAAGAAACCGTAGCCAAAGTTGCATTCATGAAGCCGCAACTCGGCTATAGGGAGGGATATATTTATAACAATATGATGTTTGCCTCTGCAGGTGCGGTAATGGAAAATGTAACAGGCAAAAGCTGGGAAGAAATTATCAGGCAGAAAATTTTTGAGCCACTGGATATGAAAGTTAGCTGCTTTACTGATGAAGAAATGATGAAGACAAATAATTATTCACTTTCTTATTTTGAGCCGGACACCACAAAAAAATTATTGCCCGAATTATACATAGCACAGAGTGAAGCGCTGGGTCCTGCCGGTACTATCAAATCAAATGTAGAGGAAATGAGTCATTGGATGATAGCCCAACTGAATGGCGGAAAATATGAAGGTCAGCAGGCGATACCGATAAACGCCATCAGGCAAACACTTATTCCAAATAATATTGCAGATAAGGAAGGCAAATGGGATGAACTCTCTAATTCTTTATACGCCCTGGGACGGGCCATACAAACTTATAAAGGATATAAGATTGCTACGCATACCGGATCGATTGATGGATATTATTCTAACCTGACATTAATTCCCGGGCACCAGCTTGCTATTTTTATGGTACACAATGGAAGCCCGGGAGGTAGTTTTAGATCAGGAATGGCATTTCCTGTTATTGATCGCTTGCTGGGATTGAGTTACACCTCCTGGAGCGAACGTTACAGGAAAGATTACCTGGAAGCAAAGGCGCAGGAAAAAAAATCAAAGGATTCAATAAAGGCAACACAGGTAAAAAATACAGTTCCTTCCCATCCGTTAATTGCATATACCGGAACCTATACAAACATAATTTACGGGAGTTTAACGATTGAACTTCAGAATGACCAATTGGTTTTCCTGTTCCGCAAACAACGTTCACTTCTATATCATTTTCATTATGATCAATTCATAACAAAAGAAGAAAATAATGATAAGCCTGATTTCCGGTTAAATTTTTTAACCAACAGTAAGGGAGAGATTGATCGCATAAGCATGAATCCATTTGGTGATCCCGTTGCGGAGTTTGTAAAAAATTAAACTCACCCCAGGTAGTATCATTTAGGAGGAGTGGTTAATAGTTTTATTTTTTGTTGAAGTAATTTCAATTGATCAACAGCTGCGGGATGGAAGTGAATACCACGCTGAAGGTTTGCAGCATAGGTTTTGGCGGAGTAGCAACGTACAGCCCGTACCACTGTTTAGGTATGCACTAAAGTTTACAGCCCCAAAAAAAAATTACTCCCATCGAAACACTTTGATAGCAATTGCATAAGCAACCACTCCCCATAATATTAGTATTCCAATTTCAGTTTTTACATCCCAAAGATCAGCACCTTCAAAAGCCACGCTTCTCATTGCAGTATTTAAATGGGTGAGAGGTAGAACCTTAGCAATGACCTGCAGCCAGTTAGGGAAACGATCTATCGGAAAAAATGTGCCGGCCAAAAGAAACTGGGGGAGTGTGATGAGGTTTGCAAATGGCGGTATGCTGCTGTCGTTTTTTGCAAGTCCGCTTACTATAAACCCAAAACCCATAAATACAAGTAAGCCGAGAAAACTTAAGAACATCATTTCCATAAACGTTTTAAAACCATGAACCAGTGTAAAACCAAAAAAGAAATATCCTAGCAGGATTATTATCACGGCGGTCAGCAATTGAAACAGCACACGGCTTAGTCCTTCTCCCAAAACTATGTATGATCTTTTGATCGGTGTTGCAAAAAAACGTTTTAGAACTAATGTGTTTCTTAAGCTAAAAAACATGAATGCCACACCAAATACTCCTGCACTTAATAATGAAAATCCAAGTTGTCCCGGTAAAATAAAATCTATTGTTTTGTATCGCCTGCCTGGTATATCGGGTTGCCTTTCTATTTTCGCAGAGGTGGTTCTGTCTGGAAAAGTACTTTCATCTGTGCGGCGTATTACCTCCCCTAATTGTGATTGAAGAATAGGAAATTTATCCATACTGGCTGATGATGTAGTAGTTTTAAAGGTGTACTGGTAACTGCCATTATTTGTTTGTGTAGAATCAATTTCAATGATTGCTGCGAGATTTCCTTTTGCTAACTGTTTTTTTGCTTCAATTTGTGAAAGGTCTTTAATTAACCTGATAGATGGATTTTTAAGTAAGCCATTTTTCATAAGTAAATTATTGGTGTCCGCTAAGTTTTTTAAAGCTACTCTAACGGTAACACCGCCACCACCAATAAAACCGAACACAAGAATAAATATTAATGGAAAAGCAAAGCCAAAAATAACCGCCGAAGGGCTTCTGAATATTGCTTTAAGACTTGCCCTTGTGATAGCAAACATCGCTTTAGTCTGGCTATATGATCTCATTCAATTTTTTAAGGGCATAAAACTATTGGATAAAAAATTAATGAGAAAAAATTTTGGGCATTTTGACAAGTGTCGTATATTTGTATGACAAATGTCAACAATATGGAAAAGGATAAACAATTAAAAAAGAAACTACCTGAATACAAATTCCATTCAAAGGTTTCAAAGGTACATGAGCCATTGGTAAGTTTCTCAAATGTAAAGCCAATGTCTCTTGTAAAAGATTTTAATTATAAAGAGTTTAAAAAAATTTCTGATAAGGTACCTTTTACACTGCAGGAATGGTCTGATATACTTCACATTTCTGAAAGAACTTTGCATCGTTATGCTAAAGCTAACAGCAGCTTTCCTTTTAGCGTGACTGACAGGGTTTTGCAAATTGATAAAGTAATAAAAAGAGGCATTCATGTATTTGGCAACCTTGAAAAATTCATAAGTTGGCTTCGCATCAACCCGCCAGCATTAGAAGGACGAATTTCTGTACATTCACTTAGAAGCATTGAAGGTATAAATCTAATCCTTACTCAATTAGGAAGGATTGAACACGGAATCTTAGCATGATTATTTACAGACTCGCTACCTCAGAATTTGCCGATAATTTATCAGGGGAGGGAGCAAAAATTTATGGCGGCAGATGGAATCCTGGTGGTGTAGCTGCTTTGTATTTGTCAGAATTTATTTCATTATCAATCCTGGAAATATTGGTAAGAGCTGATACGTTCACTTCCCCTGATACCTATACATTATTGAGCATTCAAATACCTGAAAATTCTGTTACATCTATAGAAGTAAAAAAGCTTAAAAGTGAATGGCAGAATCACATTGAATATACCCGTTCAATTGGAGAAGATTTTTTAAAGATGAATCAAACGCTTGCATTAAAAGTTCCGTCTGCAATTGTACCACAGGAACATAATTTTTTAATTAATCCTCTTCACAAGGATTTTAAACAGGTTAAGATTGTTTATAGTGAACAATTAGAGCTTGATAAAAGATTACTTCAAACGCAATAATGAACCTGGCATATTTATTAATAGGAGGGAATTTAGGTGACAGAATCTGTAACCTTGGTATTGCAAAGTCTCTTATAGAAAAACAGCTTGGGGATATAGTTTCAGTTTCATCAATTTATGAAACTGCCCCTTGGGGTATTAATGAACAACCTGATTTTTTCAACCAGGTGTTATTAATAAAAACAAAGCTTTCTCCGGATAAAATAATGCGATCAATTCTTTCTATTGAAAAGAAAATGGGAAGGGTAAGGTCTCAAAAAAATGCATCCAGAATAATTGACATTGATATTTTATTTTTTAATGATGAAGTTATCAAACTAAAAAATCTTACCATCCCACATCCGGAAATACAAAACAGAAAATTTGTATTGATCCCTTTACACGAAATAGCTCCTGATATTATTCATCCTGTCTTTAAACAGAGTATAAAAAATTTATTGCAAGCATCAAAAGATAAACTTGAAGTGAAGCCACTTAGCAGATAATAGTTTTATCAACAGTGTTTTTATTGCCATATTTTTTCTTCTCTTTACACTTATTTTTGAGCCCTAATAATGATATACAATTTTATAACGATAGAAGGAAATATTGGCGCCGGTAAAACTACTCTTGCACATTTACTTAGCAAACATTTTAATGCCAGGCTTATTTTAGAAGAATTTGCTGACAATCCTTTTCTTCCTAAGTTTTATGAAAATCAACGCCAATACGCTTTTCCGCTTGAGCTTTTTTTTATGGCAGAACGTTATAAACAATTAAAAGACCTGCTGCAGACCAAGGACATGTTTCAAAACTTAACTATATCAGATTATCTTTTTACAAAATGTCTTTTGTTTGCAAAAGTAAATTTGCCTGATGACGAATTCCTGTTATATCAAAAATTATTTGACATTATTAACCCCCAGTTGATACAACCTGACCTGCTGATATATTTACATGCACCGGTAAATAAATTAAAGGAAAATATAAAAAAGCGAAACCGTTCGTATGAGCAAAATATTGAATCTGATTATCTTTTTACTTTACAGGAAACTTATACCCAATACATAAAGCAGCATAATATAAAAACGCTTTTTATAGATGTATCAAAATCTGATTTTTTAGGTAATGATGAACATTTGAAAATTGTTATTGATGCGCTGGACAAAGAATATGAAAACGGTCAGCATTATTTGAATTTACCATGACAAAGAGTGAATGATAATTAAAAACGATCCTTTTGCTTCTATAAAAATTGCTGAATACCGCGATCTTATGGCTGGTCGTTTTTTATTTATTATGGGCTTACGAATGCTGGGGATACTTGTTGGCTGGTGGATTTATAATTTAACTAATGATCCTTTCGCAATAGGATTGATAGGTCTTTCAGAAGTAATACCTGCTGTAACGCTTGCTTTATATGCAGGCCATATTATTGATATTAGTGAAAAAAGAAAATTACTATTATCAGGCGTTATTTTATATTTTATTGTAGTTATTATCCTGCTTTTATTATCTACTAAACAGGCTTCAGATCTTTTAAGTAATAACTGGATTGCGATCTGCATTTATATTCTTGTTTTTTTTACCGGTGTTATCAGGTCATTTACGGGATCAACTTTTAGCGTACTGATTGCCTATATTGTTCCAAAAGAAAAATTGCAAAATGCAACTACATTAAACCAGGGTACATGGCTTTCTGCATCTGTGGCAGGGCATGCAGCAGGAGGTTTTCTAATTGCAGGTTTTGGGATTACCGGCACATTGATAACCGTTACGTTTTTAATTATTGGGGCTTCTTTTTTTTTAATTAAATTAAAACGAAAGCCCCCTTTAAATAAGCGTGGAGAAAAGAAGACCTGGGAAAGTGTAAAAGAAGGACTGAGATTTGTTTTTAAAACAAAAGAGTTGTTGGGGGCTATATCGCTTGATCTTTTTGCCGTTCTTTTTGGCGGTGCTGTTGCAATGGTTCCAGTCTATGCAAGGGACATTCTAAAAGTAGGCCCGGAAGGTTTTGGATTTCTGAATGCTGCATCTGACATGGGTTCTATTTGTATAATTATTTTGCTTACACTATTTCCCCTGCGCTATAAACAAGGGAGAACTTTACTGATTGCAGTAGCATCATTTGGAGTATGTATTATTATATTTGGGTTCTCAAAAATATTCTGGTTATCATTTGCAGCGCTGTTTGTTGGTGGATTGGTAGATGGCATAAGCGTTGTAATCAGGGGTACTATAACACAATTAAAAACACCCGATAATATGCGTGGCAGAGTAATGAGTGTAAACTCAATGTTCATTAATTCCAGCAATGAATTAGGGCAATTTGAAAGTGGAGTGGCTGCGAAGTTATTGGGAGTAATTCCATCAGTGGTGTTTGGGGGTTGCATGACTATTATGGTTGTTATTACTACGTGGTTTAAAGCACCAACCTTAAGAAAAATGGAATATTAAAAGGGTATAAATTCTGAAGGGTAAGACATTAATTCTACTAAACTAAATTTATAATATGAAACGCAGACAATTTATTACATCCTCAGCATTTACATTAGGAGCATTAGCTCTTGCAGATTTTAAAGTCTTTGCGCATTTTGCTGATCCCTGGAAAATAAAAATGCTTCGTAATGATATTGGAATCTTTACAGAGAAAGGCGGCACAATTGGTTTTATGCTTTCTAAAAAAGGAATTGTTGTTGTAGATACAGCATTTGCAGAACAGGCACAACATTTAATTAGTGAACTTAAGAAGAGAAGAGACAAACCTTTTCGCCTTTTGATAAATACACATCATCATGGTGATCATACAAGTGGTAATATTGAGTTTAAAGGGTTAGTGCCGCATGTTGTTGCTCATGCGAATTCCAAAATAAACCAGCAAAATGTTGCCGTAAAAAACAAAACAGAAGACAAACAATTGTATCCTGATCAAATTTTTACTGATACATGGAAGACAAGTGTTGGACGGGAAAAGATAAAAGCTCATTATTTTGGCGCTGCTCATACAAATGGGGATGCAATAATTCATTTTGAACATGCAAACATTGCTCACATGGGAGATTTGATTTTCAACCGTCGCTATGCTTTTGTTGATAGAAGCGCCGGTGCAAATATTAAAAGCTGGATAGAAGTATTGGGTAGAGCATTGAACATATATGATGATAAAACTATTTTTATTTTCGGCCATGCTTTCGATCCTGAAAAAGTAACAGGCAATAAAGAGGATATAAAGGCCATGCAAAATTATCTTTCTAAATTGTTGCAGTTTGTTGAAGGTGAAATAAAATTGGGTAAATCAAAAGAAGAAATAATAAAAGCAAGATCAATTCCCGGTGTAGCTGAATGGCAAGGTGCTGGAATAGAAAGAGGATTAACGGCAGCTTATGAAGAACTTACTGAAGCAAAATAATTCACATTAAATTACTTTGACATCTTTTATCAATCCTTCCATTACATAGTGAACTATCGGACAAAATGTAGAATTTTTAATGGTGAGTTGTGGTCTTTTAATTATCACGTCTTCATCAGTATACGGAAAACGAACACAATCACTCGGTCGATTCTCATAAATGCTGCAATAATTATCTTCCCCTAAAAATGGGCAGGGTGTCTTATTAGCTACGTAATCTCCATCCTTATCCAGGCGTAAATAAGTTTCAATAAAATCGCCTTCTTTCATTTTTAAATGTTTGGAAATGCGTTTTATATCAGGTGTTTTAAAACGGGGAGAATAATTTCTGCAACAATTAGCACATTCAAGGCAATTAATTTTGGCAAATGCCTCATCGTGCAGTGCAGGAAGTGCTTTTAAGACTTTGTTTTTATCCGGTCTTTCTAAAAACCGCTTATATTTTTTTTGATTTTCAGAAGATTTTTTCTCCCAGTTGTGCAAAACCTCTTCTTTCATCAGGCAAAGGTAATGCATGCTGTATTTGACGATATTATAACTTACTATTTACCTGTTCCGTTGTAACTTTGCGGCGGCTTAATAAACATTATTCAGGGGATTGCCACGGCTTTGCAACGCACATCGCCCATGAGTAAAGCCTCGCAATGACGAACTAAAAAAAATAAAGAAGCAATGAATCTTTTTGAGAAGCAGGCAAATGAATTTGCAGACAGGCATATCGGACCAAATGATGAGGAAACAACAGAGATGTTGCAGGAGATAGGGGTAAGTTCTTTGGAAGAATTAATAAATAAAACTGTACCCACGGCGATTCAGATTAAAGGGGACATTGATATAACGCCTGCAATGAGTGAGTTTGAATATTTAACTGAACTGAAGAAAACGGCAGCAAAAAATAAAGTATATAAATCATATATAGGACAAGGGTACTATGACACTATTGTTCCCAGTGTTATTCTTAGAAACCTGTTTGAAAACCCGGGCTGGTATACACAGTATACTCCTTACCAGGCGGAGATTGCTCAGGGACGTTTGGAAAGTTTATTGAATTTTCAAACTGTGGTAAGTGATCTTACTGCACTTCCAATTGCTAATGCAAGTCTGCTTGATGAAGGCACTGCAGCAGCGGAAGCGATGACAATGCTTTTCAATCACAAGAATCAGGATCACGAATATCCATCTTCCCCCAAGTTTTTTGTAGATGAAAAAATATTTGGGCAAACTAAAGATGTTTTAATTACAAGAGCAAAACCAGTCGGTATTGAATTGGTGCTTGCGAATTTTCATTCGGTTCAGTTGGATGATACTTTTTTTGGCGCCATTGTTCAATATCCCAACAGTGAGGGAACCATTGAGGATTATCGTGATTTTATAAATTCAGTTCATGATGTAAATGCCCAGGTGGTTATGGCAACCGATCTATTGGCTTTAACGCTGTTAACTCCCCCGGGTGAGTTGGGAGCTGATATTGCAGTTGGCTCTACACAAAGGTTTGGTGTACCATTGGGTTATGGTGGCCCTCATGCAGCATTCTTTGCTACTAAAGATGATTTTAAGAGGAGTATACCGGGACGTATCATAGGTGTGAGTGTAGATGCGCAAGGCAACCGTTGTTTGCGTATGGCTTTGCAAACAAGGGAGCAGCATATCAGAAGAGAGAAAGCTACCTCAAACATTTGTACCGCCCAGGCGCTGCTGGCAAATATGGCTGCAATGTATGCGGTATATCATGGCGCAGAAGGATTAAAGAATATTGCCCAAAGAATTGCCGTACTAACACGAACATTGGTGGATGAATTAATGGATCTTGGATATAAGATAATTAATGAAAGTTATTTTGATACTATCTCTATAAAAGTTGATGATACTTCTGTCATCAGGGCAATTGCAGAAGTACATAAAATGAATTTTTATTATGTTGATGAAACAACAATCTCTATTTCTATTGATGAAACAACAACCCAGTTAGATGTATTAAATATAGCAGGCATATTTGGTGCGGCAAAAGGAACGTATACAGCTGTTGCTACTTTTGATAATGAAACCAATCTTGAAAATATTCCAACATCACTTACAAGAACCTCATCTTATTTATTACATCCTGTTTTTAACAGCCATCATAGTGAAACAGAAATGATGCGGTATTTAAAAGTGCTGGAAAATAAAGATCTTTCTCTTGTACATTCTATGATATCACTCGGCTCCTGCACAATGAAATTAAATGCAGCCTCTGAATTGATACCTGTAAGTTGGCCTGAGTTTAGTAAAATTCATCCTTTTGCCCCGGTAAATCAAACAGAAGGTTATAAAATTATTATTGATGAATTGGAGGAAATGCTTTGTGCTATAACAGGATTTACTGCCTGCAGTTTACAGCCTAATAGTGGTGCCCAGGGAGAATATGCAGGGTTGTTAAGCATAAGAGCTTATCATGAGAATAGAAAAGAAATTCATCGTGATGTAATATTGATCCCTATATCTGCACATGGTACAAATCCTGCATCGGCAGTAATGGCAGGCTTTAAGGTAGTAGTTACGAAATGTGATGACGCGGGGAATATTGATATTAATGATCTTAAAGAAAAAGTTGAAAAATATAAAGAATCGCTTGCAGGATTAATGGTTACCTATCCATCAACACATGGCGTATTTGAAGAAAGTATAAAAGAAATTTGCCGGCTTATTCATGATAATGGGGGATTGGTTTATATGGATGGCGCAAACATGAATGCACAGGTTGGGCTTACCTCTCCAGGTATTATTGGCGCTGATGTTTGCCACTTGAATTTACATAAAACGTTTGCTATTCCACATGGCGGCGGAGGACCTGGTATGGGGCCGATCTGTGTAAATGAAAAGTTAGCTCCATATTTACCCAGTCATCCCGTTCTAAAAAACAGGACAGAACAAATTCATGCGATCAGCGCTGCTCCTTATGGTTCTGCAAGTATTTTGCTTATCAGCTATGCTTATATAAAAATGCTTGGCGCTAATGGCATTCGTAAAGCAACTGAGTATGCAATACTGAATGCGAATTATATGAAATTCAGGTTGAAAAAATATTATAAGATACTTTATACCGGAAAAGGAGGCACATGTGCTCATGAATTTATTGTTGATCTGAGACCATTTAAAAGCACTGCCGGTATTGAAGCCGAAGATGTTGCAAAAAGGCTGATGGATTATGGATTTCATGCGCCTACGCTTAGTTTTCCGGTTCCCGGAACTATAATGATAGAACCAACAGAAAGTGAGAACAAAGCAGAGCTGGACCGTTTTTGCGATGCATTAATAAATATTTACCAGGAGATTAATAATATTGCAAATGGCAAGACCAATAAAGCAAATAATCCATTAAAAAATGCACCTCATACTTTATCAGTTATAACCTCTGATGAATGGAAATATTCTTATACCCGTGAACAGGCTGCTTTTCCATTGGAATATTTAAAAGAAAATAAATTTTGGCCTTCAGTAAGCAGGGTAAATAATACATACGGGGATAGAAATTTAATTTGCACCTGCGAGCCTACCGAAAGTTATTTAGAAACTGCAGAGAATTAATAAAAAAAATGCTCGGTTTGCAATGATGCTTTTTTTGTATGTGATTTATTTAAATTGAAAGCTGCCAGGTTATTCATTTATGGTTCGTAACTAAGCAAAAGGGTTATATACATCTTATATATTTTTTTGGTAATTCATTACTGAAAATTCTTCACGTAATTTAGCTGCGATGATTGGTTCGGAAATTCTCTTAAAAGCTTATCGTTTAATGTGCCGTGCCAAAGCAATGGCAGACACTTATGAAACTAATAGGCAGATATGTAAATATGTCCATTCTACCTCACGTGGACATGAGGCAATTCAACTAGCAACAGCATTTAATTTATTGCCCTGCGACTACGTTAGTCCTTATTACCGTGATGAAAGTATGCTGTTAGGATTGGGATTTACACCTTATGAATTAATGTTACAGTTATTGGCTAAAGCAGATGATATCTTCACGGGTGGTCGTGAATATTATTCTCATCCAAATTATCGCGGGGATGATAAGCCGGCAATAATACACCAGAGCAGCGCAACAGGTATGCAGGCTATTCCAACAACAGGTATTGCACAGGGAATTCAATTTTTGGAGAATACAAAATCGCCTCTTTATCGTAATGGTAATGATGGGGAGCCACCTGTTGTAATTTGTTCCCTGGGAGATGCAAGCATTACGGAAGGCGAAGTAAGTGAGGCCTTTCAGTTTGCTGTTTTAAAGCAACTACCGATCATTTATTTGGTGCAGGATAATAACTGGGGCATAAGCGTAACAGCAGAAGAAGCACGAACAATGAATGCATCTCAATTTGCAAAGGGCTTTAAAGGCTTACAGCGTTTAAGTATTGACGGTAGCGATTTTTTGCAAAGCTATGAGGTGATTAGAAATGTAGTAAAGGAAGTGAGAGATCATCGTAAACCATTTTTAGTACATGCAAGAGTACCTCTGCTTGGGCATCACACAAGCGGGGTAAGAAAAGAATTTTACAGAACAAAGGAAGATCTGGAAAAACATTTTATTGATGATCCTAATCCCAAACTCCGGAAAAAATTAATTGATCGGGGAATTTCAAAAGATGAATTAAAACGAATTGAGGATGAAGCAAGAGATGAGGTAGAGCAACAATTTCAACAGGCTGTAAATGCACCCGAGCCGGATGCGCTAAAAATTGAAGAATATATTTTTGCCCCAACAAATATTACAGAAGAAAAAGGCGAGCGCACACCTGCAAGGGAAAGCCTGCCCGCCGCAGGCAGTGAAAAAATAATAATGGTTGATGCTGCACTTTTTGCAATTCGTGAAATAATGGAAGAATATCCTGAGGCAATTTTGTATGGGCAGGACGTAGGGCGAAGGCTGGGGGGAGTTTTCAGGGAAGCGGCAACACTTGCAGAACAATTTGGTGATCATCGTGTTTTTAATACGGCTATCCAGGAAGCATATATTATTGGTTCCACTGTTGGTATGTGTGCTGTGGGTTTAAAGCCTATTGTTGAGGTTCAGTTTGGCGATTATATTTATCCGGGAATAAATCAATTGGTTACAGAAATTTCCAAGAGTTGTTATTTAACCTGCGGGAAATTTCCGGTTCAAACTATAATCCGTGTTCCTGTCGGCGCATATGGCGGCGGCGGACCTTACCATAGCGGTTGTGTTGAAACAACATTACTTTCAATCAAAGGAATTAAAATCGCATACCCCAGCAATGCCGCTGATATAAAAGGATTGATGAAGGCAGCATTTCTTGATCCTAATCCTGTTGTGATTTTGGAGCATAAAGGTTTATACTGGAGTAAAGTGCCGGGAGCTGAGGATGCAAAATCTATTGAGCCTGACAAGGATTACATCTTGCCATTAGGGATAGCAAATATTATTTTGTATGCATCAGAAGATAAAATAAAAGATGGGGAAACTGTCTGTATCATAACTTATGGTATGGGGGTGTATTGGGCCAAAGCTGCCGCTAAAAATTTTAATGATCAAATTGAAATTGTGGACCTTAGAACGTTATTTCCTTTAGATGAAAATTTAATTTTTTCTTCTGTAAAAAAACATGGAAAGTGTTTAGTACTAACAGAAGAGCAGCAAAATAATTCTTTTGCAGAAGCGCTTGCCGGAAGAATTTCGAAAGAATGTTTTCAATTTTTAGATGCACCTGTTGAAGTATTAGGTGCCCTGAACTTACCTGCAGTTCCTATGAATATTGGATTGGAAAAAGCAATGTTACCTGACCCTGAAAAAGTTAGAGCGGTTCTAAAAACCTTGCTGGATTATTGATTAGTCTGAACCACGATTTGGGTAGATTTGTTTGATTAATAAAGTTAAGGTTCTGTTTGTATTACTACTTATCCTTATAATCTTTTTAATCTTCCCAAATCATGGTTCAGAAATAATAAGAAAATGGAAAGCAAAACGAAAAATGAAATTAACTTTTTGGAAGGTCCCCAAAGCCGCTGGTGCGATTTTAAATATACCATAAGTGTTTTTTTTGAATTCATAAAAGGCTTTAGAGCACTCCATTTTGTTGGTCCCTGTGTTACCATATTTGGCTCAGCACGTTTTAAGGAAGATCATCCTTATTATGAGCAGGCAAGAAAACTTGCAGGAGAAATAGCACAGCTTGGATTTACGATATTAACCGGGGGAGGCCCCGGCATAATGGAAGCCGCTAACCGGGGCGCCAGAGAAGTTGGTGGAAGAAGTGTGGGTTGCAACATCGTTTTGCCCATTGAGCAACATCCAAATCCATATCTTGACAGATGGGTAAATATGAAATTCTTTTTTGTTAGAAAAGTATTGCTGATAAAATATTCTTATGCTTTTGTTGTGATGCCCGGAGGGTTTGGAACGCTTGACGAATTTTTTGAAGCGATAACTTTAGTTCAAACAAAAAAAATAAAAAATTTCCCTATCATTATTTTTGATAGAGAATTTCATAAAGAGCTGCTTGCACATAACCAACGGATGATGAAAGAAGGAACTATTTCTGCAAATGATCCAAGCTTATATTTGGTTACAGATTCAATTGAAGAAGCTATCAATTACATTAAAGAAAAGAGTATCACTGCCTTTGGATTAAAGCCTTCAGCTGAACCAACACCTTTCCGGGGATTTTTTGAAAAGGGATTAAAAAAGGAGTCGTCTATAATTCCGCATGCGGCTGCTCATAACCCTGAATAATAATCATATCCTCTTTCGTACCAGTAATCCGCGGGACGTTCATTACTAAAGAATATACTGCCGATTCTTTTTAAATGTTTAATTCCATATTTAACCGGGATAATTAATCTTAAAGGATAACCCTGGTTCATAGGTAACGGCATGCCATTCATTTCATAACACAAAAGGGTTTGTGGGTGCATAATGGCTGGCATATCAATGCCGACATAGTAGCCTTTATCAGGCGTTATTAAACCGGCATAACTCATTTCCGTTTGCGCAGCGAGATTGTATTTTTTAGCAAAATCGGAGAACTTTACACCACCCCAATGTGTAACCTGGCTCCAGCCTTCAATACATTTAAAATCAAAAACTATTTCTGTCTTGGGTAATGTTTTTATTTCATCAAGTGTTATTAATAAAGTGTCACCGGGAGCTCTTGCAATTTTTAATTTCCATGTTGAAGCATCAAAACCTTCACTCATTCCTTCCCCTCCATTAACTCTTACTTTTTTTACTGCAGACGACAGGGGAAAAGTTTTTGCGAGATTATTGTTGCTGAAAAAACTGGAGAAAACTCCTTCATTATAATTTAGAACCTTTCGGAGGGGCTTTGGAGCACCATCCACATCCGGTTGTTTATGCAACCATTTCCAACCGAAAATAGCAAATGCTATCATCACAATAAAGACTGAAAAAGAAATTATTGTTTTCTTTCTTAATTGTTTTTCTGAAATGAATTCTTCGTTGAGTGCCATCTTCAGATTTTATTTATTGATGGAGAAACAGTTTCCATGGTTCCCCCTTTAGGGGGCGGAGGGGGTGTTACCTCAAATCCCGTCACCATTCCCCTGAAATTATTCCATCCGGCAATAATCACCTGTATCACATGCACTACGAAAATAAAGTAAAAAGAATAGTGAGAATGAAATGCTCGGCTCTTGCCCATTCATAACCGCCAAGTATGTTGCATAAAAAATTAAACTGAACAGGCTTGTAAATCGCAAGCCCCGTGAGCAATGAGCCGATACCCATAAAAATTACGCCTGTATACGCAATACGTTGTGCGGCATTATATTTTTTTTGTGGAGGTATTCCTTTTCTTATGTGGAGATCATGCAGGATAACCAGCCATGCTTCCTTTAAAGATCTTTTGTTTGGGAATATGAGTTTCCATTCTTTGGAAAAAAGCAAATATAAAACGTATAAAAAACCATTGATAGCGAAAAGCCACATAAAGAAAAAATGCAGGTTCATTCCCTCTGCCAGTCTGAAAGGGATATTCAAAGCCTTATTAAATGAATCCGGAAAAAATTTAAGAACTGTTTTATCGCCCCAGCCAACTTTGTATATATCGTTAGCCCAGTAAATTAATAATCCGCTCCAAATCATAACAGCCAGCACCGGAAAATTTATCCAGTGAAACCATCTTATTGCCAAAGGATGTTTTTTTACAATTTTCTTCATTACTACAAATTAAGAAACAAATACATTGTATCAAAAATTGCTTTATTGATTTACGCAATTATGCAAAATTTTGGATTATCCCCCGCGTTCAGTCGTAATAGAATTTAATAGGTAGCTTTATTAAAAATTTATTTTCATGAAAAAAATATTATTTCTCTTAATTGTTGTTTGCAATGTAAACGCTTATGCTCAACCTTATCCTGTTGGATTAAATGTAAATGGTATCGCACCTGATTTTAGTGCCACTGATCAACGAGGAGAAAAAATCAATTTAAAAAAGCAATTGAATAAGGGGAACGTGGTATTGTTTTTTTATCGTGGGCAATGGTGCCCATATTGTAACAAACAATTAAAGCAACTGGAAGATTCAATTACATTCATTAAAGAGAAAGGGGCCACCGTATTGGCTATAACACCAGAGTTGCCAGAGAATATTTCAAAAACAATTGAAAAAACAAAGGCCTCTTATTCTGTTTTATTTGATGATGGATTAAAAATTATGAATGCGTATAAAGTTGCTTTTTCGGTAGAGGCTACAACAGTTGCAAAGTACAAGGGATTTGGTGTTGATTTTCTAAAAGTTAACGGAACCAACGGAGCAAATTTACCGGTACCAGCTGTTTATATCGTTAATAAAAAAGGTAAAATTATTTATCGGCATTTTGACGTCGACTATAAAAAAAGATCCAGCATAAAAGATATACTGGATCACTTGTAGATATAATCAAATGATAAACTATTTTGCTTTTGCAAAATCCATTGAAGCTGAATTCATGCAGTATCTTAGCCCTGTGGGTTTTGGGCCATCATCAAACACATGCCCTAAGTGAGCGCCACAGCGGCTGCAAAGCACTTCTGTTCTTGCCATACCAAATGTTTTGTCTGTTTTTTCTAAAACATTCTGTTTTTTTATTGGCTGCCAAAAGCTTGGCCAACCTGTGCCGCTTTCAAATTTCGTATTGGAGGTAAATAATTCCTGTCCGCAGCTAACGCATTTATAAGTTCCATTCTCATGATTATCCCAGTATTTGCCTGAATAAGGTTTTTCAGTGCCTGCTTTACGGGCAACTTCAAATTGTTCAGACGTTAATTGTTTTCTCCATTCAGCATCTGTTTTAACAACCGCAAAATTTTCCATTGGTTTTTTATTTTTTTGTGCGCAGCTTGATCCTGCAAAAAGAAGGAATGAGAAAGCTGCCAAAATGATTTTCATTTTATATGTTTTTTATTTAAGTAATTTACGCGTAATTATTTTCTTTGGTTTTAAATATTGGTTAAGGATAACCTAAAACAACTTTAATGGGAGTGTGGCGACAAATAGCCGAATATCTTTATATCAAAAAGAAAGATCCAAACCGGCCACATACTAAATGGATAGGTTATATGCATGGGATCAACCGACTTTCTATCCTGTTATTTTTAGCTGCACTAATTATAATAATAATAAAGTTGTTGAGACGATAGGCTGTCAATCGTCAATCGTCAATGGTCAATTGTTTAAAGTAACTCATAAATTATTTTTGCAGCATTTGCTGAAGCATCTCCACCCTCGCTTAACAGATCCTTTAGATTTTTATAATCAGTTTTTATATGTTGTTGTTTTACTTCATTCGTTAGCAATTCATTTAATTCATGTGTTAGGTTTTGTGCAGTAAGATCCATTTGAATTAATTCTTTTACCACTTCTTTGTTCATTATGAGATTTACAAGACTGATGAATTTCAACTTTATCAACCTCCTGGCAATTTGATAAGAAAGCCAGCTTCCTTTATAACAAACAATTTCAGGAACGTTTAATAAAGCAGTTTCCAATGTGGCTGTGCCCGATGTTACCAATGCTGCTTTAGCCATAAGTAATATGGAATAGGTTTGATCTGAAACTGCACTTACATTTTTATATTGAGATAGAAACGTATTGTAAAATTCATCCGTAATTCCAGGCGCTTTGGCTACTACAAATTTATATTGAGGAAATTGTTTTGAGGCAGCTAACATAACAGGCAATTTTTTTTCTATCTCCTGTTTACGGCTACCGGGTAGCAAGGCGATGATGTTACCAGTTTCCGGTTGCTGGTTGCCGTTAACTGGTAACTGGTATCCGGTAACCCCTAACTGATTCTGAAGTTTATAATCTTCAATTACTTTAACCAAAGGATGCCCAACATACTCCACCTCGTAACCAAATTTTTTATAAAATGCTTTTTCAAAGGGCAAGATGACGATCATCTTATCTACATATTTTTTTATCAGGCTTACACGGCTTTCTTTCCATGCCCATACCTGGGGCGAGATATAAAAAATAACTTTTAATCTATTTTGTTTTGCCCACTTTACAAGCCTTAAATTAAAACCGGGATAAGCAATAAGTATAAGAGCAGCAGGAGCATAACTTAAAATATCCTGTTTACAGAATTGTAAGTTTTTAATAATTGTGGGGAGATGTTTTACTACTTCAACAAAGCCCATAAATGCAAGATCTTTGTGATGCTTTACCAGCTTGATCCCTAAGGCTTGCATCTTATCGCCACCCCATGCCCTGAAGTCAGCAGTTACAGCAAGCTTTTTTAATTCTTTAATAAGATTGCTGCCATGCAGATCTCCTGAAGCCTCGCCTGCTATGATGTAATATTTCATACCCTTCACCTAACCTCTCCCCAGGGGAGAGGGACTTAAAAAATTAAAAATAATTTGACGAGTAAAGGTATGCTGTAGAAGTGAGTGACCCTTCGATTAACTCAGGATAAACTTCACGATGATGCTATGGAAACCAAATGCCGGTAACAAAAAAATTTTTTATAAATATTTAAACAACATTGCAATTACTGCATATATGATTGTAAGAACAAAAATCCCTTTTGCAGTTTTATCACGATGACCGTTAATGTAAATAGTGAACAGTGCTGCGTTGGCAAATAAAGATACGCTGAGAAAAACTGTAATGAGATTTGGATTAAGCCTCATCCACTGGAACATCTCAGCAATGGAAAAGGCCCGAAATTTTACATATTTGTACAACAAAAATCCAAAAGCAGGTGCAATGAAACCGAGCACTAATCCAAATACAAAGTTGTCTTTTTTAAAGATCATCTATTTTCCAGCTTTTTTCGAGTTGCTTTTTTAATTCATAATTAGTAAGATCGAACTGCACTGGAACTACACTAACATAATTATTTTGCAAAGCCCAAACATCAGTATCATCACCTTTATCAAAATTTACAAATTCGCCGGTAAGCCAGTAATATTTTTTACCATGAGGGTCCAGGCGTTCATCAAAGTCCTCATCATATTTTGCATAAGCCTGTTTACATATTTTTACGCCTTTTATTTCTGCCAGGGGAACTATAGGAAAATTTACATTGAGTAAAAGATGTTTATCCATTTTTGTTTTCAAAAGACTTTCTACAATTTTGCGAACATAAAATTTTGCAGCAGTAAAGTCTGCTTCGTTCCTGTAATCCAATAACGAGAAACCAATGCTGGGAATGCTTTCAATGCATGCTTCCATTGCGGCACTCATTGTACCGCTATAAATTACATTGATGGAATGATTAGCGCCATGATTAATTCCACTTAGACAAATATCAGGCTTGCGATGGAGGATCTTGTCTACTGCAAGTTTTACACAATCTACCGGGGTGCCGCTGCTGTGCCACGCTTCCACTCCATCAAACATATCCTCCACTTTATAAAGCCTTAATGGAACTCCTATAGTGATGGCATGACCCATTCCGCTTTGAGGCTTATCGGGGGCCACAACAATTATTTCCCCAAGACCTTTTACAGCTTCAACAAGGTTACGTATACCCGGCGCAGTAATGCCATCATCATTGGTGATAAGTATAGTGGGTAATGTACTTTCTTGATTCATTTATTTCTTAAATTATTTCTACAACTAATTAAACCATCTTAATAATGGGCGGGCAATAGCATCTCTAAAAGGCCATGGAATTGCAGCTAAGATGAGTACAATGGTTAACCCCAAAAATAATAAAGTACGTTTATGTTTAACCGCAGGGGTTAAAGCTTTTTTAACTGATACTCTGCCTGCATGAACTAATATTAATGCAATTATCATCAGCAGTCCATGTTCCATTGTAAAGAAGCGGTTGTTTGCATCTTTCATATTATTACCAAGATCTTTTAACCTGTCGAACCATGAGTTGGTATAATATAATATCAAGCCTAACAATAACTGTATATCGCAGCTAAGCATAAAGAAAAAATTACTCCGGCTGTCTGCTGCTGTATAATTTCTTTTGCTTATTACCCCGGACATTGCAGAAAATAATGTCCAAAGTCCAAACAATAAAACAGCCCAACGCAAAAGATTATGTAGCACCAATACTATCTGCATAATATGATTTGTACAAAAATAAGGTACAAAATATAAAGGAAAGAATTGAGGACTTAAACCTTGCAGATGGAAAATATAAAGAAACTTAGATAAACTTAATATTCAGGTTGATCAATGAGGTGGTTCCAATTGTATGTGTCTTTTTCTAATTAAGTTCTCATTTTTAGCAGATAATCTAAACTTCATTTTTATTTTTAGCGTAAGGTAAAATATGGTATCAGTTTAAATTTTCAAGTTATAGTAAGAGTGCGGGGTTTATTATTGAATTTCCATACAACCTGCAATAAACAAATGTAATTTTAACAGTAATAAAAAAATGCCGCTTTGAAAAAGCTATCACCAAAACAAAGAGGCTCACAAGCTTCAAGTAATTTATCGTATTGCATTATGGCGGTATGCTTTTTTGCTTTCATTTCATGTAAGCATCAAACTTCATCACATGCTCCAAATGATACTGTTAAAAAATTCGGAACAATCAATAGCATCGGGAAAAAGAGTTTTACCGGGCCAACAGTAGTGCCCATCACTGCTGTCAATAAGCCTATAGTAGTAAAAGCAGGAAAACCGGTCATCAAAATAGATTCATCAAATGGGGGCGCTCCTTTCTTTACCAACTACGGTACAGAGCAAGGGCTGGCGCTAAGTTCTGTTCGTTGTAGCGCAAGCGATAAAGCCGGCAATCTCTGGTTTGGCACCATTGGCGGAGGAGTGAGTAAATATGACGGAAAAAGTTTTACAAATTATACCATAGCTCAGGGTTTGGTGGGTAATGTGGTATTTTCCATCATACAAGATAAAGAGGACAACCTTTGGTTTGGAACGAGTTCAGGGGTGAGCAAATACGATGGCTACCGTTTTACAAACTATACCACCAAGGATGGGCTGGGGGGTAATTTTGTAACAAGCATTGTGCAGGATCGCACGGGTAATCTTTGGGTCGGCACCCAGGGCGGAGGCGCAAGCAAATATGACGGCAAAAGCTTTACAAATTATACAACTGCTGATGGTGTGGCCGGTAATGATATACGATGTATGATAGAGGATAAAAATGGAAACTTATGGTTTGGTACTGCTGCAGCAGGTGTAACCAAATACGACGGAAAAACTTTTATTAATTATACAACAGCCCAGGGGCTAGCTAATAATTCTGTAAATAGGATAGCCGA
>JBPCQG010000053.1:0-4581 GCA_050998315.1 Chitinophagaceae bacterium
GATAAAATTTAAGGATATGTGTATTGTTATGTTGAGTAAGCAATTCTTCCCAGTCATTAATTGCTTTCATTCTTTTCTTCGCATTTTCATCATCACACCATTTATGAACACGTGTTATTAAAATATCTTCATAATGGCTACGGTTAAAAATCTGTATCATTCCTTTGGCAGGTGCATGTTGATGAATTCTCCATAAAAAATCCTGGTGTAATTCATTATCAGTTGGTGCTTTAAAGCTTTTTACCATAACGCCCTGGGGATTTAAATGTCCAAAGATATTTCTTATTACTCCATCCTTCCCGCTGGCATCCATGCCTTGTAATATTATTAGAAGAGCATGCTTATTTTCAGCGTATAAAAGATTTTGCAGGGCATTTATATCTTCAAGAAGCTTAGCAGTTTTTTCTTTTGTCTTTTTTTTATCCTGATCCTTATCAGACTTTGTACTTATTTTGTCAAGTTTCATTTCTGCCATAATGTTGGTTAAAAACGTTTTTTGTTTAAAGGGCTTAAGAATTTAGTTTTTAATTCTTTATTATTAAAAATAGGGTAAAAGTTTAATGCGGAAATAATGTTAAACAAACTTCTTAAATTTTGAGACGAGTTATATCTTTTCAAAATCAGGTAATTCTCTCCGTAGCTGTGCTGCAGTTTTTGTGCTCCCATCATGGCTCCAGCCCGGTGGCATAACGAGGTACTTTATTTTAGTAAAAATGGAAATATTCTTTTTTAGGTCGTACCCTATATTTTGCCATTCATGAAAAATAATTTTTGCCGGGTGATGCGGATTGTCAAGAGCTTTGGTAAGCCCGTACTTTATTGGATCTTCTTTTAATTCTTCCTGAAAAGTGCCAAACAGACGATCCCATATTATGAGGACCATTCCCATATTTTTATCAAGATACCTTACATTGCTTGCATGGTGAACACGATGATGTGATGGGCTTACAAATACAGCTTCGAACCATCGTGGCATTTTATTGATGTATTGGGTATGTACTAATATGCCATATATCTGCGTAAGCGAATACATAAAAACAATATCAACAGGCCTGAACCCTAAAAATGCAAGAGGGATAAAGTAAATAAACCGGTAAATAGGTTGTAATACCGAAGAGCGAAACCCGGTAGTTAAATTAAATTCTTCAGAAGAATGATGGGTAACATGCACAGCCCAGAAGAATCTGCAATAATGATCTACGCGATGCTCTATATAAAATACAAAATCTTCGAGCAAGAATAATAACCCCCAGTGTAATACAGGATTAAAAGAAAGATCAATAAAATGATAATTAAAAAACCAAAGGAGGATAACAACATATACAGCCCTGAACAAAAGATCGATACCACCGTTTATCATGCATAGGTAAACATTCATCAGGGTGTCTTTTAGCTTGTAATATTTCTTTAAATGAAAGTGACTTAGCAGTATCTCAACACCTATTACCAAAAAATAAAGTGGAGTGGAAATTAATATGAGCAATTGTTCTTTCAGCATAGACTAAATTTATACTGACATAATCTCTTTTTCTTTTGCAGTTAAATGTTTTTCAATAAGAACAATAAATTTATCGGTCATTTCCTGGATCTCAGTTTCGGAATCTTTTGCCTGGTCTTCGCTGAGTCCATCTTTCTGAAGTTTTTTTATTTGTTCTATTCCTTCACGGCGAATACTTCTAACTGCAACTTTTGCCTGCTCGCCTTCTGCATTACTACGCTTAACCATTTCTTTCCTTCTTTCTTCCGTTAACGGGGGTAAAAAAAGACGGATAATATTTCCGTCATTTTGGGGATTTATACCAATATTGGCTGCAATGATTGCTCTTTCTATAGGTTGCATCATATTCTTTTCCCATGGCTGAATAGAAATAGTTCTTGCATCCATTGCACTAATATTACCTACCTGGTTTATCTGCGTTAGATTACCATAATAATCTACCATAATCCCATCAAGCATTGAGGGATTAGCTTTACCTGCACGTATTTTAACCAATTCAGCTTCCAAATGATTAATAGCCTTGGTCATAGAATCTTTTCCCTCCTCTAAAATAAATGATAGGTCATCTGTCATGTCTCAATAATTAATCGGATAATTATAAATTGATACTGTAATACAAGCAGTGTTGTAAATAAGGTACAAATTTAGCAAAAAGAGGATTAAAAAAGTTAAATCAATCGTTAGTCCTGCTCAACAGGTTCGCTTACAAGAGTAAATATTTTATGAGATTTGATGATCTCTGATTTATGTTCCCTTTCATCTGCATTAATATATCTTAATTTGGGGCGGCTGTAATAAATTACAGTTACAAACAAAAGGGCAGTAGTAGCTAATGCACCAATTACCATGGTGGTGCCTTGGGACCTAAGAGCATAAGCCAAACAAATGAAAACAATATTGGCTGAAACACATACCACGGTAATCAACCTCTGTGATAGGCCAAGGTCGAGTAAAAAATGATGTATATGATTTCTATCAGGGCTAAAAGGAGCACGCCTGTAAAATATGCGAAGACTAAATATACGAAGCGTATCAAATAATGGAACTATTAAAATTGCAAATGCAATGGCAGGAGAAGAAAGTAGTGGTAAACTAGCTTGTGGATTAGCTGCTATTGCTATAAATTTTATTGCAAAAATTGAATTCAATAAACCTATTATTAGGGAACCTGTATCACCCATAAATATTTTTGCCGGCGAAAAATTATAAATAAGAAAGGCAATAAGGCTGCCCGCCAGTGAAAGCGCCATAACGGAGTACATTAATTCTCCTGAAATATAAAAGTAAATGCCAAATACAATGGACGTTAATAAACCAAGACTGCCTGCCAAACCATCCACTCCATCAATAAGATTGAACGAGTTTGTAATAACTATAATTGTAAATGCAGTAAGTACATAGCCCGCGATATGCGGAATTTCATTTATGCCTAAAAAGCCATGTAAATTATTTATCTGGATTCCTCCAAATTTAATGATGATACCTGCAGCTACTAACTGTCCTATAAATTTTTTAGTAGCCGATAAAACTAAAATATCATCTTTAAGTCCCATAAAGAAAATAACCATAGCAGCGGCCAGAAAATATTGTAACTCATTTAAGATATGAGCTGGTACACCCATTAAAGTAGCTATTATAAACCCTGCGAATATGCCAAGACCGCCCAGTGTAGGTATTACAGATTTATGAACCTTGCGTTCATCCGGTTCGTCAAACAATTTTTTATCTTTAGCAACTTTAATTATAGGGGGAATTGCAAAGTAGGTAATTAAAAAGGCAAGTGCCGCACTTAGTAAGATGTTATCCATGCTTCATTATTGAAATAAGCAAATACAAGTTAAGTATAACTATTTGCCGCATTAAAAGCAGCATTTACGAAAATATGTTGCTTATTAGGTTTTAGGGGTCAAAAAAATGCTTAAGCCGCAAAACTAATTAAAGACAATTAACGCACCAAATATGAAATTATTTCAATTAAAATGCTTTAAAAATTGAATTTGTGCCATTACGGGTTTTAATGTAGGTTCGCTTTATAAGTAATGTCATAAAATCCCGGTTAAAATGAAAGATTTAAGAGCAATTGCCACACAAATAAGAAGAGATATTATACGAATGGTGTATGATGCCCAAAGTGGGCATCCCGGTGGGTCATTAGGCTGTACAGAATTTTTTACTGCTTTATATTTTGAAATTATGGAGAGGAAGCCCGGCTTTGATATTGACGGTATCGAAGAAGATATTTTCTTTTTATCAAACGGGCATATTTCCCCGGTATGGTACAGTACATTGGCAAGAACAGGTTATTTCCCATTAGAAGAATTAAAAACATTTAGAAAAATTAATTCCCGTCTTCAGGGGCATCCGGCGACTCACGAAGGATTACCGGGAATAAGAGTGGCTTCCGGATCCCTGGGGCAGGGGATGAGCGTGGCTATCGGCGCTGCTCTTTCAAAAAAATTGAATAATGATAGGCACATTGTTTTTTCATTACATGGTGATGGTGAGCTCGATGAAGGGCAAAACTGGGAAGCCATAATGTTTGCAGCACATCATAAAGTTGATAACTTAATTTCTACAATAGATTGGAATGGACAACAAATTGACGGACCAACAAAAAAGGTGATGAGTCTTGATAACCTGCATGCCAAGTTTGAAGCTTTTAACTGGCAGGTACTTGAAATGGATGGAAATGAAATAGACCTTGTTATTGCCGGGCTTAATAATGCTAAAACATATTTAGGCAAGGGCAAACCCATTGTTATATTAATGAAGACAGAAATGGGATACGGTATTGATTTTATGAAAGGAAATTTTGAATGGCACGGTGTTGCACCCAATGATGACCAGTTGAAAGTAGCTCTTGTGCAGCTGCCTGTTACTTTGGGGGATTATTAAAAATGGGTTCAAAGGTTTCAGGGTTCAAAAAATTCAAGGTTATCTGGATTTTAACTTCTTAAGAATTAGGCTCTTCCTGAAAACCCATAATCCACAATAGGCAATGGTTTGGTGATAACTAAGTATTAAAAAAGCCCCACAATGGCACAAGATGTGAGCAAAGTGGGGCAGCATTAATATTTAGATCC
>JBPCQG010000080.1:0-3026 GCA_050998315.1 Chitinophagaceae bacterium
ACGCCTTTTAAATTGGAGGCAGTAGCAAGAAAACCAAAGTCAGCATACCCTTTTTTCTGACCGATTAGCCAGGATTGAACACAAAACGAAGAAAGCCGAAAGTATTAATTGCTTCATTTATTAAATATAGGAATTAGTATACTTTTCTTGTAAGCGACCTCCAACAAACAATAGTTTAAAAATTTCCAACTTAAGAAGATTGTTACTGATGAAGAGTGAGAAAAAAGAGCAAAAGAAAAGGGCTCCGTTCTTACGCAGCCCTTTAGTTTCAACCCTAACGATTAAGTGCACGAATGCTGATAAAAGTAATAAATGGTTAATTCAAAGTATTGGATAGGAAATTCAAAATATTGGATAATTCGTGCCTATTCTTCTTCGAAGGTAGAGATAAAGGCATTGTAAATATTGAGCATAAGTACCCTTTTTTCCTGGTTGTAATTATACATTTCCAGTAGTAGAACTTCGCCGTATTTTGGTATTAGGCTGTGGGAATAAAACCAAGTAATCACACCAGTTAAGGCGCGATGATCTCCGTCATTCAATAAGCAAGCTTGTACTTTAGTATTTTAAGATGAACCTCTGATGCAACATTATCACTATTGTACCAGGCTTAATGTAATAGGTGTTGGTTCTAACAGACCACTACTAAATGGTGGGCGTTCAAATCTATGGAAACAGCTTTTTTTCTACGAGGTCTTTTGCTTCGTATAGTAAGTCCATCCTCATTGCTTTAAAAAACTATCAGTAATTACGATTTCTCTAATTTAAACTGGCGCAGTTTTAAGGGAGAAGGCCAGTTGCATACTATTGTTGTCTTTGAAAGGGTACTGAATTCGGTTTTTCTTCTTTGTAGAACGTGTTGGCCATAAACGAAAGTGGAATACCAATGCAAACAATTAAAATAATTACATTAATAAGAGTATTAACTATAGTAAATGGTCGGTTACCAATGTTTGATAAGGGAACAACAACTAAATTCATAACCATCCAAATAAAAAGTCCATAAATAACACCTGTCAGAATTGCATTTTTTGAAAAGGATTTTATTTTAGGAAATAGCCAGAAGAAAAAGATGGCGAATGCAACTGCAATAATATAATGTAAAACAAGTCCGGCCACAATCATCCTATTGCCACCAGAAAATGCTTCTTTGCCAAAAATGCCACTTGCTACAAACTTTAAAACATTAAAAACGTTTTTCTCTCCTGTCTTAATAAAGTAATATATAAAGGCTGATAAAATATCTAAAGTCCCAACAATTAATCCTGCCTTTATTATCTTAGAAATTAAATTGTTCATTTTGCCTGTTAAATTTAAAATTCTATAGTTCTTACTAAAGTTATACAAGCTATTGGGTTGCAGTTCTGGTCTTATAAGCAGAGTATCTGTTACTAACCCTCGTTTTGCCGGTGGCCCTACTCCTAACAACAACCTTGATTAATGGTCCCGCATCTGTTTCATCAAAATTCTATCACCAAATCATACCCAATTAAACAGTAAAAAAAATTTTGTAGCTGGTGTACATGCCTTATATCGGTAAGCAGCCTGTGAGCAAGTGTATTGCCGGGATGATATACCATCACTTTAAATGTGTTTAGATCATAATTAAAACCCACCAGAGGAACCTTGTTAAATATGTTTCTTTGACCCACTTGTTCCAAACCTGATTTCAATAATATTTCACGCGTTAAGGGGATAGGATCAAACATGCTTTCATCATATACCCCGTTACCCTGCTCATGTTTGATACGGTTTTTCTCGAGCCCGAATACCTGAACATAATTATTAATACCATTTGTTTGGTTATCTTCTGTATTTGATATTATCCAGTTTCCTATTCTTAAGTCGATTGCTTTTATCATAGAATCAAAGTTAGCAACTTATAACTTCTGCATCTCAATTGTTAGGAGAAGTGTTCCTTATAATTTTACAAGTGCAGCAAAGGGAATTTCTATTAATATATTTCATATCTAAACGTGGTTATTTTAATTTCACTGTTCTAATCAGGTAATTATGGTAACAGAAAAGGAGAAATTAGCGGATCAAGTTATACAGGCTCATAAAGACGCAGGCGGCATATTGGATTGGGCGAAGCTTAAGGCTAAACACAAGAAGGAAAGAAGAGGAGTGGACGATCTGGTTTATAAAATAGTGCGAGACTTTTTAATTGAAAAAAGATTAATAACATCGCATAAAAACGGTACACAATTGACTGAAGCAGGCAAAGAGTGGATTAGTTTTGAACACGAACGTGAGGAAAAGAAGAGAAGACAAAGACAAGAAAGAGTAAGTTATTTTACCAGAAACAAATGGTTGTGGGTACTTTTTATTGCCGTGATTGTTATAGTTATATTAGTGATCTTTTTCGAGCCCATTAGAAATTATATGAGCCCCTATATAAATAAATAAAAGATACTTTAGATTCAAACCCGTAATAGGATTACTTGATCGAAGAAATTTCGGTACCGCCTAAATTGCTTTTGGTTTTTATTATACCGACACCTGCGGCAAACCATTCGGTGCCATTTAAATCCAGAGGTATTTCCATACCCATAGCGTTAACAATGATTTTACCTTTATAAGAAATTCTAAAGCAGTCCCACGAACCTGCCGGAGTTGTTATTTTCTGTTTACCCTCCACTTTCCGGTTAGTGATCTTTACTGCTACATGCTGCTGCATGCCACCGCGGTTCATATCCATTGCAAAACTTGCATTTTTCAAATTGTCGCCAACTTTCATTGCTGAAGGATATTCTATAAACGCGCTTTCACCTTTTGCGTTTGCTGCAGATGCAAATTCCTGCTCCTGTGCCATCATCATTTTCATATTCATCATTATAACGCCTCCCTTGCACTTTATATTATTCGTGCTGTTAGCCATCGTCTTTCCTTTTGAGTCAAACATTTGCAACTTTATATTAGCAGTTGTAATGCCTCCTGCTGATGATACTCCCGAAACAGAGTAGATCTGTTTACCATACACTTCTCCGTTTTTGTTATAGATTGTATTGTCAATAGTCCGGTTG
>JBPCQG010000008.1:0-2557 GCA_050998315.1 Chitinophagaceae bacterium
TCTTTTTATCAACTGATACAAGTTTTAAACCTTTATGTGTACATACCCAAACATTGTTTTTTGAATCTTTGTAAATTTTACCAATCACTAATCCTTTAACTTGTTTTATTTCCAAAAACAACTTTAATTCCCTGTTCAGAATGTGTAAGAAACCGTGAGATCCCCCTATCAAAAGTGAATCATTAAATTCGGTGATTGAATGATAAGTGGCTTCGGGGAACATCTGCCGGGGTTTTACCAGGTTGCCGTTTTTTATTTCATGTATTCCACTTGTATCTGTTGCTGCTAATATTCTGTTATCCCTGCTTTTGTAAAATTGATTGATAACCACATTACGAAAAGCCGCTTTCTCTACGATGGCATCCTGCTGTAAAATATCAACCGTTCCATCGTTTTCAGCAACATATAATTTTCCATCAGCCAACTCATGCATATCATTCACTTTATTATCAGAAAGGCCATTAATAGTAGTATAATTAATGAATTTGTGGCCATCATATTTACTTAATCCTTCAATGGTGCCTATCCACATAAACCCTTTTTTATCCTGGTAAATGCGCTGTACATGGTTTGATACAAGGCCGTCTTCGACTGAATATGTTTTGAAAATAAGTTGTTGGGCAACGGCGGGAATTATGAACCATAAGTATATTCCCAAAAAAGATATAATAAAACGATTCTTCAAAACGTAGATTAATAATTTATTTTTATAAAATTAATGAGAATATTACGACTTAAATTGATGAAATAAAATTCTCTTATCAGGTATTTCCTTTATGGGTTTACTGCATTTATATATTTTTGAAAAATCTCACCTGCTTGCTCATTTCTCAATTTGATGTAGGTTTGTATACAACAATAAATCAATGGAATTATCAGCTCAAAAAGAAGATAAAAAACTTCCGGGTGATAAACAGGCAATTGAACTTATCTGCAGGCTGAAAGTATTATCTATTATTATGATAAAAATGCTGAAATAATTTTATTTGGCAGCAGAGCAAGGGGCGACTGGCATGAAGAAAGCGACTGGGATTTTTTAATATTAACGGATGCAAAAGTTACAGAAAACTTTAAACAGGAACTTCGTAATAAAATTTTAGATGAAATAGAAATGCCTTTGAATGAAGGTGTATTTGTTATTGTAAAAAATAGACTTGACTGGGAGGAAAATTATGCTGTGACAAATATATACGAAAGCATAATGGAAGAGGGAATAGGGTTATGAAAACAAAAGAAGATTATATTAATTACAAACTAAAAAAGGCAGATGAAGCTTTAAAGGAAGCACAATTACTTTTAGAAAATAATTTTAATGATGCAGCAATCAGCAGATTGTACTATGCAGCTTTTTATGCAATAAGTGCACTTTTAATTAATCTTAATCTTAACCCTAAAACACATCAGGGTGTTAAAAGCCTTTTTAATAAAGAATTTATTTTTACAGGAAAACTGGATGAAGAGTTTTCTGATTTTTATACTTTACTTATGGCAAAGAGACATGAAGCAGACTGTGAAAACTTTTCTTTTATTAGCAAACGAAAAATCCCTGATTATATAACAAAAACGAAACAATTAATTGATTAGCCAAGCAGCAACTTGCTTCAAAATGAATGATTATATCTGATTTTATTTTTAAACATAAATTATGGCGATAGAAATTAAAGTTCCTTCAATTGGCGAAAGTATTACCGAAGTGACACTAGTAAAATGGTTAAAGAAAGGTGGGGATTATGTAGAAAGAGATGAAGTTATTGCTGAACTGGAAAGTGAAAAAGCAACTTTTGAAATTAATGCACAACAGGCAGGTATATTAACTACAATAGCTAAGGAAGGGGATACTTTGAAAATTGGAGATGTTGCCTGCACGATTGATGACAGTGCTGCACGTCCGGAGAAGCCTGCAGCGCCAAAAGCCGAAGATAAAAAAGAAAAGAAAAAAGCAGAGGCAAAAGCTGAAGAAAAAAAAGAAGTTTCTCAACCTATACAAAAAGAAGATAAGCATTCTGAGGTTAAAACTACACCAGTTGCTGCGGCAATTTTAGCAGATAAAAAAGTAGATGTAAAAAATATCACACCCAGCGGCTCTAATGGAAGAATATTAAAAAATGACGTGTTGGATGCTTTATCAAATCCCGGTAGAAGTATTGGGCAGCCAATGTTTGGCAGGAATGATAAACCGGAGAAAATGAGTAACCTCCGAAAAACAATCAGCAGGAGATTGGTTGAAGCAAAGAATACAACAGCGATGCTTACCACTTTTAATGAAGTGGACATGAGTGCTATTATGGATATTAGAACTAAATACAAAGAAATTTTTAAAAACCAACACGAGGTTAATCTTGGCTTCATGAGTTTTTTTACAAAAGCTATTTGTTTCGGCTTGCAGGAATGGCCCTCCGTTAATGCAATGATTGATGGAGAAAATATCATTCAACATAATTATTGTGATATTTCCATTGCTGTATCTGCGCCAAAAGGCCTGGTAGTGCCTGTTATAAGAAATGCTGAAAGCCTTAGCATGGCCGAGATTGAAAAGAAGGTTGTTGAATTAGCTACA
>JBPCQG010000108.1:0-5389 GCA_050998315.1 Chitinophagaceae bacterium
ATGCGATGGAGATTACTAATAAATTATTTCCTTCAAAAGATATTGCAATACAATCTTCTCATTCTCTACATGTGGGTTATTTAAAAGATGATGACAAAATTCTTGATGAAGTTGTGATCTCTCTTTATAAAAATCCAACATCATATACAGGAGAAGATGTGGTGGAAATAAGTTGTCACGGTTCTGCATTTGTTCAGGAACAAATTATTCATTCCATAATTCGCAAAGGAGCACGCCTTGCTAAGCCCGGCGAATTTACACAAAGGGCTTTTTTAAATGGAAAATTAGATCTTACACAGGCAGAGGCTGTAGCCGATCTTATTGCAAGCAATACAGATGCTTCAAAAAATGCAGCTCTGAATAACATCCGTGGTGGATTTTCTCAATTATTAAAACAGCTTCGTGAACAACTTATTCAATTCTCATCATTAATAGAATTAGAACTTGATTTTAGTGAGGAAGATGTAGAATTTGCAGATAGAAAAAAATTTATTGATTTGATAAAACAAATATCAGCTTCTATAAAAAAATTGCTGGATTCTTTCAAACTGGGTAATGTTGTAAAAAATGGTGTAAGCGTTGCTATTGTTGGCAAGCCTAATGTAGGGAAATCCACATTGCTAAATACCTTATTGAATGATAGCAGGGCAATAGTTAGCGAAATTGCCGGCACTACCCGTGATACAATTGAGGAGGTAATAAATATCAACGGTATCTTATTTAGGTTAATAGATACAGCCGGGATAAGAGAGCATACTACAGATATTATTGAGAATATGGGTATAATAAAGAGTCTTGAAAAAATAAAAGAAGCCGATATAGTGTTGTATTTGTTTGATGTGAATACCGCAGATATAAATGAACTGGCAATTGCAAGTAAAGATCTTTTGAACCAAAATAAAAAATTGATATTGGTTGGCAATAAATCTGATATTATTAATTATGACAAAAGGAAAAATAATTATGATGATTTGGAAATCCTGTTTATTTCAGCAAAGGAAAATATTGCGGTAGAAAAATTGAAAAGCACATTGTTTTTATCAGTTACTGAAAACAAAACACTTACTGAAAATATAATTGTAACCAATAGCAGGCACTATGAAGCTTTACAACAGGTTGATAAATCTTTAAGTGATATTAAAGAAGGGCTAACTAATAAAATTCCCGGAGACTTATTAGCATTGGATATCAGGCTTTGTCTACATTATCTTGGTGAGATAACAGGTGAGATAACAAATGAAGACCGGTTAGATTATATCTTCAGTAAATTTTGTATCGGAAAATAAGAATGCTGGAAAAATTAAAAAAGACTATTACTGCATTTCTGTTTTTAAAAAAATAGATTCTGATAAACCAAAACCTGCATACTCCTAAATTTAACCATGATTGGTAATAAACCCCTGCAATACCAAGGCTTACAAATAATGTAAAATTCCACCTATGATTTAAATAACGTTCTTTGTCACTAACGCTTCAAAATAAAAAGAACAAGTCAATATTAAAGGCATAAATTACACCTTACTCCGCGTAACCCCCCTCACTTCGTAAAACAATTGCATATGAAACAAAAACTTTTATTTACCCTTTTATTTATTCTTTCAGGCTTTTTACAAACTTTTGCACAGCAGAAAATTATTACCGGGAAAGTTGCTGATCCGCAAGGCAACGGTATTCCAGGTGTTTCTGTAATTGCTAAGGGTTCATCCACCGGAACACAATCCGGTTCTGATGGTTTATATAGTTTATCTGTAGCACCGAATGTTACAACACTTATTTTTTCTTCAGTAGGATTTGCACGACAGGAAGTTTCTATTGTCGGTCGCTCTTCAGTTGATATTGCTATGGAAGCAACAACACAGAACCTTAATAATGTAGTAGTAGTTGGTTATAGCAGTCAAAGAAAGGCGTCAATATCAGGGGCTGTTTCCACTGTTGATATGGACGATTTACGAAAAACAAGAATAGCAGATGTTGCCCAGGCATTGCAAGGGCAAGTAGCTGGCGTTTTTGTTGCTGGTAACACAGGCGCTCCCGGAGATGGGATCAAAATACGGATAAGGGGAGAGGGAACTCTTGGAAATAATGAAGTGCTTTATATAGTTGATGCGGTACCTACCCGTGATATTTCCTTTCTGAGTCAATCGGATGTAAAATCCATTACAGTTTTAAAAGATGCCTCGGCTACTGCTATCTATGGTTCAAGAGCTGCCGGCGGAGTAGTTGTAATTACTACCAATAGTGGGCAAAAAGGAAAGATGAATATTGATATTGACTACTTCTCCGGGTTTCACAGGGCTACCAATCTTCCTAAAATGTTGAATGCTGATCAATACTTAACTGTAAAAGATATGGCATGGCACAATACCCTGGGAAATTCAGCTTCCGCTATTAGTCCATATAAAGCAGATAGAAGCAGGACTGACCTGGCAAACACTGATTGGTTGGATGAATTATTTACCACTGGTAAAGCTCACAATTTACAGGTCTCAGCAAGCGGAGGTTCTGAAAGTGTACAGTATTTAATCTCTGCAGGTTATTATGGACAGGATGGTATAGTAGTGGAAGACCATGATAAATACCAGCGTTTTAATTTCAGAACAAATATTAATGCAAACATTTCTGATCGCCTTAAAGTAGGAACCAATTTTTTAATCAGTTATGCCAAACAGGATAAATTATCTTCCAGCGGTGATGAACCGGGCGTTATTCGCCATGCATTATTGCGTCCTCCTGTTTTAAGGGTATACAAAGACGAAAAGGATCCAACCTGGTCTGCAGGCAATCCCTATACTGATTTGCCATTCTATCTAAATAATAATAGTAATGGAGGATGGAGTAAAAATTATGAGTTTGCCTCTAACCCAATTGCAATCGTTCATTTTACTGATGATAAGCGCAATACTTATCAAACATTCGGAAATGTGTATGGAGAGTATGCTTTCTTAAAAGATAGATCTTTAAGATTCAGAACAAATGTGGGTGTGGATATTAGTTTTTCTCATAACAAAAATTTTGCTCAAAATTTTGGAGATGATAATAACAATGATCCCAATGAACCTTATCCTGGTTTGGGCCGAAATAATAAGCCCAATAACCTGGATGAAAATAGGGGAGAAACGATGACGTTCACATTCAGTAATACACTTAACTACCTGAAAACGATGGGTGATAAACACAGCATTAATGCCTTGTTAGGAACTGAAAATATTAGCAGTAAATCATCCGGAGTAGGTGGCAGCAGGCAAAATTATGATAATAGCACAGGCCCTTTCAGGTATCTTGATTATGGCAGTACAGGCAATCTGTACAATGGCGGCACTGCCAGCACATGGAACTTACTTTCATTCTTTGGTTCAGCAACGTATGGCTATGCAAATAAATATTTTGCTACCGGTACTATAAGAGCAGATGGTTCTTCCCGGTTTGGTCCTAATAATAAGTGGGGTTATTTTCCTTCCGTTTCTGCCGGTTGGAGAATTTCACAGGAAAAATTTATGGAGAATATTAACTGGATATCAAACTTAAAGCTACGGGCCAGTTGGGGTAAATCCGGCAACCAGGAAATACCTGACCATGCGTACGAAACAGTTGTTACAAAAGTAGGTGGAGTGGTTAATACAATCAGATATGGTAACCCGGATATTAAATGGGAAAGCACAACTCAAACAAATTATGGCTTTGATTTGAGTGTAGCTAAAAATAAACTTTTCTTCACAGCAGATTATTTTATAAAAACAACGAATGATATTTTATTGGCTGTAGGGTTACCAGCTGTTTCTGTTGGGGTAATTCAAAAAACATTTGTAAATGCAGGAGAAGTAAGTAATAAAGGATTTGAATTTGGTCTTAATTTTCAAAATAATAATAATGAATTTAAATATAGTGTAAATGCAAATGTTGCTACGCTTACAAATAGGGTGGATAAATTGCAAACTTTTGTAAAGAGTATTATTGATGATGGAACACGTACAAAAACCGAAGTTGGACAACCGATCAGTTCTTATTATGGTTTTGTGTTTGATGGTATTTATCAAAACGCCGCTGAAATAACTAAACACTTGTTTTTAAATTCCAACGCTGTCCAGCCCGGAGATATCAGGTTTAAAGATTTGGATAATGATGGACAAATCAATGCTAATGACAGGGCGTTCATTGGTAATCCAATTCCAAAAACTACTTATGGTTTTTCTTTTTCATCAGATTACAAAGCTTTCGATTTTTCATTTTTAATTCAAGGGGTGCAAGGTGTTGATCGTTATAATGACCTGAAACAAATATTGAACTACGATAGCCGTCCTTTCAATTCGATGATATCAGTATTAGACAGCTGGCATGGTGAAGGTACCAGCAATACAACCCCACGTGTAACTTTTAACAATAACGGTGGTGGTAATGTTTCCAGCGTTTTTGTTGAAGATGCTTCTTATTTAAGATTAAAAAATATTGAGATCGGGTATACTTTTAATACAAACAGGATAGGGGTGAAAAACCTGCGTGTTTTTGCATCGGGCCAAAATCTTATTACCAGTACAAATTATACAGGTTTGGATCCTGAGTCTACTTCATTGATTGATAAAGGAACTTACCCTCAATCAAAGGCATTTATTTTAGGAGCAAAAATTAAACTTTAAATAACCATTTTTAAAAATATAAATCATGAAAAAAATATTTATAACTGGGTTCATAATCGTCTTTGCTCTTTTGATGGGTTGTAAAAAGCAACTCACTACAGATGCTATAGGTTTATTAACCCTGGAACAGGTGAATGCCGCACCTACTCTTAATACAGTAGAAACTGCAGTAAGTTCTTCTTACCAATTGCTATCCAACCGGCTTAATATCCTGGCACAATGGGATTGGGGCGGAGGCCTTGTGTTTCAAAATGATCTTGTTCTGCAGGACATTGCCTCAGATGATATGGAAAAGAAATGGAATCCCGATGGGGATCAACCCTGGATGGACGATATCAACAACTTTACATTTACCTCTACCAATGGTGGACCAAACGGATTATGGAAGTATAATTATGAAGGAATAAAAAGAATTAATCTTGCCATAGTTTTCTTAACAAAGGAAGACATAGAAACTACTACCGGCATAAGTGCAGCAAGAAAAAATCAATTGCTGGGAGAAGCATACTTCTTAAGGTCTTACTATTACTTCTCTTTAATTACAAATTTTGGAGATGTGCCTTTAATTGTGGCTCCTGTAAAAACTTACCAGGAGGCTTTTGAAGTTGCAGTAAGGGCAAACAAAACCGTGGTATGGGATAAAATAAAAGCTGACCTGGCATTAGCAAAAGGTTTGTTACCTAATTTAAAATATAGTTCCGCTACAGAAAAATGGCGGGTGTCTAAAGGTGCTGTAATCGCGCTTCAGGCAAAGGCGG
>JBPCQG010000148.1:0-6895 GCA_050998315.1 Chitinophagaceae bacterium
GATAAGAACAGTGATGTAATGAGTTATAAATTATGGCAGGGTGGTATTGGTTTACCGGATAGAGAATACTATTTTAAAACAGATTCATCTAATGTAAATATTCGCAATCAATATGTGAAACATATTGCTAAAATGCTTATTCTGCAGGGGCAGGATTCCGCTTCTGCATCAAAAGCGGCTACAGGAATTTTTGCGCTGGAAACAAAGCTTGCAAAAGCTTCACGCAAAGTTGAAGACCTGAGAAATCCTTATGCCAATTACAATAAAATGGCGATAAATGACTTAAATAAGCTTTCCCCAACAATCGACTGGAAAACATCTCTTGCTAACAGGGGTGTAAAAAATGTGGATTCAGTTATTGTGGGTCAGCCTGAATTTTTTGTTGCATTAGGTCAGGTATTAAGAACAACACCAATTGATGACTGGAAAAATTATTTACGTTTTAGAATAGTGAGAAATTTTGAAGAAACCCTGCCGGAAGCTTTCGGTGTTGAAGCTTTTAATTTTAATAAATTATTGAGTGGGGCAAAGCAACGGAAGCCACGCTGGAAAAGAGTTGTGCAAATGGAGGAAAATGTAATGGGGGAAGTATTAGGGCAACTGTATGTAAAAGAATTTTTTAATGAGACTGCTAAAAAGCGATATATAAACCTCGTGGAATCTATCCGTGATGCCTACAAAGAACGAATAGAAAACCTTACATGGATGAGTGACAGCACAAAACAAATAGCGCTAATAAAATTGGCTGGCATAAAAAAGAAAGTTGGGTACCCGGATAAATGGAAAGATTTTTCTGCTATGCAGATCGGAAATGAAAGCTATGTGCAAAATGTTATCAATGCAAATATGTGGTGGCATGATTACCACTTAAATAAATTAGGGAAACCGGTTGACAGGGATGAATGGGAAATGACACCGCAAACATATAATGCTTACTACAATCCCAGCAATAATGAAATTGTTTTGCCTGCCGGAATTTTTACAGTGCCCGGCTACCGTGATGAAGATATTGATGATGCCACAGTTTATGGTTATGCCGGAGCTTCAACAATAGGGCATGAAATTACACATGGCTTCGATGACCAGGGAAGATTATATGATGAGAAAGGGAATTTAAAAAACTGGTGGTCAAAAAATGATTCTGCAGAATTTACAAGGAGAGCGCAAATGATAATTAATCAATTCAATTTATACGAACCGCTGCCAGGGTCAAAAATTAATGGCAAAGCAACGCAGGGAGAAAATATTGCTGACCTTGGTGGTATATTGCTAGGCATTGATGCTTTTAAGAAAACTGAACAATATAAAAAGAATGAAAAGATTGCAGGCCTTGCTCCTCTGCAAAGGTATTTTCTTGGATATGCTTTAGGTTGGTTAGGACACACAAGAGATGAAAGTTTAAAAAATCGTTTAATGACAGACGTACATTCGCCTGCCAAATACAGAGTAAATGGTCCTTTTGTGGATGTTGATGAATTTTATACAACCTTTGATATTAAACCGGCAAATAAAATGTTTGTACCTGATAGTTTACGTGTAAAAATTTGGTAACATGTACCTCCCACCTTACCAAAGGGTGGAGGTATTCGAACTGCAATAGTTTGTGATTGCATACATTGTTAAATAAAAAACTTGATTATGAGAACACAATTAAAAAAAGAAGAAAAAATGTTAGTCATAATCAGACAACACTGGCTAAAACTTATACTACCTTTTTTTGCATGGCTGTTAATAACAATACTCCTTTTTATTTTTTTAAAAGATGATAATATTAAGATAGCACTCATAATTGCTCTGCTAACTGCACTATATCCTGCCTGGTTATATCTTGAATGGAAATTTAACCTATGGGGCGTAACAAATATGAGAGTTATAAATGAAAGCGGGCTCTTTGGCAGATATTCAAAAGAAAGTCCGCTGGATAAAATTAATAACGTTGAATATACGCAAACCATTTGGGGGCGCATGTTTGGATATGGAGAAGTAGAAATACAAACTGCTGCGGAACTAGGCGATTCAAAACACTCGATGATTCATGATCCTAAGATTTTAAAAGATACGATAACTCATGCCCAGGAAGAATATAAAGCAGCACAGGTAACAAACCAGGCGCAACAACTTGCCTATGCAATAAAACAAAGCATGCCTGCCGCTTCTCAAAGCAACACTTCAGTTTCTGATGAAATTGCAAAACTTTTTGATCTTATGCAAAAAGGAGCCATAACACAGGAAGAATATATAACGCAAAAGAATAAGCTTTTAGCCAGCTGAAATTATTATATGAAAGGGAAATGCTATAAGAAAATTTTGCCTAAAAATTATTTATAATTACACCTGTGCCATTTCCTTCAGCGTAAATAATTTCACCGTTGTTAAATTTTATTCCTTCGCCTACATCCTCTGCCAAAAGTAAAGGACCATCCATATCAACATGATCCAGTAAAGGCAACAAATGCGCAACAGCTGAAGTTCCAACAGTGCTTTCATTCATACTGCCAACCATAACCTGCATATCCAGTTCTTTGGCTTTTGCTATCATTCGCTTTGCCGGGGTTATTCCGCTACATTTGGTAAGCTTAATATTAATACCATGAAAATGCTTATGGCATTTCTCTACATCACTTTCTACAACACAACTTTCATCAGCAAATAAGGGCAATGGGGATCTTTCAAATAAAAATTTCATACCTTCCCAATCATCCTTTGCCAATGGCTGCTCAATAAATTCAACTCCTAATTGTGCAAATGCTTTTATTTTTTCCAAAGCTTCACTGGCTTTCCATGCTGCATTAGCATCTATTCTTATAACAGACGTAGTATGCTTTCTTAATTCAGTAATTATCGCAATATCATATTCAGTACCCAATTTTATTTTATATATGGGCCAGGGAGTTTCTTTCATTTTATCAACCATTACTTCAATTGAATCTATGCCAATGGTAAAATCAGTTGAGGGGATTTTTGAAATATTCAATCCCCATAATTCGTATAATTTTTTTCTTTTCATCTTTCCATAAAGATCCCAACCTGCCATATCCAAGGCACAAACTAGGAATGAATTATTGGGAAAGAGATGATGACAGTAATGCCAAAAGCGCTCCGGATCGGTGAATGAAAATTTTTCAATAAACATTTTTTTTCTTTCAAGATCTTCTATCATTTTTTCAACAGGGATATTATAATAGGTAATAGCAGGCGCTTCCCCATAACCTTTTATACCAAAATGTTCCAGTTCAACAATTAAAGTTGGTTGATGTGTTTTTGTACCCCGTGAAATAGTAAAAGGATATTTAAAGCGGAGATTGTATGATCTGTATTTTATTTTCATGCCCTTCCGCTCTCTGTAATTAAAGTTCTTAATTCTTTGGAAAAATCTTTCCGCTTTATTAGTTCTTCTAAAGAAATATGCATTCTATATTTCCAATAATGGTTTGGATCAGATGGCTGATTGATCCTTTCTTCCAACGGATTTTCTCTACGCAATTCTTCACTCATGCTGAGCAGATCCTGTATTTGAAAAATGCTCCACATCGCAGGAGAGTAAAGGTGTTGTAAAATAATTTCTTGATTTATCAATGGGTCACATACATCAGGGGCTTTACCATAATGTCCCATAACATAATTATAAAAGTATTGTATACCCGTTTTATCTTCCTCCCACCATTCACGTAGCGTACTCATATCATGTGTGGACGGGGTTACAACTGAGAGATATGGCGCTGCTTTAGGATGGAAGAAATTAATTGCAGCGTTCTTTGGCATGCGCTGAATTTCAAGACTCAGTATGCCTGTATCCGTCATCACTTCCGAAACACAATGTGGAACCATGCCAAGATCCTCTCCACATATTAACATATTAGTGCTCCGCTTTAGAGCAGGCAATTTTTGCATCGCTTCTTTTTTCCACAATGCATCCTGCCTGTTGAAAAAATAATTTATATATAGCTCTGATAGTTGCCTTTGCGTGTGACCATCCAGTTGCTGAAAGGAAGAGGTTTGCTGCATTAGGATCCGAAAATGAAAATGCTGCCCCCGATAGCTATCGGGATGTGATCCTTCTTCTTCAATTAAAATTACATTACTTATAAGATCAAATAAGGCTTGTTTAATCTTTTCATCTTTTTCTGCGTCACCATCTGCAAAATATTTTTCAACTTTTCTTTGTGTATTAAATTCTTCTTTTAACTCATAAAGCTCATCTTCTTTTTTATTTAAAAAGATTTCTTTTACATCTCCAATACTTTCCCCAAGGTGGTGGTGCAAAATATTTTCGGTAATGAATGGTTTACAATAACGTGTGTAATCAAACCAAATCCCATTTTTATCAAACTCAATAATATGTATTGGAATGGCTGGGACAAATCTTCCTAAAATACCTTCGATAGCTTGTACAGGCATACTCCATATTCTAAAAAATCCAAGAATGTGATCTATGCGAAACGAATCAAAGTAATTATTCATCTGCGCAAAACGTTTACGCCACCAGGCATAATTATCCTGCTGCATTTTTTTCCAGTTGTAGGTAGGAAAGCTCCAGTTTTGTCCCTTTACTGCAAAGTTATCAGGGGGTGCTCCTGCCTGTTCATTAACATTGTACAAAGCGGGATCAACCCATACATCACAACTATTACGGGATACTCCGATGGGGATATCGCCTTTTAATATAATTCCTTTTTTGTGAGCATAAGCGCTTGCATCTTTTAATTGAATATGCAAATGATATTGGGTAAAATAGTGGAAACATATTTCATCATAATGAGGCATTGATGGTGAAACCAATTTTTGAATTGCAGCTTCATTATAGGTCTTATGAGATTTCCATTTAGCAAAATTTGCCCCTTGATATTTGTCTCTTAAAAAACAAAAAGCTGCATATGGTACCAGCCAATCACGATTCAGATCAAAAAATTCAAAATAATTAATATCAGTTAAAAAAGACTTTTTCTTAGCGTGGTATAATTCTTTAAGAGTTAATATCTTGAACTTCATCACATCCTCATAATTCAAATCAGCCTGTTGATCCAGGCTCTTTTTCTTTTTATTCAATGATTTTATCAGCGATTTATTTTGTGCTCCTGCAACTGCATCAAGATTTATATAAAGAGGATGCAACGCGAATGCAGAAATGGCCGCGTACGGATAAGAATCTTTTGCCGAATGAGTATCAGTAGTATCATTAACAGGAAGAAACTGAAGCAACTTTAATCCTGTTTGCTTTGCCCAATCAACTAATAATTTGATATCATTAAATTCACCCGTACCAAAACTATTTTTGCTTCTCAAACTAAATACGGGTATGGCAACCCCAGCCCCTTGCCAATATCGTTTTAAATTTATAAATCCATCATCTAAAACCGTGGACTGATTTTTATTAGTGTTGCCTGTTAAAATTCGATCACCGGCATCTTCAAATACAAAAGTTTTGCTCTGTGTATTATAAATACCGTATTTATATTTTAGAGGAAATTCATCTTTACTTAAATTTATTTTAATGCTGAAACTGTTGCCGGCAGGGTTTAACGGTAAAAGTTTTTTTACATCCCAGTTCTTAAACATTTTGCCTGAGCCTGTAATGCAAACCCATTCATTTGCATTTAATAAAGGTGCTTTTATTTTAAATTCATGAGTGTAATTTTTAGACACTTTAAGTTTTGGAGTTTTACTCTGCCTTTGCTTAAAAACTTGTTGAAAAGGTTTTGTATAAAAAGCATTTTCAATATTACCTTCAAAATTCCATGTATCTATTAAAACAATTTCTTTTGCACGATGTGTTGTGATATCTACAAATCTGTTTTTATCGGCATCCATAATATCAACACTCCCTTCTTCCCGTAAAATGTACTGATAATTTATTTCTTCCTGGTGGTCTTCAGCAACCTCAATTGTACCATGCCAAAATTCATTATTAAAATAAGCTAAGGCAATCGCCTGTGCAGGTTTATCATTCCCTAAAGCATCAATATTTCCTGAAACAAAAATAGTTTGCCCATACCTGGTATGATAGCGTAAATAAAAATGGATAATCATCAAGTAGAGTTAAAGAGCGGCAATGTAATAAACTAAAAAGAGAATAATAAATCTTTAATAAATAAAAAACCCACATAAAGTGGGTTTCGCAGAATATTTTAAAAATAAGGTAGTCAGATTTTAAAAAACAAAAAATATTCCTCCAAGTAATAGCCATACACCAAATCCAATCCATGATGAGGTGATCTTGTATTTTTCCTGCTTGGTTAAATAAGCAAGTAGTACGCCTATTGGTCCTATTAAAACTCCTAAAATAAGCCATAAGACATCTAATCTAAAAGTTGTACCATCACCATCTACATAGTCAGTAATTTTTAGATCAGGATTTTTTTTAAGATCATGTTTCATTTTCATTTTAGTCATCTTAAACGAGACCCTTTGAAGGAAGTTGAGTTTTTTTCCTGTAAGAACATTAAATTCTTTTACTGACAGCTTTACAAACTCACTTGCTTTTAAATATTTAGACGTAGCTAAGGAGGCAGGTAAACCGGCATTGTCAACAGGTGTGATTATAGAAAATCCGTAAGCCATATTTACACTTGAAATAGCATAAATGCTGAAGGCAGTAAGTAACAAAAGTTTAATTTTTTTCATGGTGATACTATTTTTTGGGGTTTAATGATGATACAAAGTAGAATATTTTATACTTAATTACAAAATTATTTTATTCACAGCTTTACTTATTCATATCATAGAAATTTTATTTTTATAACACGACATCTTTACCCCTGAAACGTGACGAATTTACACTTCCTCCAATACTGCCGCCAAAGCCTACCCGATAATCTATATTTATTTTTTGCCCGTTCCTTGTGCCTGCAACAATGTCAAATCTTAGCACTTTAAAAATATTCTCTACCCCTACAAA
>JBPCQG010000168.1:0-6915 GCA_050998315.1 Chitinophagaceae bacterium
CTATTACAGTTTGATGAATTGACAAACCATAAGAAAAGTTTGTAGCTGCAATACCTAAAAGAGCAACAAGCAAAAAAAGAAAATTAATTTTCTCATGTAAAAGCTTAAATAAAAGAGTAAACCAAAATAGAGAATTATAGTATAGAAACTAATCCATTTTCCCTAAAACTGCTACACCGGTTTTATATTAACTACCTTACAGGCTATCAATTAAAAAATATATGAAAATAATTTCTTCAAAAACTCATGGCATTTTAGATTATGCTACATCAGCTTTTTTATTAGCCTCCCCTACCCTTTTTAAAATGGAAGGCGACTTATGCACTATCACATATATATTAGGCGCTGTTCATTTAGGTTTAACAGTGTTAACTGATTTTGAAGTTGGGTTAATAAAAGTAATTCCATTTAGAATACATGGCTTGATTGAATTAGTAGTTTCGTTGGTATTAGCAGGGCTTGCATTTTGGTTTTACAATAATGAAAATGAGTTTGGATTTTATTTTTATATGGCACTTGCCATTGTTATTATGATTGTATTTATTTTAACAGACTTTAAAACATCTCCAGCTAAAAGGTAGCCTGGCAATTTGGGGAACAAGATTACAAAATTATCTGTTTTGAATTTTAACTGAAACGGCATCCGCAGCGCTCATATCAAATTCTAAGCTATACTTTGCTGCCATAAGTTTATCTAATTCTGGAAGGTATACAAAGCATTCAAATAGTAGTGCAATAAATAGCTAATTCTATACCCAAGTTATCTTAATAAATTATAGCCTATAATAAAATAAATGCACTGCTGCAATAAAGTAATTTATCTCACCACAAAATTATATACTGCATTGAAGGAATTCTGCAGTGGCGGATTTTTAAAACCGAATAACACATTGTATTTTCCTTTGCCGAGTGTAGCGGTTGGTAAATTTATAACTATAGCTTTTGTATTTCCCGCTGCAATCACATCCAATGAATTAAAAGTAATAAGATCAAATTCAACTATTTTATTTTGCCCTTCAATGCTGCAAAATAAAATAGTTTCTCCCCCCGGCTTACTATCTTCAAAAACAATTGATTGTTTACGTGGGTTAACTATTGTTATGTTGATAATGCAATTGTGATTACTATTAATTTCAGCAGGAAAATTTACATGTACTGGAATGTTATAAAAAGAATGTAAGTTAGGCATCGCAAAATAATAACTTCTCTTGCCTAAATTATTATGGAACAGTTTGCTGCCGGGAAAAGAATCATTTTTAATAAGCAAAGCATTTTTGTTTTGGATACTATCTTCATAATTCCATAAATCGTATTGGGTTTTCCTGTCTCTGCCGGAAAATAGGGCCAGCCCCATTTTTCCTGAATAAAAAGAATATAAAGAAGATTCCCTGAAATCATTCTCGAATATTACCGGTGAATTTCCTGCAAGTGAATGAATTTCTTCTGCCCAAATTTTCCGCCCATGATAGTAATCTACCCCAACATGATTTACCGGAAACAATGGAAAAAGCAACTGCAAACGGAATAAAAAAATAATTATGCAAAATGGAATTAAAAGCCACATAATAATCTTCCTGCTTTTATTATGATAATATTTTATTGCGAGATATAATAAAGGAAAAATTGCGATTGACGTCCAGTGAAAATGTACAAAGGTGTTTATTGATACAATCAAAAAAAAACCGAACGTTCCAACAATTAAATACAAAAGAGTTTTTTCAAATTGATCTTTTACTTTGTAAACAAAGGGAATAAATACTAATCCCGGGCCTATAGCTACTAATTGCTGTGAAATATATTCAAATACCCTGTTTGAAGATGAAGCCGCTTCCCTCTGGTATAAATGATATCTAAAAGTAATAAAGTCATTATTGTATTGCCATAAAAGGTGAGGGATAAATAATAATGCCGCAATGAAAAGCGAAATATAAAAATTTTTATTTTTTAATAATTTAAAATTGGAAAGAACTGTAAATGCAACAACCAATACGCCATGATATTTTGAATACAACATCATACTAATAATAACGCCTAATAATAGTGTCATAATCAAATCATTCCCGGCGATAAACCTTTTATAACACCATAAAAAAGCAGCACAAAAAAATAATAGAGGCCCATCAGGAAATACAATAAACGAGAGGTAATTAAGCAATGGCAGCGAGAGAAGGAAAATATATGTATAACTTCTATTTCTTATACCGGGAGGTAACAGATTAAAGAAAATTAAAATAGCCCAGGCGTTTAGAATAACGTTAATTGCCCGTACTCCAAATTCATTGTGCGCAAAATAATATCCTGCTTTTATCAAAAGGGCAAGCATAGGAGGATGATCGTAATATCCCCACTGCAAATGTTGAGCATACAACCAGTAATACCCCTCATCGCTTGTTAATTCGGTAAAGCCAGCCTGTACAAGATTTATTACAAGCCAAAACATAACAAAAAAATACGGCTTGATTTTAATCTTCAACGTTTTTTAAAACAAATATATATTTATTATTTAAAGGCAATCCGTCACTTATTTTTCCTGCGAAAATGATTTCCCAAGTTTAAAATTTTGACGGACTAATTTTATGAAAGCATGTAATTTCTCAAATGCGTTGGTGAGAATTGCTTGATTTTTTTTCAGGCATAGCAAGCGATAAATTTAAAGTATGCTGCAAGTTAACTTTTAAAGAACATGGAATATCTTAGCATGTATTGATTAATTCCAATTGTGTATGCCTTTGGTTTGTTCTATCCATTGAGTGGAGCCGATGCAACCGGCAATTCAGTAATATGATTGTAAGAAACTAATAAATGAAAAAGTTACTTGACTTATTTTATAAGAAAAATACAACACCGACACATGCAGGAGGTGTAGTTTACAGAGAGGTAAATGGTGTTGAAGAGTACTTATTAGTGTCTGCGAGGCGTTTTTCGTTTATTTGGGTTTTACCAAAAGGACATATAAAAAATTCAGAAACAGAAGACAGGCAGCACGAAGAGAAGTAAAAGAAGAGAGCGGGATGAATGCGATAATCATTAAAAAGATAGGAAATGCTGAAAGGATACAATGGAATTTTAAGAAGCAGGTTGTGGCATTTTACCTAATGAAATTTGTATCCGTTCTTTATAACAATCATGAAAATAGAAAAATCACCTGGTTGCCTTTTAAGAAAGCCATTAGTAAATTATTTTATACAAACCAAAAGAATACGTTGAAACGAGTTTAAAATGAATTGTTAACTTAATAATTGCTTTATCACTCTGTCAATTATTAATTTAATTTACAAGAAATAGAAATGCATCGACTATAGGAGCATCATATGCATATTTAGCTTGATCATATGCATATTTAGCTTGGTTACAAAATATTAATATGAAAAAAATACTATCAACATTTTACTTTTTTATTTGTGTGATTACATTACATGCACAAGACGGTAACAAGCAAATTAAACCACCAACCCGATGGGGAATTACAAATAATTATTCTAAGAGTGATAATGGGCAGCTTATGATAACCTTACCCGTACAGGCGGCCATAGTATGTATTGGTTCACGTTCAGGTGAAGCAAAGACTTTCGTCTTGCGTAACAATTCGCCAAAGGAATTACCGCCGGGTAATTATGATATTACATTCTGGGGAATAAAAATTACTCCAGTTGCTGTAGAAAAAGCGAAAGACACCCGTATTTTGGCAGGTGTTTTAAATTCAACTGTAAAAGGTTTGTGGGAGATATGGACTGCTGACAGCGTAAAAATATTTAGTGCCGGCGGACCAAAACAGGTTGCCCTCCCAGTGGGGAACTATTTTGTACAAACACATGGGGCTAAAATAAAAACTAAAATTACTGATGGAAAGGTTACCATCTTTAGCTATACAAATTATTAGTTCGGGTAATCAACTTAAATGTTATAAATACCTAATTCAAAATTATTTTTCCTGATATTGATATGGAAAATAAATTTTTCTCAAAACCAATCTAAACTGGAGTTAAATCTAAGCGGTCAAATTTTTAGAGCGACCAGAAAACGTTAATACATTACATTCTCCATGGTTTATCGATCATATCTTTTTTTAGGATGCCTACTCCATAGTAAAATTGTTTTAGTTTTCCGGAACAATTTGATGCTTATCAGGAATTTGCCTAAAACTACCAACATCTATTTTCAAATCTTATTTTAATCAGAAGATAAAGTGTATCTTGTTTTCACCTTCTGTTACCACATACTGCTAATACTACTTGTAACCACCTTGCTCTTACATTTATTTATTTCATAATTAAATCATTTACACATGAGAAAGATTTTCGTAGGCATGTTAAGTATGCTCGTTCTTTTGTCACTTTCAGTTCCATCTATTTCACAAAAGAAATCTTCAGAAAAAACGATGCCCTGGACTACCAAGTCAAAGGCAGCGAAAGATTTGGCTTCAAGCGGCGCTGATCATCTTATGAATGCAGAATTCCCCCAGGCATATACTGACCTGCTTGCAGCTGTAAAGCTTGATCCAAATTTCACAGTTGCCCTCACCTTATTATCCAACCAAACAACAGGTGAAACTCAAAAAATGTATGCACAACGGGCTTTGAAAACTGCGGCTGATAAAACCGCTGGTGAAAAACTATTTGCATCATTAGCAGATGCAAAAATGACACAGGATAGCAGGCGGGAAGTATGGGATAAACTTCATACAATGTTCCCGGATGGCGCTATGATTGGTAACTTTTACGTACAAACCCGTGCCACACCGGAAGAACGCTTTGCTGCTGCACAGGATTATATAAAAAAATTCCCTACCCAACCGGCAATGTATAATACCATAGCCTATTATTATATGCAGGATAAAAAGGATAATGACATGGCAAAACAAAATTTTGAAAAATATATTTCGCTGTACCCCAAAGGAAGTAATCCTTATGATTCAATGGGAGAATTTTACCTCAATACCGGCGATACAGCAAATGCCAGAAAATATTATAACCTGTCCCTGGAAAAATATCCTTTTAGTACCAGTTCGGTAAATGCAATACAGAAAATGGCTGATGATAAGAAGAAAGCTGAGGATGATAAGAAGAAAACTGAAATAAAATAAATACAAGATTAGTACACTATTAATAAGCATCAGTTTGTAAAAATACAAACCGATGCTTATTTTGTATTCGTGCAGATACTATCCTTGGAGATCGTAACAGGATTATTGCACACCTGCCGCAACAATTACTCTATCAAAATACAAATGGCTGCGATTAAAAAATTATTGAGCCAGGTTTAGCTGTCTAGAACCCGACACCTTAAGATGATTAATATTATCTCTACCTTCTCATCCTCTTTTTATTACCCAGGGTAAAAAAAATAATCGAAAATTTCGATCAAATAAATAAATTAACTTTGGAATAGATCTGGAATTTCATACTTAAATTCATTTTTAAAAACTAATAATATGAAAAGAAAATTTTTATTTTTCTGGATTGCTCTTGTAATCTTGGTGAGCGGCGTTATGTATGGTTTTAATTATAAAAAATCAGATAAATTAAACACCTGCAAAGCAGGTACTGCAGTTTCGAGGGATATAAAAAATTGTCCTAAAAAAGGACAGACTTTAAATGCCAAGGTTGATTGCCATTTAACAGGCGCTCCTTCATGCAGTGTAAAAAAGTAATTTGGGTTATCTCTTTTAATCCCATTGCACTATTGTAAATATATTCCTAGTAACGTAAATCAATAATCTTTATTGAGAAGAATTTTATTAGGTGGAACAGATAGTTTTGAATGCTGACACTTTTTCACCACCTAAGTTGGGTATTCAAGCTTGTTGGGTTGAGCCCAGATACGGGATTTGTCTTAGGCAAATGCATTCCTCAAAAATCTTAGCCAGTTGCCATGCATAATATTTTCAACATCTTGTTTGGAATATCCATGGGTATAAAATAAAGGTATAAGTTTTTGTAGATCGGCAATTGTTTCAAGATCGTATGGGCATTGCTCCCTGCCAAATGCACCATCCAGATCAGAGCCTACACCTACATGCAAGGCATTACCTGCAATTTGGCATATGTGATCAATATGATCAATCAATACTTCAAGGTTACAGTTCATTTCTTCTGGTGTTGATATGCCCCGTTTCCAATTTGGAACCATCATCCATGCATCTAATGCGCCCCCAATTACACCGCCTCTTTCTATAAGTGCTTTTATCTGCTCATTGCTGTATTGCCTGTTATGGTTTACTAATGCCCTTACATTATTATGACTTGCCCATACATTTCCGTTAAAGTATTTTAGCGCCTGCCAAAAACTGTCATCACACAAATGTGTGGCATCAAGAATAATATTAAACCGTTCCATTTCTTTCAGCAACGCTATTCCTTCAGTTCCCATCAGGCCTGTTGAATCTGTTCCGTTAGCATAACGGCCGGGTCCATAATGTGCAGGTCCTAATGCACGTAATCCATACTGCCACGCCTTCTCCAAATGTTGAATAGTTATTAAAGAATCTGCACCTTCCAAACTTAAAATATAACCAACAGGCTTTTGCTCTTTCTTATCATCATTGTCCCATAAGCTTATATGTTTATTAAGAGAGTCCAGATCATTTATTTGTACCATTTCTCCGGCCTGCTCCATAGCCTTATACCAGGCAAGCTGCGCTTGTGTTTGCGCCCATGCCTGTTCCGGAGAATGCCAGCCAGGCAATGAATTATTTGGAGCAACATATCGTGCAATTTGTGTTGCCACTACCAAACCAATATTTCCCTTTCTTAACCCGGGTAATGATACAGTTGCGTTTCCCCTATCTGGCTTATCGTTTAATCCTTGTTCTCTTGCATTTATCTCATTGATGTTACATCGAAGATCACGATTCCATTCCATGGCATTCATGCTAAGATCAAGATGAGCATCTATTATAAACATGTTGTTTTGTTA
>JBPCQG010000201.1:0-15199 GCA_050998315.1 Chitinophagaceae bacterium
ATTGCTTGATGCAGATTACCCTTTAACAGGCGTTGCTGATCATGGTGTTTCAGAAGCGTTATATCTTAATGACCCGGATGAAAACGGAGTAGAACTTTATTGGGACAGGACACAAGACGAATGGCCACACAAGCCTGATGGCTCTATTGAAATGTATACACAATCCCTTGACCTAAATGATCTATTGAAAGAATTGACCCCCTAAATCCCTCTAAAGGGGGACTTTGAAATCGTAAACCTATTGTGGGCAATGAATCTTCGTAATGAAATATTAAAAGAACATTCAAAAGCGCAATGCAATAAAATAGTACAATGGGTTGGTGATTCTCAAAAAAACTTTGAGGAATTATTTAATTTATTTTTAACTGACGAATATCGCGTTGTGCAAAGAGCGGCCTGGCCAGTAAGTTATTGTGTAATTGCACATCCTGTTTTTATTAAGAAGAATTTTAAAAAGCTTATTAAAAATCTTGCAAAGCCAAATCTTCATGTTTCTGTAAAACGAAATTCAATCCGCTTATTACAACATGTTGATATTCCTGAAAAGTTCCAGGGAGAAATAATGGATATATGCTTTGGTTTTGTTGCTTCGCCAACAGAGCCTGTAGCAGTTAAAGCTTTTTCTCTTACCGTATTAGGTAATCTTGCAAAACAATATCCCGAAATTATACCTGAAATAAAAGTGTTGATCGAAGAACAATCGCCGCATCAAACAGCAGCTTTCAAAAGCAGGGCGAAAGCCCTCCTAAATCCTCCCCAAAGGGAGGACTTGGAAACCCCTAAAATCCCCTAAAGGGGACTTTTGAAGCTTCAATAATTCGAATAATATTTTGAATAAAATGTAGCAATATAAAATAAATTCTCAACCTATGTACCCCCTTCAGGGGGAAAGGGAGTTTTAGGACGATAAAACTCTTTAAATATCAGTCGTAAATTTTGGTCGTAGGTTATATAATTATAAATCCAGTTACTAAAAACAGCAAACCTGTTTTTTACTCCGAGCAATAAAACAAGATGCAAGCCCATCCACATCATCCATGCTAAAAAACCTTTAACATGCAGTTTAGGTTTTGGAATATCTACGACTGCAAGATTGCGCCCCACTGTTGCCATTGTTCCTTTATCAAAATATTCAAACGCATCTGTATGCGGACTCTTCATTTCCCATCTTCTTAAATTATTAGCAAGAAGTTTACCCTGCTGAATTGCTACTGACGCAACCTGCGGATGCCCATGCGGATAAATTTCCGTTTCCATATAAGCAACATCACCGATTGCATAAATATTTTCATAGCCAACAACTTTATTCATTCTATCCACTTTTATTCTGTTCCCTCTTACAATTAATTCTTTGTTTATTCCCTCCGGAACATTGCCTTTAATACCCGCTGCCCAAATTACCATAGCGCTCTCAATGGTCTCTCCGTTTTGCAGTGTTACAGTTTTGCCATCATAATCTTTTACAACTGTATCAGTTTGTACAATAACATTTAGTTTTTCTAAATATTTATGAGAATCGCTACTGGATTTTTCACTCATAGCTCCCAATGTTTTAGGACTTCCTTCAAGCAAATAAATTTTCATCTTTTTAAAATCCAGTTCAGGATAATCTTTTGGCAACACAAATCTTCGCATGTCTGCAATTGCTCCGCTAAGCTCCACTCCTGTTGGTCCGGCACCAACAATAACAATTGTCATTAACCTGTTTAATTCTGTTTCATTTTTTGCAGATAAAGCATCTTCAAAATTTTGTATCAACCGATGACGAAGTTTCACTGCTTCCACTGTGCTCTTCATCGGGAAGGCATTATCAATTAAATGCTGGTTGCCAAAAAAGTTTGTATCAGCGCCTGTTGCCAAAACCAAAACATCATAAGTAAACCCGCCAATATCAGTAAGCACTTTATTTTCTACAGAAATAATTTCCTTTACTTCCGCCATTCTAAAATGTACGTTGTTGCTTTTATGAAAAACTTTGCGAAGTGGGAATGAAATGTTACTTGGGTCAAGACTGGCAGTTGCTACCTGGTAAAATAACGGCTGAAATTGGTGGTAATTATATTTATCTAAAAGATATACCTCAAAGCCAGCCTTGTTATTTAATTCACGGGCAAGTTTTAATCCGCCAAAACCACCACCGACGATAACAATTTTCATTGTCTGAACTATGATTTATATGATTAAAGGATTACAGGATGTTAAACAACAAACCAATTTCATTATAAGCCCCCTGTCCCCCGAAGGGGGGAAACTTTTATGTTGGACATTAATAAATATTAAAAACATTATCTAAATGAAAAAACAATCAATCTAAGTTCCCCCTTCGGGGGACAGGGGGCTATTAATAAAGAAGCCTCACCTTAATTGTTTCCTTTACATTTCGTAAGAGCTCCAACGCTTCCTTTGATAAGCCTTTGTCTACATCCAAAACGACATAACCAATTTCATCATTTGTTTTTAAATACTGTGCCAGTATATTTATTTTATGTTTAGATAATTGGGTATTTATTTCAGATAGAACTCCCGGCACATTATTATGAATATGTAAAATGCGATGTGTTCCTTCCTGCGGAGGAAGACTTAATGCAGGCACAGTGTGTGAGCCGGTAGTAATACCTTTTTCTAAAAAATTAAAAAGCTTATTACTTACATCTTCACCGATATTTTGTTGCGCTTCCTGAGTAGAGCCCCCTATGTGTGGTGTAAGAATTACATTACTCAATCCTTGCAAAGGGGTTATAAATTTATCTCCATTTTTTTCAGGTTCCTCAGGATATACATCCACGGGGGCTCCGGCTAACTGTTCGTTTTGCAATGCATTTTTTAAAGCATTAAGATCAACCACTTCTCCACGTGCATAATTTATAAGGATAGCATTCTTCTTAAAATATTTTAGATTGCTTTTATTAATCAGGTTTTTTGTAGACTCTATTTCAGGAACGTGAAGCGTAACAACATCTGCAATGCTGATAACATCCTTTAAAGATTTTCTATCTTCAGCGTTTCCCAATGGCATCTTTGTTTCCGCATCATAAAAAATAACTTTCATTCCCAACGATTCGGCAAGCACACTTACCTGTGAACCGATATTTCCGTAACCAATAATACCTAAAGTTTTCCCTCTTAATTCATAACTGCCTTTTGCTTCCTTTAACCAAATACCCTCATGTGCAGCTTTATTTTTATCGGGTATTCTTCTTATCAGCATTATAGATGATGCAATAACAAGTTCAGCAACAGAGCGTGTATTGGAATAGGGAGCATTAAATAATACCACACCCTTTTGTGTAGCAGCATGCACATCAACCTGGTTAATGCCAATACAAAAACAGCCGATAGCCTGAAGCTTTTCCGCATGTGATAAAATGTTTTTAGTTAGGTGTGTTTTAGAACGGATACCGAGCAGGTGAACATTTTTTATTTCATTTATCAACTCACTTTCACTTAATGCTGCACTGATCTTTTTTACAGATACATAACCTGCATCATGAAATTTTTTTATTGCGGCATCGCTTATGTTCTCTAAAAAAAGAATATTAATCTTTTCTTTAGGATAACTGGTAGTTTTTTTATCTGGCATATAAGATTACTGGTGTAGTTTTGCAAATATACCCGTTAACATTTTATTGATCTGTAATGCCCTTTTTGAGAAAGATCCAAATACTTTTTTGTTCTGCAATATTATTGGTTGCATGCTCTTACAGCACTGCTGATAAACCTCATAATCAGGAAGATTCAGCTTTATATTCTCCACCTGAAAAAGGAAGATTAAATAAAAATGATTTTAAAAAATACTATTATGAAGTGGAGGCTTTTTATGATACCAATTTGGTTGCCCGTAGTTTTAACGGAGCATTATTAGTGGCGAAAAAAGGAGAAATTATATTCGAAAGATATTATGGCTATTTTGATCTTGAGAAAAAAGATACATTAACAGAACACAGCGCATTCCATCTTGCCTCAGTATCAAAAACATTTACAGCAATGGCAATTTTGAAACTTGCTGAACAAGGCAAATTGAAATTAGATGATGATATAAAATTATACTTCCCAACTTTACCCTATAACGGTATAACCGTAAAAATGCTGCTTAACCATAGAAGCGGCTTACCCAATTATCTTTATTTTATGCAGCAGCTTGGCTGGGATATAAAGCAATATTGTGATAACAATGATGTATTAAATTATCTTATTCAATATCAACCTGCTTTAAACCGTCAGCCCAATACTCATTTTAGTTATTGCAATACAAATTATATTCTTCTCGGATTAATAATTGAAAAAGCTTCAGGCAAAAGTTATGGTGATTATCTACAACATATTTTTTTTAAGCCACTTAAAATGTATGACACACATGTTTTTACAATTTCAGACTCTGGTAAAGTAATGCCCTCTTATAACTGGCGTGGAAAACGTGAAGGTTTAACTTTTTTAGATAAGGGTTACGGAGATAAAAATATTTACAGCACTGTAAGAGATCTTTTAAAATGGGACCAGGCGCTATATAACAACCAGATATTTACTCAACAAAGTCTTGATGAAGCTTTTACTCCTTATAGTAACGAAAAGCCGGGAATAAAAAATTATGGTTATGGCTGGAGAATGAATATTTATCCCAATGGAAAAAAAATTATTTTTCATGGCGGGTGGTGGCATGGAAATAATACAATGCTTATGAGGCTGGTTCAGGATTCTGCAACTATAATTATTTTAGGTAATAAATATAACCGGAATGTTTACGAAGTAACAAAAATGGCAAACATATTTTCACCGTATTTTCAACACGATGAAGAAGAGACTTCCGAAAATTTGAAAGAAGCGATTTTGAATATTAAAGATTCTGCTACAACGCCAAAGAAGAAAAATAACAGCGGGAATTGATTATCAAGCAAAAAATGTTAGTTTTCCACTTTGATTGCGTATTCTTTTCTATCCGATAGAAACAATTTTCTCCGAAACAAACATTTAATATTTATAAACATTAAAAAAATAAAGCAGCAAGTATTATATATATATTGTCTGTTTTAAGATGAAAATTTTTTACTTAAAATCAATTTAAATAATGCTTATGAAAAAATTTCTCCGGCTGATAATAGCAGTATTGCTGATTGTGTTTACCAGCCATAGTATAGCCCAGGAAAAAAATGTTACAGGTACAATTGTAGCAGATGAGGATAATACCCCTTTACAAGGTGTTACAATAACCAACAGAAATACAAACAAAAAAACACTCACTAATAATGCAGGTTATTTTTCATTAGCCGCCGAAGCGGGAAATACAATAGTGCTTACTTATGTAGGTTATGGACGCCAGGAGATTACAGTTGGCGCTGACCGTACCTTGAACGTAAAATTGGTTGCCTCTCAAAATCAATTAGGTGAGGTAGTAGTAACGGCTTATGGTATGAGGCAGAATAAGAATACCCTTACTTACCGTGTTGATGAAGTAAAAGGCGAGGACATAGCCTCCACAAAAAGAGACAATTTTATTAATTCATTAGCAGGACGTGTACCAGGGGCTATGGTTACCTCTACCTCAGGTATGCCTGGTTCCTCTTCCAGTATTGTTTTAAGAGGTCCTACGTCAATAGATGGAACTAATCAGCCAATTTTTGTTGTTGATGGTTTGATAATTGATAACAGTTCGATTGAAGCAGAGAATCGGTTGCCTGGCGCAGGTTCCGGAGGATTCCGTAATAATGATTTCGGAAACCGTGCAATGGATATTAACCCTGAGGATATTGAAAGCCTAACTGTTCTAAAAGGACCGGAAGCTACTGCTCTATACGGTTCTGATGGGGCAAACGGAGCCATTATTATTACTACAAGAAAGGGCAAAAGAGGTAAGTCCACAGTAACCTACAGCAATTCCTTCCGCTTCGAAAAAGTGTATAAACTTCCAGAAATTCAAACTGTTTACGATCAGGGCAGATTAGGTTTTACAGATCAATCGTTAAGAACTTTTTTTGGACAAAAAATACATCCAGATAGTACCATTTACGATAATATTGGTAGTTTCTTCCGTACCGGTAGAACTCAAATCCATAATTTTTCTGTAGATGGTGGATCCGATGTTGGAACTTACCGTTTTACGGCCGGCATTTATAATAACGAAGGAGTAGTCCCCACAACAGGATATTCACGTTATAATGCAAGGCTAAACACAACTTTCAGGCTAAGCCCTAAATTTAATGTTACCAATAGTTTTGCATATACCCACTCAAAAACTGATAAAGCATTAAAAGGTTCAAATGGATTTTTGATAAGCTTACTTACCTGGCCGGTTGATGATGACATACGGATTTTTAAAAATCCTGATGGAACCAGGAGAACCATCAGAACAGATGGATCTTTAGTAGAAGATGACAATCCTTTTTTTGATGTTACCAGTAATAAAAATTTTGATATAAATGATCGCTTGAACGGTAACATGCAATTAAGTTTCGATGTGGCAAAATGGCTGAATCTAACTGCAATAATGGGAGTCGATTATTATACAAATAGCGGTACAATTTTCTTTCACCCTCAAAGCAATAGCCCTGTAAATGCTCCAGCCAGGGGAACAGGTGGGGCTCTTACACAGTTTATTCAAACCCAGCGTTTAATAAATGGGGTCTATAGAGCAACTTTTAAGAAAAAAACAGGAAACATAAATAATACGGTTATAGCTGCCTTTACTTTTGACGCCAGAAAAGAACAGTTAAATGGCACAAAAGGTGAAAGATTTTTTGACCCTACATTTATCAGTTTAAATAATACAGATCCGTTAACGGTCTCTCAGATAACTTCAAATATTAATTACAACCGCTTAGGCGCTTTTGTAAACTATAATGCTAATTATAAAAACTGGCTTATACTTTCGGTAACTGGGAGAATGGATGGTTCAAGTAAGCTGGTAGACCCGATAGAATATAATCCATCTGATCCTTTTTACTATTATTGGGCTGCCGGTACACGCTTTAATTTCTTTGATGCATTCAAATTACCAACAGCGTTTAGTGCCGGAAGCTTTCGTTTAAGTTATGCTACTACGGGTAAAGACCCAAGCTTACCTTATGTAAAGGGCAGAAGATTTAGTCCGGCATTAACCCCGGGTGGTGGATTTGTCCCAAATGTAACGCAAGGTAATCCGGGTTTACGTCCGGAATTTACGAAACAATTTGAAGTTGGTGCCGAAGTGAAATTCTTCAAAAACCGTTTAGGGATTGACTTTGCTTATTATGATAACCGAACAACAGACCAGTTGTTTTCTTCCCGTTTATCTTATGCCTCAGGAGGAATATTACAATGGCTGAATGGCGGTACAGCAGGAAATAAAGGCATAGAATTTCAATTAAAAGCCACGCCAATAAGAACAACAAATGTAAACTGGGATGCAACCATAAACTTTGCCCGCAACAGGAATAAGATCTATAATATGCCGCAGAATCTCCCTTATTTTTATAATTCTGATACATGGGTATCGGACATAAGGAACATAGCGCAGGCAGGAGGGTCAATATATAAATTAGCAGGAAATTATTTAGCAAGAAATACTAACGGCGATCTTTTAATTTCTCCAACTTCAGGTTTACCTGTAAGAATTTCAACCACTGCCGCTAGAGATTATATTGAGATAGGTGACAGAGAGTCTGACTTTAACGTAGGCTTTGTTAACTCTTTTACTTTTTTCAGCAACTGGAATTTGTCTTTTAACCTGGATATTAGAAAAGGCGGAGATATATGGAATGGAACAGAATATTTTTTATATATCCGTGGAATGAGTACCCGTACCTTAGAGCGTGAAACGCCAAGAGTAATCAAGGGAGTATTATTTGATGGACTGGAAAATACTGCTAATCCTACTCCAAACACGATTGTAATTACACCATTATTCCGCTCGGATTTCTATTCATCCGGAACTTTGGCTTACGATTTCGTTGAAAAAGATATTAACTGGATACGTATGAGAGATATTTCCTTAACATACCGGTTAGGAAAAAAATTACTTAGCAGGCAAAAGGTATTTAAAAGCGCATCTGTTTTCCTAACTGCAACCGATGTTTTTATGATCACTAATTATAATGGAGCGGACCCTGCGGTTAATGGTAATAATGCAGCAACACGTGGGGGGGTTGGAGGCATAGGAATGGATTTTGGGAATCTTGCTACTCCACGGGGTGTAAACTTTGGTGTAAACATTCAATTTTAAAATAAGTATCTAAAAAATAAGTATGAAACACTTTAATAAACTAATTTTTATATTAATTACTTTCGTTTCTATTACAGGATGTAAAAAGTATTTTAATATAAATGCTGATCCGGCAAGCCCGCAAAATGCAGATCTTGCTGCCATTCTCCCACCGGTTTTAGCTAACTCTATTTTCCATCATGCTGTTGAAGGTACTAATGCCGCATTATTGATTCAAAACTTTACGGGCAGCACAGGTGCAACTTTACAAGATCAGCATGGTGGTAATGCAGGCGGTGCCAGCACACTCTCTTTTTGGAGAACTTTTTATGTCACAATCGGAACTTCGGTTAATTTAATTATTGATAAAGGTATAGCAGAAGAAAACTGGGATTATGTGGGAGTTGGATATGCGATAAAAGCCTGGGGTTTTCAGCAGGCCACTGATTATTTTGGCGAATTGCCTTTTCGCCAGGCATGGCAACCCAACAGGGCTTCATTTGAATATGATACCCAGGAAGCAATTTATAAAGGAATTGACTCCTTATTACGTACATCTTTATCTTATTTAACTAGAACAGATGGGAAGGTCTCTGCCAGTTCATTAAGCCGCGGAGATCTAGTTTATAAAGGTGACCGTTCAAAATGGATAAAATTTGTTCATGGATTATTTGCACGTCATTATAACAGGTATACGAATAAGAATATATTTCTTTCTGAAGGATACGCAGATTCTGTGATAAAATATGTGGATCTTTCTTTTGCAAGTAATGCTGACAACTTCCAGGTTTTATTTCCTGCTACCAAGAATGATGACACTAACCCTTTTGGCCCTGCAAGAGGAAATTTTAATACTATAAAGAAATCGCGCTTTATTACCCATCTGTTAGACGGAACTACATTTCTCACACCTTCAGGAGGACCAACTCCTGCTGCAGTACCTCCAGGTAACCGTGACCCGAGATTGCGTTCAATGTTAACTATAAGTGCAGATACAAGTACCCCATCAGCTAATATGTCTCCTCACAATGGAGGGTACAGATATAATGTTTTAGCGACGTCAGGAGGAGGTGATTTTGAAACTGATTTTCGTAAAAGAGTAAGTGTTGTGTATGCCGATAGTACGCCAACAAATACGGGTGGGGCCATATTTGCAAAAGCAGGAAAATATGTGTTCCAGAATTCAGCACCCGGTACCTTGATGGGATATCATGAATTGCAATTCATTAAGGCTGAAGCAGCACATAGAAAGGGTAATAAATCACTTGCATACACGGCTTATATTAATGGCATAAATGCTCATTTTGACTTTGTCAATACTTATTCGACCCTATCCGGAAATACTCCACCAATTACCGCGGCACAAAGGACGCAATATTTTGCTACACCTGCTGTAAAATCTACTTCAAATGCGTTAACATTAACAGATATTATGTTGCAAAAATATATTGGCGACTGGGCATGGAACCCATATGAAAGCTGGGCCGATGTTAGACGCTATCATTATTTTGACATTGACCCCGAAACAGGAGATCAAGTCTACCGGACTTTTGTAATTCCATTTTATTCCCTGAATAATTTAGGACCAAAGCCTGCATATCGCTTCTTACCTACAACATTTTCAGAGTTTGACTGGAATGAACAGGAAATAAGAAAGATCGGAGGGTTTAATCAGGATTACCACACATACGAAATGTGGTTTACCCAACCATAAAAAAAGTAAAAAATGAGAAATTTCAAATTTATAGTTTTATTCTTTTGTCATTCAGCTGCAATCCTTTCATGTGAAAAGGCACCTTTACAATCAACTGATACATTTCTGCCAACGGATAAAGCATTTGTTCGTATCGCATTACTTTCACCTGGTACACCAAATGTGATGATTAAAGCAGATGATGTAAAGTTGAACGGAAATACTACCCCCGGTTATGGTGGTATATTTCCTGCCACTTTTAGTTTTCCTGACTATGCAGCCGTTCCAGCCAATGGTACTTTTAAATTGTCTTTGGCAAATACAGGTACACAAAATGATTCTGTTGTTTTATTTAATACAAAACTTGATGTACAGGCAGGGAAATTTTATGCACTTACACTTTCAGATACCGGAATAAACAGAACAGCTTTTTTGATAGAAGATCAGTTTGTATTACAAAAAGATAGCTTCCTGAGTGTACGGCTTATTAATGCAATGGTTGGCTCCTTACTAAATCTTATAAGGGTTGATTCGGCAACAGCGACAGATGTAGTAAGGGACACACTGGCAAGAAATATCCCTTACAAAGGAACATCTGGCTTTATTTCTGTAAGAACTATTACAACCAGACCTTTTATCCGTATTCGAGTTACGTCTGCTACAGACGGCATAAGTATAGGTGCATCACAAATACCACCTCAAACACTGGCAACCGGAAGCAGGCGAAGCATAACTTATTATGCAGCCGGTTTTATAAATGGCACTGTCGCCCCTTATACACCCACAATTTTTTCTGCTGTAACAAATCAATAAAAAAATATTAATTATGAAATTATCAGCTTATAAATATGTACTAATCTGTCTGACCATAACTTGTTTAATCAGTTGTGACAAAAACAATGACGCCACTACTGTAGGCGGTCCTACATTAGATGCTTTCATAACAGCTAATCCGCAATTAAGCATGTTTTCAAAAGCTTTAGATAAAGCCGGACTTGAGTCATTTAAAACAGGCCCCGGGCCATTTACATGGTTTGCTCCTACCAATGATGCTTTTGCTGCTGCGGGGGTAACAGAAGACTCCTTAAATAAACTTACCCCAGGACAAGTAAATTTTTTAATGCTGTACCACCTGGTAAATGCATCACTAAATAGTAAACTTCTAATCGCTGTAAATAGTGCTCCAAGAGCAACCCAAATAGGATCCGCAAATCCAATATACTTTGGAAGTGTAAATGGCAACACCTATATAAATGGAAGTAAAATAGGGAGCAGGGATAATGTTGTTTCTAATGGGTATATACATATTATGGACCGCCTTCTGGTTCCACCAGTACTTAGAGGAAATATTCAAAGTATATTAACAGCAACAAGACAGCATGCTTTATTTATACAAGCCTTGACAAAGGCCGGCCTTTGGACAAATTTGGGCACTGCAGCAGTCTCTACTGTATTTGCGCCAACAGATGCCGCTATGACTGCCGCAGGTTATACAGCGACTTCAATAGCGGCAACAACAAGTGGAACAGCGCTAACTGCACTTACTACTGCTATGAAATATCATTATATTTTAAATGTAAGGCTATTCACCAACGACCTTCTCAGAACTAGTCTGCCTTCAACAGCAGCTGGCTCTGGTTTTTATTTAACGCCTAGTGATAATGGTACCAAAATCAAAGGGAAAAATAATGCCAGTGCAATTAGTATAACTAAACCAGATATTCTTGGTACCAATGGTGTTGTACATATAATTGATGCGGTATTAAAACCATAAATATTTATCGTCAATGCCGGTTAGTTTTAACCAGCATTTTTTTTAATCTGGATAGAATATGTTTGGCATTTTCAAAATTTTCAGCTTTTTCTTCCTGGCAAATTTGCATTTAAATAATACAGATACGCTGCCAAAAAAAATTGCAACTGGTTTAGATAAGTGGAGCAAAAATAATCCCGCTGAGAAAATATTTCTGCACACGGATAAAACAACTTACCTGGCCGGAAAAAATATTTGGTATAAAGCATACCTTACTCTGGAGGGGGTACCAAGTATTTTAAGTAAGATTATGTACATCGATCTTGTGGATGAAAATGGAAAAGTTATTGAAAAACAAATGCGTCCTGTTAGTTCCGGCGCCTCTTCAGGTGACATACTCATCCCGAAAAACTTACCAAGCGGTAATTATTCAATAAATGCCTATTCTCTTTGGATGCTTAATTTTCAACCCTTTCTTTTTAAAAAAAATGTAACAATTTATAACTATGATTTTAAACCGACTGAACAAAAAAAAGAAATACTTGATTTTACGGTTAGCTTTTTCCCTGAGGGAGGATATCTCGTGGAGGGACTTAAAAGCTCTGTTGCATTTTATGCTGCAAATAAATATGGCTTGCCACTTGATGTAACCGGAACAGTTACGGATCAAACTGGTAAAACGATCGCTTCTATTTCAACTGCTCATACAGGTTATGGAAAATTTGAATTAACTCCGGCCACAAATGAAGTTCTAACTGCCAGTATAAAATTAAATGGAGTAGAGAAAAAGTTTAAGTTGCCTGTGCCGAAAAAAGAAGGCATAACATTAACTGTAAATAATACAAATACAAATCGGGCATTTGTACAGATTGACAGAAATGTCTTAAACAAATCAACCTATAATAATTTATTAGTAGTTGCACAAATATTTGGTAAGCCTGCGTTTATGGGCATGGTAAACTTTAGTGAAGATGCAACTGGGATGGCAATTCCAAAAAAAAATCTTCCACCCGGCATTATGCAAATAACAATTTTTGACACAACAGGCAATCCATTGGCTGAAAGATTAGTATTTGTAAATAATTATGAGATAGCTGATTTTAGTTTACTAACAGATAGCATCTCTTTACAACCAAGGGGAAAGAATAAATTCAAAATGGATTTATCAAAGTTTGCAAGCCCTTCAGTATCGGTCGCAATTACAAATGGCGATTTTTCAAATCAACCCGGAACAGAAGATAATATCATATCCAACTTATTGCTCACATCTGATCTTAGAGGATACATCCATCAACCAGGGTATTATTTTCGGAATAAAAATGTTGACGTTACAGAGCACCTTGATTTACTAATGTTAACACATGGATGGAGAAGATTTAATTGGTCTGACATTACCAATAATAAAGATATCGTGTTAAAGTACCCAATTGAATCCGGTATTTCAGTAAGTGGTAAAGTAACTATCCCGCAAAGCAATAAAACTATAGTGGGCGGACATGTAGATCTTATTACAAAAGGTGAAGATTCCACCACAATTTTATCAAAAGCTGCCGTAAATAGTAAGGGAGAATTTTTGGTGAATGATTTAAATTTTATACAAAGAGCTACAGTGTATTTGCAGGGATCAAAAACTTCTAATCAAAACGCAAATGTTGATGTTATTGTAAATAAAGCATACATTGACACTTTAAAAAGATCTGAGAATATTCCTTTAAAAGATATTGTTTCATTTGCAGAAAACAACAGCTTAGTTAACGACAAATTATTATCGCTTATAGCCGAAGAAACTGACAAGAATAAGGTTATTACACTGTCAGAAGTGAAAGTAAGCATAAAGAAAATCTCGAGAATTGATTCCTTAAATTTAACCTATGCCAGCGATATGTTTCAAATGGGGCAAAGCCTGGAGGTAACCTCTGCTCACTATTTAAGTGTATGGCAATTTTTAAGAGAACAGGTAAATGGTTTAATTGTAGAAGGAAGTCCTACAGATCCCAAGGTTTATTTTAGCAGATTTGCCGGCCTTCGTTCGCCAACAATTGAGGAAGAAGAAGGAACTAACCAGGCAGGTGGCATGGAATCAAATGGTATAACATATTATCTAAATGAAATCAATGTTTCTAAGGACGTTATTAATACACTTCACCCCAGCGATATAGCTTTGGTAAAAGTTTTCAAAGGGCCTGAGAGTGCTGCATTAGGAATAAATGAAGGTGGCATAGCTATTTATACAAAAAAGGGAATAAATGATAAATCCAGAACAGGTGAAAAAGGATTTTTTACAGAAAAAAAAATTGGCTATGCTGTTACCAGAGAATTTTATAATCCGGATTATTCTGTTAAAGCTGATTCATCTTTTACAGATAATAGAACTACGCTTTATTGGAATGGTAATTTAAAACCTGATAAATCCGGAGTAGCAACTATCCGTTTTTACAATAATGATACATCTAAAAAATATAAAATAATGATCCAGGGAATTGATAAAAAAGGAAATTTAATTTACAAAGAACAAATACTACAATAACTAACCAACATTCCCAAAAAATAAATACGCCAAAATTATAGAAGTAGTAATCCCCACAAGATCAGCCAGCAGCATGATGCCGATTGAATAGCGTGTATTTTTAATGGAAACAGCGCCAAAGTAAACGGCAACAACATAAAAAGTGGTATCCGATGATCCCTGTAAAATGCAGGCAAGCCTTCCTGCAAATGAATCAGGAGAAAAAGTTTTCATTGTATCAATCATCATCCCTCTTGCACCGCTGCCACTCAGTGGTCTTATCAATGCAGTAGGCAAGCCATCAACAAATCGTGTATCGGTTCCCATTGCTGCAAATAAACTTTTCATCCCCTGTATTATTACATCAAAGGTTCCGCTGGTGCGTAACATACTTATCGCTACCAGCATTCCAACCAGGTAGGGAATAATTTTTACTGCAGTTTCAAAACCACCCCGGGCTCCATCAACAAATGCATCAAAAATATTTATGTTCTTATAAAGCGCTCCCAGAATTATTAAAAAAAATATCAGCAATATCAATCCATTGCTTAACACTCCCGAGAAACTTTGTACCCCCTGAAAGCTTAATGTTTTAAGATAGATAACCAACAATGCAATTATTGCAGACAGCCCTCCTACCCATAACAACACAACAGGCTGAAGAACATTTATTTTTTGTTTGTATGCCACCATAAACATGGCAGCCATTGTTGCCACAAATGTGGCTATCATGCATGGAACAAAAATATCTGTAGGATTTGCAGATTTTAAAGCGGCTCTCGCAGCAATAATGCTTACAGGAATTAAGGTAAGTCCTGCGGCATGCAGGCACAGGAACATTATTTGGGCATTGGAAGCAGTTTCTTTACTTGGATTTATCTCCTGCAGGCTTTGCATTGCTTTTAAACCAAAGGGTGTTGCAGCATTGTCCAAACCCAATAAATTAGCAGAAAAATTCATCATCATATGCCCCATAGCAGGATGGCCTTTGGGAAGTTCAGGAAAAAGTTTGGAGAAAAATGGCCCAATAATTTTTGATATAACTCTTATGCCTCCAGCTCTCTCAGCTATGCTCAT
>JBPCQG010000254.1:0-22360 GCA_050998315.1 Chitinophagaceae bacterium
GATAACGGTACACCTGAACCGATACGCAGTGCTTTGCTGGAAGGTGCACAATGGTGGAATCAGGCGTTTGAAGCAGCAGGATATAAAAATGCTTTCCAGGTTAAAATATTACCTGAAGACGCAGACCCGATGGACATTCGGTATAACATGGTAAACTGGGTTCATCGGTCTACAAGAGGATGGTCGTATGGATCTTCGGTTGTTGATCCACGTACTGGCGAGATAATTAAAGGCAATGTAACATTAGGTTCTCTCCGGGTTCGTCAGGATTATTTAATCGCAACAGGGTTGTTAGCGCCCTTTGAGAGTGATTCCCCTTTAGGGGATAGGGGCAATAAAATGCTGAAAATGTCATTGCAACGTCTTAAACAATTAGCTGCGCATGAAGTTGGTCATACCTTGGGGCTGATGCATAATTATATTGCAAGCACACAGGGCAGGGCAAGTGTTATGGATTATCCATCGCCAGTGGTTACCATAAATAATAAAGGTGAAATTGATCTGGCGGATGCATATACAAATCAAATTGGTGATTGGGATAAGGTGACAATTGCTTATGGATATTCTGATTTCGTTGCCGGCACTAATGAAGCAACTGCTTTAAACAAGATAATTACTGATGCTGCAAAAAATGGTTTGACTTTTATTTCCGACAGGGATGCAAGAGACCCTGCTGGCTTACACCCCACCGCACATTTATGGGATGTTGGCAAAGACCCTGTGAGCGGATTAAAAGATGTAATGAAGGTTCGTCAAAAAGCTTTATCTCAATTTGGCGAAAACAATATTGTAAAAGGAACACCTATGGCAATGCTGGAAGATGTATTGGTTCCGATATATCTTTTTCATCGTTATCAATTGGAAGCCGTAAGCAAACAAGTTGGTGGTATGAATTATTCCTATGCATTAAAAGGTGATGGACAATTGAAAACGCAACCGCTTACAAAACAGGAACAGTTAAATGCATTAAATGCTGTTCTGGATTGTATGAATCCAAAGGTTTTGGCGTTACCTGAAAATATCATAAAATTAATTCCTCCTCGGCCTGCCGGTTATGAGTATACAAAGGAATTATTTAATCGCAGAACAGGTTTGGCATTTGATCCATTGGCTGCTGCTGAAAGCGCCACTGATTTTCCATTATCATTTTTATTCAATCCTTCCCGGTTAAACAGGATGGTGCAGTACCAGGTGCAGAATAATGGATTAGGTATTGATGAAATGATAAACCTATTAATGGATAAAACCTGGAGAGCACCACGCTTAAGAGGATTGGAGGGTTTAATACTTGAGCAGAATGAACAATTGTTGCTTACTTATTTATTAGGCGTTTCTTTAAACCCTGATATTTCTTTTGCCACTAATGCTGCGATATTAAAAGCTATTGATGACATAAAAAATAATGCGACCAAACAATTGTCATCTTCTAATGGCACAACGAAAGGATATTTATTATTAACACTGGAAAGAATAAAAAATCGTTTGGAGGGCAAACCATTTATTCCTGAACCATTGCCACCGGGAGCACCTATTGGCTGCGATATGGATTAGTTTGATTATCTCAGATTACTCTGTAATATAACTCCATGCTTCGGCATGGAGAAATGCCAAAAATAAATTATGACTTCAGCTATGAACTGCATAACGGGGTTTGGCAGCGGGGCTGAAGCCCTGATATTTTTAAGGTGTTTTCCCCTACGATAAATCGTAGGGTTAAAAAATATACAAGGTACTTGAATCAGTTAATGCAATTTTTCTTAGCGTTCATTAACAATAAACCAATGCTGGTTAACTGTGTTTCATTCTGAGTAAGAATATTTTCGTACCTCAAATTTTATTATGAAGCAATTTATTACCGTTCTTTCTTTTGTCTTTTTATCTGTTCAGGCGTTTTCACAAAACGGGACTGTAAAAGGTGTTGCTTTTGATACATCAATAAACCAGTCAGTGCCAAATGCAACCATTACGTTATTGAAGAAGAAAGATTCTTCATTGATAACATTTGGTATGGCAGATAATAACGGAAAATTTGAATTGAATGAAATCCCTTTTGGAGAATATCGACTTCTCATCACCCAAATAAACTATCGTAATTCCAATAAAGTTTTTACAATTGACAATGAGCACAAAAATATTGACCTTGGTAATGTTATTATGTATGATAAAAATAAAGTGCTTAGTGAAATAGTAATAGAAGCGCCACCTGTAACATTGATTGGAGATACTATACAATACAATGCAGGCTCCTTTAAAACCCAGCCTAATACAAGTGTTGAAGATCTTTTAAAAAGACTACCGGGTGTAAAAGTAGAAAAAGATGGTACAGTAAAAGCACAGGGAGAGAAAGTGCAGAAGGTATTGGTTGATGGAAAAGAATTTTTTGGGAATGACCCTAAGATTGCCACAAAAAATTTACCCGCTGATGCAATTGATAAAGTTCAGGTGTATGATAAATTAAGCGACCAGGCACAGATGACAGGCTTTGATGATGGCAACAGTGAAAAAACGATAAATCTTAAATTAAAAAAAGATAAAAAGAAAGGCGCCTTTGGTAAAGTGAACGCCGGAATTGGAACGGAAGAACGCTACCAGGGAAAGGTTAATGTGAATTCTTTTAAAGGTGCCAGGCAAATGTCAGTGATTGGTATGGGTAATAATACAAATGCCGAAGGATTTTCTTTTATGGACATTTTAAATTTTACCGGCGCCATGAGCCAGCTTAAAAGCGGCGGTGGTAATATTAATCTTAATATTAGCGCTGATGATCCCCTGGCAGGATTGCTCGGTGGTAACAACAGTGGCATTAACACAACCTTGGGAGGCGGAATTAATTACAACAATATTATTGGAACCAAAACTGATTTTCAAAGTAATTATTTTTACAGCCGCTTTAATCCAAAACGCATAAGCAACATACAGCGGCAATATTTTGCACCCGCAAATTTGTATAAACAAAACTCTTTCACTGATAATATAAACAATACGCATCGCCTTAATTTCAGCGCCGATTGCCAGATAGATTCTTTTAGATCGCTAAAAATTGCGCCTAATTTCAGTTACCAAAAAACAAGTAACGGTACCACTTCTGATTACAGTACAGTGTCGGATAAAGGAATAAATATAAATGACGGCAACAGTTATAATTTAGCAAATAATGAAGGAACCAGCCTTGCTACAAATATTTTGTTCAGGAATAAATTTCAAAAAAAGGGAAGAACTTTTTCATTGAATCTGTTGACAAATTTTAACAATAGTGAAGGTGATGGCAGCTTGCAATCAATAACTAATTTTTACGATCCATCCGGGTTGCCACTGCGAAAAGATTCCATGAATCAAAAAAATAATAACGCTGCTAATGTGAAAGGCTTTAATGCAAGAGCAGTTTATACTGAACCCGTATTTAAAAAATCGTTATTGGAGTTTAGTATTGGCAAAAGTTATACGGAAAATGTTTCTTCCAAAACAACCTATGATTATAACCGCAACAACGGAAAATTTGATCTGGTTAATAATACGCTTACCAACAATTTTGAAAATACTTATGGCTACACCACAGCAGGATTACGTATCCGCAGGCAAACCAAAAAATATAATTATGCAGTAGGCGCTACATGGCAACAGGCAGAACTTGAAGGTGTAATAAATAATTTAAAAGATACTGTTATCGGCAAAAGCTTTAAAAATATTTTACCTAATGCAAGATTTCAATATAACTTTTCACGGTTTAAAAGTGTCACACTTAATTACAGTGCCAATACTAATCAGCCAACCATAACGCAACTGCAGCCGGTACCTGATAACAGCAATCCGCTGTATATAAAGCTGGGCAATCCTGATCTTAAACAGGAGTTCACGCAAAGTCTGCGGCTTAATGCATCGTTTGTAAATCCATTTAAGAACAGGAATTTGTTTGCTTTTTTTACACTGCAACAAACACAAAATAAGATCGTGGACTATGATAAAATAAACAGTCTTGGTGTTGACTCTGTATTGCCGGTGAATGTAAATGGCGTTTACAACATGAATGGTAATATTAGTTTTAGCTTTCCTGTTCATTTTCTTAAAGGCACACTTGATGTGAGCAGTGCGATAAATAAATTTCACGGAAAGCAATTTGCCAACACACAGGAAAATACGATCAATACTATTACTGTAGGTCCGCAGGTACGGTTGGATATAAGTCCTGCCGATAAATTAAATCTTTCTTTAAGTACCGAATTCAATTATTCAAAAACAAAATATTCGCTTCCATCTGCCCGCAATTCAAAATACTTTACGCAGGAATATGGTGTGGATGTTGACTGGCAATTTGCCAAAGGATTTTTGCTGGCAACTGATTTTAATTACCGTATCAATAACCAGTATGCAACTGACTTCAATACAAAAGTTCCTTTGTGGAATGCAAGCATCAGCAAGCAAGTGCTGCACTTTAATCGTGGCGAATTAAAACTTTCCGCAAAAGATTTACTCAATAAGAATATCGGTATTAACCGAAGCGCCAATCAGAACTATATTGAAGACAGTCGTATTAACAGCCTTCGCCGTTTCTTTTTACTAAGCTTTACCTATAACCTCACCAAAACAGGATTAAGCAATGAAGGGGGTGGGGGAAATGTAAGAATGATAAGATAGTAATTTTATTGATTTAGGTATTTTCTTGTACCTGCGGGGAAGAAAAGTGGCGGAGATATTAATGTTGTAAAAATTAATAATAACTCTGGCTAAAATTTACGGCTTGCGAAAAAGTATCATAAACCTTTCTGTTATGTGATACTGCAGGGATCCACTTTGGTGAATTTTTTAAAGCATCTAAAGCAACTTTATCAAATACATAAGATACGGGAACAGTAACTTCAATTTCAATAATATTTCCTTCATCAGTAATAGTGCCGCTAACAACATTAGTTATCTGGTGATTATTTTGTATTTCATAATTGGATGGGAAATGTAAATTTTTAGACAAAAATTTACTCCATGCTTTATCACCGCCGGCAAAATACGCATCACTATCACGAGAAGTTGTATCGGTCATCGCACCTCCGTTTTCGGTATAGTACTTTTTATCTTTTAATACATTACGCTCATAAACTTCTGCAGAACTTAGTTTACCATTTTTATGAAAATATTGCCACATACCATTTTGTTTGTTATAATCAACATACTTTCCTGCAGACGATGGATTGCCATTATCAAACCATGAAACATATATTCCGTTCCATAAGAATCAACATTTAAAGAATCTCTCATAAAGCCATTGCTATACCAGCCTAATGATCCTATCAAATTACCATCTTTATAATTTGAAGAATCTTTTAATGATTTGTCCTGAAAATAATTTAACCAGACACCATCCTTTTTATTGTGCACATACCTACCCACACTTTTTAATGTACCATTCGAATAAAACCAATAAAATGTTCCGTTGCTGATTGTGTTTTCCTTGTCTTCATATAATCCAGCCATTTGTATTTTTTTCAGATTAATAAAAATATCAGTTCTATACCAACCTGTATCGGTATTTTTTATAATTGAATAAAATCTAGCATCTTCCAGCATGCAAGGACGCCATTTATAATCGTAATAACGCTCAGTTGTTTTTTGTGAATAGGAGGAATTAAAAGTAAAGGTCGCGAAAAGGGAAAATACAAATTTGGCAGGGGTCATTAAAGAGAGGTTGTGAGGTACGGTATAAATATACAAATTTAAAAATTTTTAGTTTTATCCATTAGTTGATGTCTCATGTTGTTTTCATAGTTTAAACGCTAAATCTAAAACAACTATTGTATATCCTGCCGTTAAAAAGGAGTTAGTTTAAAATATTTCAACCCAGGCAGTTGTCATTATTAGTCTTTGTTGTAAAAATTATACATCAAAAACTTTTTCTTATCTACTCTTCTAAAATATTTTATTTTAAAATCTAAAGCTCAATGACGCCTGGGAATTGAGAACCATTATAAGCCAAAATTTTATAACTGTCCGCTAAATTCTAAAAACCCTTCAAGCAAACTTTTTTTAGCAGCATTATTTAAAACAGCTTGCCCTGCCGGCTTTAATGCAAATAACCCTCAGTATATTTTAATAGAAAGCAAATAAAAATTCAATGCGCTTTGTTTCGTTAATGAAAGGTTGAGAGATGTGCTTTAATAATTTTTTTTCTCTTCAGCAAAAACAATTAAGTATTTTACAGTGAAGCGGCATAATCAACATCAATAATGAGCAGCAAACATTTTTACAGGAATTTAAGAACAATAAATCTTCCGGTAACAGATGTTTTTCAGCAATCGAATTTTTCAAATGCGCCTTCAGACTGGTTCATCATAATGTCTGATGTAAAAAATTCTACAACTGCTGTAAGTTCCGGAAAACACAATGATGTAAACCTTATAGCGGCAGGCAGCCTTATTGTAGCCCTGAATGTTGCCAAAGCCGCGGATATTGAAATACCTTTTTTCTTTGGTGGAGATGGAGGAACACTTTTAGTGCCCCCGGAATTACTGAGTGATACAATTGAGGGCTTATCACTTCATAATACAAACACAATAAAAAACTTTGGACTTGAAATGCATATAGGCAGTATATCTATTAAAGATGTTATAGATGCCGGGCATTACATAAAAATTGCTAAAGTAAAATATGGTACAGGCTTTAATAAGCCCATAGTTATAGGAGATGGAGTAAAATATGCCGAGCAAATAATAAAGGGAGCAAAAGAAAATGTACCGGATGAAAACAAAAATAATGGCGAATTAAATTTAACCGGGCTTGAATGCAGGTGGGACAGAATAAAGCCGCCTAACGAAGAAGATGAGATAGTGTGCTATTTAATTGAAACTATAGATCCCGCAAAACAAATAGCGGTTTATCGCAACGTACTGCTTAAAGCAGATGAAATTTATGGTAATGTAAATATGCGTAATCCACTTTCACTTGACAGGTTACGGCTCTTGTTTAAATTTGATAAGTTTAAGAAAGAGATGCTCGCAAAGTATGGCAAATGGAAATTAAATTCTTTTATCCTTGCTTTTTTCAGAACAATTATAGGGCAGTATTATTTTAAGTATAACATTAAAATAAATAATTTAAAAGGAAAGGAATATCTCACCCAGCTTATTGATAATGCAGATACGCTTACTATTGACGGACGTATCAATACTATTATTTCCGGCACTATAGATAAAAGGATTGCATTTTTAAAATTTTTAAGTGAACAGGAAAAAGAAGGAAATTTATTGTATGGCCATCACATAAGCAAAGAAAGTGTTATGACCTGTTACATAGAAAATTATAATGCAAAACACATCCATTTTGTAGATGGATCAAATGGCGGATATACTGAAGCGGCGAAGGAGCTTAAAATGAAACTTCATCAATTGAGCCCTGGGTTATAGGTTCGTTATATTCTCTGTGATTTTGAAATCTTCCCTATAAAAAAACCGCCTCAAATATTGAGACGGCGATTAAAAAAATTAAAATATTTTGTTTTTAAAATCTAAAATTTAATGAAGCCTGGAATATAGTACCCAGTTGGCTGAATTGAGAACCATTGTATGCTAAAATTTTATATCGTCCACTGAATTCTAAAAAACCTTCCAGCAAACTTTTTGCAGCAGGATTATTTAATACAGCTTGCCCTTTAGAATTTAATGCTTCGAGTTTCCACTTAGGTAATATATTAAATAAGTTGTTTACTGTTACCGAAAAATTTATTTTATCTGAGATATCATATCCCAAATTTAAATCGGTAACAACTGCGGGTGTAAATTTCTGCCTGATGTTTTCCATATCGCTACCTCCATTATCCAGATCCTGGAACTGTGTTGTTCCAAATAAAGTGTTGTTCAGGTTAACGTTAAACTTGTTGATATGATAATCAGCACCTAATACAACGTTATATTTAGGACGGCTTTCAGTTAAAAGAGATTTGATTTGAGTACTAAGAATTGTTGAGCCATCTGATTTTATTGGAGCAGGATCATTGGGACTACCCAATATTTCATTTGTCAAGGTATAATTTCCTGCCAGGTTTAAACCAAATTTCCCCGTACCTATTGCAATGTATTTATAGTTGGCAACAAAATCAATTCCGTTTGTTCTTGTCTTAATACCATTAATAAAAAATTGAATTTGTTTAATTCCTGCACTTGCCAAAATCATCCCTAATGTACTGGAAGGATTGCTGGATGAAATAGATGAGCTGTATACAATCCTGTCTCTTATGGTAATGTTATAAAAATCTAAAGTAACACTTAGGTTTTTAGTAGTTTTAAGCCTAAACCAACAGTAAAGTTGTCAGATTTTTCAGGTTTTAATAATGGGATACCCAAGGCAAAGGCTTGCTTACTCCTGTTATTGAATAAACCTGAAAGCTGTATGGTGCCTCCCACAAATGACGCCTGCGTTGATTGAGCAAATATCTGGTGCAAAGTTGGTGCTCTAAAACCGCTTGAAACAGAACCTCTGATCACAATTTTATCTTCGCCAAATTTATAACGTGATGATACTTTATATACAAAGGCATTACCAAAATCGCTATACCTTTCACCACGCACTGTACCATTTAATAAAAAGTCTTTAGTGATATCCCAGCTTGCATCTAAATAAGCGCCGAAGTTAAACCGGCTGTTAGTTGTAGCATTTTCCTGGCGGATACCAGGGAATGAATTGGCCCCTTCACCGGAATAGGAAGCGGTATCACCACCAATAATTTTAAATGTTTCCTGTCTTATTTCAGAACCAAATGCTACCCCAAAATTATCAGTAAGTGATTTAGAAACATCGTAATTACCAATGATGTTAGTAAAACGAAATCCACCTGGTTTAAAAGAAGTTGGACTGGCAGCCTTCAATGTATGGTTTACTGTATTATCAACACTGTAAAGCTGTTGGTTGCCGCCCAATGTAATACTAACATCATGCTTCCATCCGTTATTTTCATTCTTTACTCCAAGGGTAGCATTATAATCAATCAGGTCTCCCTCAAAGGTAGGCTGATAGCCAATATAGGTGGTACCTGCCGCATGTAATAAACCATAATCCTGTTTCCAGTAAGGGGTACGATAATTTGCATTGCTTATAACTTTTTTGGAAACAACGGCAGCATTACTATAAAACTGTCCATTATCACCCATAGGAACACCCAGGTTATATAAAAATTTAGCAGCTGTAATTTCACCCGTTCCATTTGTATTTCTACCGGTAGGATAAATTTTTAAAAAATCCACTATGGGTTTATTTGCCGGATCTGTTTGAGGTTTTGTGGGATCACCAAATGTGGCTATTTCTGTTGGTACATCAATAATTCCGGAACGCACCGCATTATTTTGATGACTGAAATCAACAGTATAATTTATAAATCCTTTATTTGCAAAATTAGAACCGCTGTTAAATGCCACGCCATAAGTTGCTCCGTCTCCTTTACTGGTAACGCCGCCATTTAGATTTAAGGAACTATACTGAAAGTTATCTTTTAAAATTACATTCATCACACCTGCTATTGCATCAGATCCATATTGTGCAGAAGCACCGTCGCGTAATATTTCTACCCTCTTAATAGCATCAGTAGGTATGGCAGATAAATCAGCACCTGTTTCACCTCTGCCGGGCGCAAATTGAACATAAAGTAATGAACTCAAATTTTTTCTTTTTCCATTTATCAAAACCAATGTGCGGCTTGGTCCGAGGTTTCTTATTTCATAAGGATCTAAAAGTGTTGTTGCATCATTTACCGGTGTGTTAATTGTATTGAATGATGGCACACGGTATTGAAGCGCTTTATCAAAACTTAACTGGCCGGTAGTTTTTAAATCAGCTGCAGAAAATATATCTACAGGCAGTGGAGTTTCAGTTAATGTTCTTTGTGCATTTCTACTTCCTACAGCAACTGTTACAGATTCTAAAACGGTTTGTTGCACTAATAATTCAACTGTTATTTCTGTCTGTCCATTTAAAGAGATACGTTGAGATGCATAGCCAACCTGTGAAATATCTAATTTGGATTGGGGAGTTGCTTTAACTGTAAATGCACCATTGGCATCAGTTGTTGCACCGGTTGAACTCCCTACCACTTTAATGGAAACTCCGGAGAGAGGTTCTTTAGTGGTGTTATCAATAACTTTTCCTGAAATTGTTTGGGCTGTTACTGCATTTATAAAAAAAATACAACAACCATAATTAGTGATGATAGCTTAGTGATCATAAGGTTGGGTTTGAGTGAAAAATAAAAGAGGGGAGATCCACAAGTTGGCATCCTGAAAATTAAATAATTATTTTCAAAAGACTACTTTTAATTCGTACTGGGTGCATTTCAAATTGTTGCCGGACCAACTCATTGGGCGGTGGGAACACCATCACTGTTCGGAAGGAAATAAATAATTATCGCAGGTTATTTATTTTGAATTTTATTATGTTTTACTTTTCTTTTTTCTTGATAAAAAAGAAACAAAAAATCAAGACTCCATAAAAAATGCTAAAAATTAACAGATAAGGCTAAAATGAAATAAGCTCTAACAGTTGAATATAACCAAGCCTGTGTGCGATTTACGTACAAAAAACGAATTTCAGCTTTAGCAACATTTATTTCATTTCTTAACGCCTGATCTATTAATTTTCTTAACGCATTTTTTATGAGGTCGGGCTGTAAGACAAATACATGGACAATGGCAACACAAATTTTATAAATGATAAATCTTCCGAACAGTTATCGTGGGGACACCTCCCCACGGCTCACTGCCCCGGCGGGTGTCCCCACCAACCGGCGACAAAAATTACTTTTTAATTCTTACCTGCATTGCATAATCATACGTATCTAATGGAATAAATGAAATTTTTTCGGGCAAAACAAAATGTAAATATTTATAAATTTTTACCTGTGTAAATCTTTGCGACCAGAACCTTTCTTTGGTTGCTGTAAAGGAATCATTCCCGTTGGTAATTATCGTCATGCCGGCTTTTCTATAAAAGTCTTCCTGTTTTTTTCTGGTGCTATCGTTATCAATATAACATGCTCCAATTAATATTTCTCCGCCGGGGTGTAAAAGATCATAAGCAGCTGAAAAAATTTTTTCAAATTTTTCATTTTTAGAAAGGTCAAACTTCTCTCCTGATTCTTTATAAGTTTCGAAAGGAAATTTTGCCGGATAAAAATTCCCGGCCGTAAACCATGTAGTAATAATCAAATCATATTTCTTATCCCACTTATCCAGATCATGTGCCTCAAAAAAATAAACACTCACTTTGTTTTGAATACCTAAGTCTGCTATAACTTTTTCAGATAATTTTACGCAATTAAGGGCATTGTCTGTTCCATCATATTTTTCAATCATGTCCCATATTTCTTTGATGCCACTGAGATGTTTTGGAATACGGGCATTACCAATTCCGATATCTAAAATTGTTATAGGCTGTTTTTTATTTTTATATAACCCTGTTATTATTTTTTTCAATTCTATAAATTCAGCCCATTGTGCCTGTAATAATTCTTCAGTCAAAAAATCGGTATTGAATGATTTTTGAACCGTATTCTCATTATCATACATTTCCATCTTTGTATTTTTAAGATACATAAATAACAGGTTTACGCCCAGTAATTCTAAGCTACGTCTCCTCTAAAATGTTGCATGCTTACATACAAGGCAGTAATTAATTGAAAGTTCTATTCAATCCGCTTTATCAATAACAAAAGTTTGGGGGTTAATTAACCAGCGAAGAATTTTTAACGGTGGTGGCAACTTCTTAGGTTTCCGGTTCACATTTAAGGTTTATAGTAAACTTACTGCCTTTACCCGGATCACTTTCTACTATAATATTTCCACCTGCTGCATCTACTATTTTTTTGGCAAGATATAAACCAATGCCATGCCCTTCAATATCCTGGTGAAGCCTGTCATACATACCAAAAATTTTATCAATACCATCTTTTGTCATTCCTATTCCATTATCCTGTACTGACAGGATAACACAGTCCCCTTCTTTTGCAGTACAGACATTTATTACAGGAGGTTGATCGCTTTTAAATTTAATACAATTCGAAATAAGATTGTATAATATGCTTCTTAGGTTTTTTTTTGAAAACAGGATATTTTTAACTTCTAAATCCCTGTTTATAACAGCCTCCGATGATTTAATTTTATTAGCCAGGCTCCATTCTACGTTATTTATTATCTCTTCTATATCAATCATTTCCATCTCTAACATACCGTTTTCTATTTTGGCTATATTGGCTATATCATTTATGAGCGAACGGAATTTTTTAACTGATGAATTTATTACATTTAAAAAGGAATTTAGTTTAGGATCGGTTACTTTAATTTCATTCATAACACCAATACTCATTTCTATATTTCCCAGTGGGGCTAAAAGATCATGGGAGGTGGTATGAACAAAATTATCAAGGTCTGCGTTTATACGCTGCAGGCTTTCATTTTTTTTATCAAGCTGTAGCTGTGTTTTTTTCAATTGAGTAATGTCGTTAAAAGTAATGATGGCGCCATTAGTTTTATTATCCGGCTGCTGTATATATGGCATCGTCATTACCTGGTACCATTTGCCATTTTCAGTTTCAATTTCTTTTGTAATGATGTTTCCATCTGCAAGCACCTGTCTGATATCATTTTCAATTGTTTCAAATTTTATATTGGTAGAGATGTTGCTGAGTGGCCTGCCTACATCAGTCGGCAGCAGGTTGATCTGCTTTACCGTACCCGGCGAAAATTTCATTAACTGCAGATCATTATTTACAAATAATTGTCCGTTGATGTTACTTCTGAAATAATTATTAAGATCATCATTCAACTCCAGCAGTTCTTTATTTTTTAACTGGTAGTCAGCATTAATGGTATGCAGTTCCTCATTTATGGACTGCATCTCTTCATTGGTACTTTGCATCTCTTCATTTGCTGAAAGTAACTCTTCATTAAACGACTGCATATTTTCATTGGAGGCATCAACCTGCAAATAGGAGGAATGAAGTTTATCTTTTAATTCTTTTAATTCCTCCTCCAGGTTAATGGTGTATTGATCAAGATATATTTTTTCATCAAACACTATGTCTTCCTGCCGTTCCGGGATTACCGATTTATCTTCAGTAAAAGTTACCAATAGCAATCTTTGCTGTCCCTTCTTTAAATTCAAAGGGCTTACTGACAAGCTTACTTTATTTATGTATTCGCCGTTTTTAACTTTTACCCCGTTAACGGTAACTTTTTTATTTGTTTTTAGTGTATTAATGCTTAATGTATTAAATGCTACAGCAAGCGGCCTTGGTAAAAGCTCTGTAAGATTTAAGTTGAAATTTTTTTGAAGGAGATATTTTGTTGTATCGCCATACGTTTTTACAACATGATTATTCTCATCAATACAAACAGCCAGGTAATCCAGTTCAGTAACCAGGCTTTCATTTACCGCTTCGGCCAAAGTATTATTTGTGTTTTGATAAGATTCATCGCGTGAAAGAGGGACAGGTGTAGCTTTTAACTCCGGCAATGAAAATGCATCAAAACGAACCACCCTCTTTGTTTCAAGGTTCTTATATATCTTCCATTTTTTATTTACAACCTCCAGATTTTGGATTATCGGCAAGGGGTTTTCGCTGGAACCTAAAAATAAATATCCGTCCATTTTAGTCCCGAAGAGCAGCATTAAAAAAATCTTTTTTTGTAAAGCAGGCGTCATGTAAATAAGAAGATTGCGGCAACTGATCAAATGCATATTGCAGTACGGTGGATTCTTCACCAGGTCATGCTGTGCAAAAATCACCATCTTGCGTATTTCCGGCGTTATCCTGTAACTATCACCCTCTTTTAAAAAAAACTTTTCAAGCCGCTCGGGAGATACGTCTTTTGTAATAGCTTCATTATAGATACCCTTGCCTGCCTGGTTTAATGCAATGGCGTCAATATCTGTGGCAAATATCTTTACAATGGTATTTTTGAAATTGCCGGTTAATTGCTCACATACCAGCATAGCCATTGAATAAGCTTCTTCACCTGTAGCGCAACCCGCCACCCACATTTTTAGCTCTTCTCCCGGGGTTAGCTTTTTAAGTATATCAGGTAATACATCACTTTGTATAAAATCAAAAGCTTTATTATCTCTGAAAAAAGATGTAACACTTATAAGAAAATCCTGGGTAAGTGCTTCCACTTCCTCCGGTGTTGCCTTTAAAAAGTCAATGTAATTTTCGAGCTTGATAAATTTATTATAAGCAGCTCTTCTTTTAATTCTTCGCAGTATTGTTGTTTGTTTATAATCTGTAAAGTCATGGGGGGACTTTTCTTTTATTAAGTCAATAATAACCGTAAGGTTCTTTTCATCATCCTTGTTATCCAATAAATTTTCTGCTCCGTTTTTCACATATTCTTCAATGGTGTCGGGCATTACTTCGGGTTCCAAAACAAAATCTACTACGCCGGTAGCAATGGCGTTGGAAGGCATACTTCCAAACTCTGATGTTTCCGGATTGCGAACTATCACCATCCCACCTTCTTTTTTAACAGCCTTTATACCTTCACTGCCATCTGAGCCTAACCCTGAAAGTATTACTGCAATTGCTTTTGTGCCGCTATCCGCTGCAAGGGAATTTAAAAATTTATTAATAGTAAGATTAGGGGTTTTAGTTTTTTCTTTATCTGCCAGGTATAACCTGCTTTCACGTATGGTCATAAACTTATCACTCGGGATAGTATAAACCTGGTTGCTTTCTACAGTCATACCATTTTCAGCTTCTTTAACTACAAGCTTACTATGCCTGCTTAGCACTTCCGCCATCCTGCTTTTAAAATCAGCGGATAGATGTTGTACAATTACATACGACACACCATCTAATGGAGTATGATCGAAAAAAGAATTTATTTCTTCCATACCTCCGGCAGAGGCGCCAATAGCGATGATGTGATGGGGAGCTGTGGGTGACATTAAATTTTTTTAAAGAGCAATTGAGCTTTATAGAAAGTTCTGAAGAGATAAAAATCGATCTTAGGAATGGTGATAAAAGTACACTTTATTGGCGGTACAAATATTTTTATTTACACAATTTTTCATATCCAGTAAGTTTACTTTTTATATTGAGTAATTTTACGGTGCAGGTACATATTGTAGGAGTTTCTAACAAAAAATACTTTGTGCTGCATAAAAAAATATTTAAAAATCAATATCGTTACAGGCAATATTTGATTTACAGAAAAAATAAAATATAACTTTATGCCAGACTAACTTACTAATTGCAATGTTGGAGTATATACCCGATATATAAAATACATTATGAGAATAATAAAAACAATAACCGATCCTGTTTACCATGAAAGAACATTTAATAAAGCAGATAAATTTTTTCTGCGGTTTATTAATGATAAAAGGGATCTCCCCTTTATTTATTTGCTTGTACAGGTCTCGGCTTTGTTATTACCCCTTGCCGCGTTATTATATCTCCCTTTTATTACAGGCTGGTTATGGTGGATGATTGCTGTTACTTTCCAGGTAGTTAATACTATACTAAGAGCGCCTTATGGGTTGATGATGCATGCTATTAGCCACAGGCAGTTATTTAAAAAGGCGTACAGAAAATCAATTTATTATATCACCTGGTTTATTGGTCCCTTTATAGGTCATACCCCTGAAACATATTTTAGTCATCATATTGGTATGCATCATCCCGAGGGCAACATGCCGGATGATGACAGCAGCACTATGTTTTATCAAAGAGACAGTATTAAAAGTTTTTTTAAATATGTAGCTGAATTCTTTTTTACCGGTATGGCAGGACTGATAAGCTATTTGAAAAAGAAGAACCGGAAAAAACTTGCCCGTAGGGCACTCACGGGTGAGGTGTGCTTTTTTATAATTTGTATTTTACTTTGTTTTATTAATTGGCAGGCAACAGCGGCAGTTTTTATTTTTACTTTTCTTGTCTCAAGGATATTGATGATGCTGGGTAACTGGACACAACACGCATTTATTGACCCTGTAAATCCGGAGAATCCTTATAAAAATTGTATCAACTGTTTAAACATACGGTACAATCATATTGCCTGGAACGATGGTTATCATTCCAGCCATCACCTAAAGCCAACATTGCACTGGACGGAGCATCCACAATCATTTATGATAAACATGCAGGCATATGCTGAAAATAAAGCCGTAATTTTTGAAGGGCTTGATTATGCCAGGATTTTTATTTTCCTGATGCGTAAGCGGTATGATCTGCTGGCGAAAAATTTTGTAAATATTAATAATGGTTTTACATCAGATGACGAGATAATTGCTCTGTTAAAGGAACGCACTAAAAAATTTAATCAACTAAATTGTAAGGTTACAGATATTGCCGCCTGATTAATAACGCTTCAAACTTTATTAAGAGCCTACATAACGAAAAGTTGTTTTAATTATTTATGAGGCTTCATCTGATAATTTATAGAATGCAGAAATAAAAGAGCAAAAATTCTTGCCACTTTTAAGCAAACAATAAAATACCTGATCTAAATTTTTAAATTTCTGTCTTAAAATCAGATCGCTATTTGATTAAAAAGATATAACTAACTACGAACATTGCTATTAACAGACCAATTGCACGTATAGTATACTGTATATCACTCAAAGGTTTACGAGGTGTAAGCATGTTAAAAAGGTTTTAGAATTTAAAATTTACGTATTTTTCCTGCTATTGGTTCAGTTATGCAGAGGATACAGATTTACAAAGAGAGGTGTAATGCTTTCGCGGGGAAACAAATGTATAAAAGCTACTCTAAAAATGCAAGCTTTTCTCCAAATTTTTTTGACCCTTTCTTATTTTTTCTTTCTTGTAAACATATTTAAAGCAAACCTAAAATTTTCAAACTGAGATACTACCCCGACTGCCAGTTTACCTGTAAATAATATTAATTGAAGATTACTAAGCATCATCTTATTTTTTATACGACTTTTGCTTTTATAACTAAAAAATAATAAAATGGATAACCCCAAATTTGTTATTGTAGTTGGCGCTTCCGCAGGCGGAATGAATGCTTTATCAGAATTTGTAGGACAATTAAAACCCAGGATGGATGCGGCAGTTTTTATTGTTATGCATTTATCACAAACCAGCATAAGTGATTTTCTTATGCACCATCTTAAACCACTTACTCAGTTGGAGTGCGAAATAGCTACCGAAGGAGCATCAATAAAGAAAGGTCATATTTATATTGCTTCACCTAATCTTCACTTGCTGGTAAAAAAAGGCAACATAATTTTAGGACGTGGGCCGCAAGAAAACCGTTGGCGGCCATCTATTGACGTTTTGTTTCGTTCCGCTGCGGCGGCATACAGTACGAGAGTGATTGGAGTAGTATTAACCGGTTTACTGGATGATGGAACCACAGGAATGCTGGCCATTAAAAGAAGCGGTGGAATCACGATTGTTCAGGACCCTAATGAAGCGGAATATCCTGACATGCCTTTGTCAGTACTCAATAATATTGAAGTGGATTATTGTATTCCTCTTACTGCAATGGGTGAGATAATTTCAGGAATAACACAAACAACGCCAGAAGAAAAGCCAGCTCCGGATGATGTTATAATAGAATCACGAATTGCAGAGAGAGTGGTGGTTGATTATGAGAACGTAAAGCAATTGGGTGAAAAAAGTATTTATGCCTGCCCTGATTGTGGCGGTGGCTTATGGGACATAACTAAAGCAGGTGATGATAAAGGAAGCGTTGTCCGGTATCGTTGTCATATCGGTCATTCCTATTCAGAAAAAGATCTTGTAATTAAACAGGGGGAAATATTTGAATCCACACTATGGACAGCCTTACGCATAATGGAAGAACGCAAAACCCTGTTGAAAAAAATGGAAGATGATCATACCAAAAGAGGATTTTCAACAATGGCAAAAGATTACAAAGAAAAAGGAGATAACATACAGGTACATGTTGACAAAATGAAAGAGGTTTTGTTTGCTTCTCAAAAGTTGAATTGAAGTTATTGTCATTATAATAGATAGGATAGCCATTTCTAATTGTTAATAGCAGTTTTCTAAACGAACAAAAAAACCGTCCCAATGATTGAGGCGGTTGATAAACGAATAATTTTTTTTAATTCTGTATTCTTATAACACGGTTACCGTTACCCTGGTTGTTTTTCTGCATTTCTGCCATCATCTTTTCTCTTTCTTTTACAAATTCATCAGGGGTTACTTTTTTTCCTTTATTGGGTTCTTTAATACCTGCTACATCAACCTTTGGTGATATCTCAAGCGCTTTGTAAACCATTCTTCCATTGTTCATTTCAAGACCGAGAATTAATCCCGGCAATTGTCCCTGCACTTCGGGACCAGCAGGTACAGGTATATCGTTAGTGAACCAGGCTACCATATTTGTGGTATCATTTATTTCTTTTCTTTCCATTTTTCCATTATCCATTGTCATTTGTGTACGCTTGCCGGTACGCTTTGCAATGGCTTTTTGGCAAACATGGCCGAGCATTGTTTCTGTTTCTCCTGTAAGCTTCCAGTTAAGTTTACGAATGCTATCTGTTACAATAAATTTTTTATCCATCATATCTCTTTGCTCGGTTCTTTTGGCAGCAGTAAAATCATGAAAAACAATATCGTTCTGTCCCGGACCGACCATTCTTAACTGCATGCCGCCACCGCCCATTTCATCATTATTGTCATCCTCATCAACATGTTTCCATAATGATTGATTGTTGCCGAATGTTAATTCAAATTTATCTGTTCTGCTTTTTGGCATCATTTGTTGCAAATGGTCATTATCATTTATCTGTATCTGCATTTGCATGGTACGCTGGTAGATAACCTTACCCTCTTTTTGCTGTGCAAATATTGTAAGGGAAAAGCAAATGCTAATGAATACAAGAGAATTTTTTTTCATAAAGTTTTTATTTACCGGTTGTTATTTATTTTCAAACAAAACTAACACCTCTTGCAAAGCTTATGCGTTAACGCACCTTGCATTAAGGTTAATAAAGGTTAACAGTACAATGGAAGCCTGTGCTAAAAAGTTATTTTTGTTTTCATGAAAAGGCGTATTCCTGATCCCATCCTTATTATCATCACTTTGCTGGCTTTAACTGGTTTTCAGGCTTACTGGTTAAAAGATAATTATGACAGGGAAAAAAGGACTATGAATATCAAAGCAGGTTTGGCCTTCCAGGAAACGATAAGGCAACTTCAAATAATAAAATTAAAATTACCTGGCAATTTTTTACCTAACTCCAACCATAAAGAGAAGACAAGAATTTTTGTTGATGAAGATATCAATGAAGCGGATGTAGCTTTAAAAGGACCACCCCGGCGGGAGATAATTACAATGGTAAATACATTGCGTAATTCTGTAAAAAATGATAGCGGACTAAATCCAACAATTCTAATAGCAAAGGACAGAGGATTGCAGAGGAACTTTAAGCATACATCTGAAATAAAAATAAGACGAGCTGGCGATAGCACTCACGTTTTTAATTTATTGTACAAGGTAGATTCATTGCAGGATTCTTTAACACTTCCTGAAATAATAAAAGCCTATACAGGAAAATTAAAAAAAGATGGTTTGAATATACAATTTGCGGTTACCAAATCAGATACTGTTCCATCGGAAGAAGACCAGGAACTTTCGGAAGTAACTGTCGGGTTTGCGCACCCGGTATCTTATCAATTAAAGCTGCTTAACACAGCGCCGTATCTCATAAAAAAAATTACACTGCCAATTTCATTTTCTCTTTTTTTAGTTGGCGTCACTATTTTCTCATTTGTGTTATTATATCGTAATTTATTAAGACAGCAAAAGCTTGCAGAAATAAAAAATGATTTCATTAGCAATATTACACATGAATTAAAAACACCGATTGCGACTGTTGGAGTTGCTATAGAAGCCCTTAAAAATTTTAATGCCATTCATGATCCACAGAAAACAAAAGAATATCTCGACATATCGGCAAATGAATTACAGCGTTTGGGTTTGCTGGTTGATAAAGTACTTAAGCTTTCTATGTTTGAGAAGAAGGAGATTGAGTTGAATAAAGAACCCTTTGATCTAAAAGGAGTAATACAGGAAGTGTTGGATACAATGAGGCTGCAATTTGAAAAAAGCAATGCTATTGTGAATTTCAATAGTGCCGGTGACAATTTTATTATCAAAGCAGACAAGCTTCATATTACCAGCGTTATTTATAATTTGCTTGACAATGCTTTAAAATACAGCCGTGAAAATCTTATTATTAATATACAGCTTTCGCAACACCATGATATTTTTGAAGTAAAAATAAGCGACAATGGTATTGGCATTGCAAAGGAATACAAGGATAAAATATTCGATAAGTTTTTTCGTGTGCCCACGGATAACAAGCAAGCTGTGAAAGGTTATGGGCTTGGGTTGAGCTATGTATCCGAAATTATTAAACGGCACATGGGCTATATTTATGCAAAGAGTGAGTTGGGTAATGGCAGCACTTTTATTGCCCAAATTCCTGTTAAAGAAGCAGAAATAATATGGTTCGATGATAACCGCAGTATACGTAGGATATCAATGCGTATTCCAGGAAAGAAAAAAATATGAGCATAAAAATATTGTATGTAGAAGACGAATTGTTTCTTGCCAAAATTGTAAAAGAAAGCCTGGAAAGTCGTGGCTATAAAATATTTATGGAGGAAGATGGAGGCAAAGCGGTAGCGTTGTTCACCTCATGTAAGCCGGATATTTGCGTGCTTGATGTTATGCTTCCCAACAAAGATGGATTTCAAATAGCTGAAGAGATCAGAGCCATCGATGAAAAAATTCCAATTTTATTTTTAACCGCTAAATCGCAAACTCAAGATCTTGTAAAGGGATTCAAACTCGGCGGTAATGACTATATCCGTAAACCTTTTAGCATGGAAGAACTTATTGTGCGTCTTGAAAATATATTGAAGTATACCGGCAACAATAATAACACTGATAAGAAAGATGTAATTAATATTGGGAAATATACTTTTCATTTGCCAAGGCAGGTGCTCTCCGCCAAGGATGATGAACACAAGCTTTCCTTTCGTGAAGCAGAATTATTAAAAGTTTTGTACAGGAACAGGGATAAGATAATTGATCGTCGTGATATTTTAAATTTGTTGTGGGGCAACGATAATTTTTTTAACAGCCGTAACCTGGATGTTTATATAACCAAACTGCGCGGATATTTAAAAGCTGACCCATCTATTGAAATACTTACCATTAAAGGGATTGGCTACAGATTTTTGATGGGCTAAACTTTGCCCACAAAAAGTGTTGTATTCCATCCTGGAAAGGGAACGTGTGATGTGAGAATCTCAGGTTTGTCGTCTCACGTTTCACGACCTACACCATATCTGCATTTAATTACTGTATCATTACCGTACACTCATTGTATTAATAACGAACGCATTCGTAGAAAATTATTCTTCTAATAGTTTGTAAATCAAAGCATAGATATTTTGGCAGTGTGGTTGATTAATTCTTAGTAATAGTTGGATCTGATTTAAGCATTTTTACTAAGAACAGAAAAATTGAGATACAATGTTTAAGAACTATTTCAAAATTGGCCTGCGAAATATTAGCCGTAATAAGGTAAGCAGCATTATTAATATAGCCGGGCTTGCCATCGGAATTACCTGTGTAATATTTATTTTGTTTTATGTACAGGACGAATTGAAGTACGACAGGTTTTTTAAAAGTGCTGATCGCATTTACCAGGTAAATATTGAAGGTAATATGGGCGGGCAGGAATATTTGAGTGGTACTACACCGCCACCTGCCGGCGCTGCATTGGTAAATACTTTTCCTGAAATTGAAACATACACCCGGTTCTTTAATGCAAGTGATGAGGTTGTGCGATCTGAAGAAAATAAGCAGGTAGAAAATTATTTTACCGAAAAAAATGTACATGGTGTTGACTCAAATTTTTTGCAGGTATTCAATTACAGATTATTGCAGGGAAATGAAGCAACCTGTTTATTGCAGCCTAATTCTGTTGTGATCACTGAGCAGATAGCAAAAAAATATTTTGGAAATAGTAATGCAATGGGCAGAGTATTATTATTTGATGATGACAGGAAGCCTTTTACAGTAACAGCGGTAATGCAAAACATACCATCGCAATCTTCTTTGCAATTTGATATGCTTCGACCGATAGCTTCTTATCCGGCAGTAAAGCGTTTTAGCTGGAGTTGGGTATGGACACAGATGGCAACTTATATAAAGCTTCGTGACAATGTTCCTAATAATGCTGCTGCCATCCTAAACCTGGAATCAAAATTTCCGGCAATGGTGAAAACGCAGGCTGCCAATGCATTTATCCGCATTGGTCAACCGCTTGATGAGCTTGAAAAGAAAGGCGGTAAATACAAACTTCGCCTGCAGCCTTTAAC